>NZ_VPEB01000001.1:0-378380 GCF_013417415.1 Acinetobacter sp. YH12254 | reverse complement strand
TCAAACGAACAAATAGAGCAGATAGAATTTGCACTCAACCATCGTCCTAGAAAAACACTAGGTTGGTATACGCCTAGTGATGTTATGGCTGGTTTTTATACTGTTGCACTTGCCGCTTGAATCCGCCTTTTTTTAAAATATCGACACATCATAAATAAAAAATGCCGACTTTCGTCAGCATTTTTTTCAAGTTTAAACTTTATTTAGGCTTCAACCCATTTTCCATCCTGGTAAACCAGAGACCATTTGGTTTGCTTGCCTTCCGCATTTTCAGAGCCAATATATTGCGACTGGTTCTTGCGACTGAATTTCACCAAAGTCGGGTTACCTTCCGGATCTGTATCAGGCGCTTGCAAGATAAACTGATATTTCGGATCCAGCTGTTCAGCCACAGAGCGAATCTCGGCAACTTTCGGTGCCCGTGTTTCACGCACTTTCGGGAATTTGCTGGCCGCCAGAAACAGGCCGGCCGCACCATCACGCAGCACAAAGAAGTCATCGTGCTTGGTCGAGCGCAAATGTTCCATCTTGATCGGATCGACACGCGGAGGTGCCGGCTGACCACTCTTTAATACTTTACGGGTATTGTCACAACTGTTGCAGGCGAAGTATGGCCCAAAACGACCCGTTTTAAGCTGCATTTCGCCATCACATTTGTCGCATGGAATGGTTGGGCCATCATAACCTTTGATCTTGAACTCTCCTTCTTCGAGTTCATAACCATCACAGTCCGGGTTATTGCCACAAACATGCAGTTTACGTCCGCCATCAATCACATAGCTATCCATTGCCGTTTCACACACCGGACAACGTTTCTTCGACATCAGGTCAGCGGTTTCGGCCGCATCATCATCAGACAGTGCAGCCAGAGACTCGACTGGGGTCAGGTTCAAGGTTCCCTTGCAACGTTCTTTCGGTGGCAGGTTATAACCAGAACAGCCCAGGAAAACGCCTGTGGTTCCGGTACGAATCTGCATTGGGCGCTCACATTCTTTACAATGTACCGCATCCACTTCCACTGGCTGATTACGGCGCATACCGTTCTCGCCTTGCGCCGTAGTCAAACGTTGCTTGAAATCGCCGTAGAAGCTGTCTAACAGCTCTTTCCAGTTACGCTCACCATCTGCCACCTTATCCAGCTGACCTTCAAGATCTGCGGTAAAGGCGTAGTTCATCAGGTTATTGAAGTTTTCATCCAGACGGTCGGTGACGATCTCACCCATCTTCTCGGCAAAGAGACGACGGTTATCGAGCTTCACATAACCACGATCCTGAATGGTTGAGATAATTGCAGCATAGGTCGATGGACGGCCAATGCCTTTTTTCTCGAGTTCTTTGACCAGTGAGGCTTCAGTAAAACGAGCTGGTGGCTTGGTGAAATGTTGAGATGGATCAAGCTTCTGAAGTTTCAGCACTTCACCGACTTTCACTGCCGGTAACAGAATATCGTCATCCGCTTTGTTGGCACCACGCACCCGGGTAAAACCATCAAAGACCAGCGTCCGGCCTTTGGCTTTTAGTTCTACGCCATTGGCATTGACTAAAATGGTTGAAGACAGGTATTCAGCCGGTGTCATCTGACAGGCCACAAACTGGCGCCAGATCAAGTCATAGAGACGCTGTGCATCACGCTCCACACCGACCAGACTGTCACCTTTGAGGCCCACAGTAGATGGACGGATTGCCTCATGCGCTTCTTGCGCGCCGGCTTTATTGCCATAGCGGTTTGGTTTGGCCGGCAGGTACTTCTCACCAAATTCTGATTCGATATGGCCACGGACCATGCTTACCGCATCATCACTCAGGAAGGTCGAGTCGGTACGCATATAGGTAATGAAACCGGCTTCATACAGGCGCTGTGCCAGCATCATGGTTTTCTTCACAGAAAAACCGAGACGGGTACTGGCCGCCTGTTGCAGCGTCGATGTGATATAGGGCGCGCTTGGATTGACTTTGGTTGGCTTATCTTCACGGGCAGAAACGGTATAATCCGCATCTTTAATCAGGTTTAAAAGTGCATCCGTTTCGTCTTTATTACGAAGCTTTAAAGTCTTGCCATGTTGCTTGACTGCTTCCAGACGGATGTCATCTTTTTTCGATTTGGTATCGGCAAACACCTGCCAGTATTCTTCAGGAATAAAGGCCCGAATTTCACGTTCGCGCTCAACCACCAGTTTCACCGCAACCGACTGTACACGACCGGCTGACAGGCCACGGGCAATCTTTTCCCACAAGAGTGGTGAAATCATGAAGCCGACCACGCGGTCCAGGAAACGGCGTGCCTGCTGGGCATTGACTTTATTGGTATCCAGACGTGAAGGATGCTTAAAGGCTTCCTGAATGGCATTTTTGGTAATTTCGTTGAAGACCACACGTTGATAACGTGACTCATCGCCGCCAATCACTTCTTTTAAATGCCAGGCAATCGCTTCCCCTTCCCTGTCCATATCCGTTGCCAAATAGACTTCATCGACTTGCGCTGCCAGTTTTTTCAGTTCGGCAACCACATGTTCCTTGCCGGGCAGCACTTCGTATTTGGCTTTCCAGTCATGTTCCGGATCGACACCCATGCGGTTAATCAACGCATTCTGTGATTTTTCAGCTTTCTGTTCATCTGTCAGTTTGGTGCGTGTCGCCGGCTTTTTCTCTGTCGATTTGGCAGAGCCGCCTGTTGGCAAGTCACGGACATGACCGACTGATGATTTTACGATGTAGTTTGGACCAAGGTACTTATTGATTGTTTTCGCTTTTGCAGGCGACTCCACAATCACTAAGGCACGCTTACTTCCAGCGTCGGGAGACTTTGCTGTGCTGCTTTTTGATGTGGACCGAGGAGCGTTCGCCATAATTAACCGTTAATCCTGTTTATTTCTAAATTAAAGTTCAGCCAAAGCGTGTAATAGTGCTTTGATATCGTCGAGTTGGGCTGCTCTTAAATCAGCATGTTCATCCCAATACAATCCGACACAGTTGGCCTGCATATCAATAGCATAAATGCCTTTTAATGCAATGGGAAAATCTTTAAATTTCTCATCACCCTGCACAATTTCGAGTTTATTATCGACAACACGGGCACGCATCAAGGGTAAACGCGCATCTGGCATGAGTACGCTGTAGTACGCAACCATACTGGCACGACTTTCAGTGGCCTTTGGAATTTTGGTCCAGTCGGGTGCAACCACCAAACGTGGATGCAGACCCATTTTGCGGGCTTTGTCACGCATGATGCCAAGCGCTTTTTCTCTTGGGCTGACACGTAAGCCAAAAATTGACCCCATGACAAAAATGATGATGATCACCGCTACCCAAATTCCAGTGTTTTCCATAGTTCAACCTTTATGTTCTATTATTAGAGTTGCATAAGCACAATATAAAACGCAAGTTTGCACGATAAAATTAATTCAAGAACATTTCATGACTATATAAAACTTCGTGACCATTCCAGTAAATATAACCCTTCTCAATTAGCTCTTTCAGCAGCAGACGGATATCCGATTGAGGAAAGAGCTGCTCTAGCAAATCACGTAATTCATAAATATCCTTGGGTTTGTCGCCCTGAAGTTCGCGCAGTTTACGTGCGACTTCCAGTTGCACTGGATCAATCCGGTTAAAGTTTTTAAACAGGTCTTGCTGGGCTGACTGAATTGGAGTTTGCAATGCTTCAACTGGAGCATCATCAACTTTGAGCCGGGACATGACCTGATCCAGTTTTGGATTTTCAAGCGGATCTTGTTCATCCAGATTGAGCTGTAGCCACTGTTTCAGGACTTTTTTACGGAAGCTGATCTGCTCATCATAGCGTTTGACAATTTTCAGGTTAATCAGCATGCCGACCACATGCTGGGCCTTCACGGGCATGACGTGCAGAATATTGGCAACTGAATTTTTTAAGGTTTCCAAGGTATTTGGCTTACCACTCATTTTCCCTAGAGCATCACAGTACTTTTTCACCAGTTGCAAGGCCGGTTCGTTGCGGATCGCCTCCAGACTAGGCAGGTAATTTTTAACATGCTCTGCTGGAATAGAGACTTCATCGGACTGAATCTGAATCAGGCTACATTTAATATCAGAGGCTTGCAGCATCTGCTGCAACATCTCGCTGCTGTCCATCGCCGAGATCAACTCGACTTCGGTTTCCGGCTCCAACAGCGCCATCAGCTGACCGACAATGACCGCATATTCATATTCTTTCTGGGGCGATTCAGGTGTATCCAGAATGATGATCTGTCCACTCGCAATCCAGCCGGCCAGCTCGGTTAAATCTTCTAATGAAAATTCAAATGTTCCGGCACAATTAAACAGATACAGGCTGGAATAATGCGTCACAATTTCACGCAGTAACTTGGCCGTCGGAAAATTATTTTCGAGGTCGAGTAGAACAACTTTTGGATGCATGGGACAAGCTTCTGAAATGTACCTGAAAGCCAGTATTAGAGTAGGAAGTGAGTGAAAGGTCAAATAATTTCATGGTGAATATTCGGGTTGCAGCGGATTTACCAGATTCCAACCGAGTGGAAGATTACATATTTGATCTTGCTGCAAGCAGGTCAGAAATCGCTAGATTCCAGGCTGAGAGCTGATTAAATGAATCGAATCATCGGTGAAATAGCAGCTGCAATAAAAAACCCTTATCAAATATAAGGGTTTTATTAAATGATTGCTTGCAAATTAATAATGTGGCGGACGATCAGCAACTGGATCAAAATCCGCAATTCCTTCAGAGCGGTCTGAGGACTCAACACGTTGATATAACAGGCTCATTTGCTTTTTCAGATCGGCAATTTCCAGAGTCTGTTTAGCCACCTGATCATTCAACTGTTCAACTAAATCGTCTAAAAATGCAATTCGCACTTGCAAATCTTCAATGGGTGCGGAAAATGACGCCTGATCATTTAGATTTTGTTGTTTAGTCATTTAAAGTCCTCATTGGGGATTTCAGGAAACATTATGGCCTATATTACCCTTAGGGATGTCCAACTTGCGTTTGGTGGACCCGCCCTGCTCAACGGCGCGAATTTTAACTTGGAGCGCGGCGAACGAGTGTGTTTGATTGGCCGTAATGGTGAGGGTAAGTCTACCTTACTTAAGCTGATTGAAGGAAGTTTACTGCCGGATAGCGGCGAAGTTTCATTACAAAATGGCATCACGATTTCGATGCTGGCGCAAGATGTACCGATGGACTCAGGCCGAGTGGCGGATATCGTGGCTGACGGTGCCGGTGAAGCGTCGGAAGTTTTGCGTGCCTACCATGCAGCCAGTGAAGCCTGTGTACTGGGCGATATGGACGCTTGTGACCGCATGGGCAATCTGCAACACAAAATGGATCAGCTCGATGGCTGGGCGCTGGAAACCAAGGTCAATTCGATTTTAAGCAAAATGGGGCTGGACCCAGATGCAGATCTTGCCGATTTGTCGGGTGGTCGTAAGCGTCGTGTCCTATTGGCACGTGCCTTGCTGACTCAGCCAGATGTCTTATTACTGGATGAACCGACCAACCATTTAGATGTTGAAAGTATCGAGTGGCTGGAAAAATTCCTGCTCGATCAAAACAATTTAACTCTGTTATTCATTTCGCATGACCGTGCCTTTGTCGATAGCATCGCCACCCGTATTGTGGAACTGGATCGTGGTCAATTGCGCAGTTATGAAGGTAACTATTCACGTTACTTAGAACTCAAAGCCATGCAAATGGAAGCTGAAGAAAAGCAGAATGCGCTGTTTGATAAAAAGCTGGCGGAAGAAGAAGTCTGGATCCGTCAGGGCATCAAAGCACGCCGTACCCGTAACGAAGGTCGTGTTCGCGCTCTAAAAGCACTGCGTGAAGAATCCAAAGCGCGCCGTTCGCAACAAGGTAAAGTGGCGATGGCGACTCAGGATGCCAACCGTTCCGGCAAACTGGTCTTTGAGATTGAGAACCTGAGTGTGAAATTCGGTGACAATGCACCGATCATTAACAACTTCTCGGCACTGGTTTTACGCGGTGACCGTATCGGTCTGGTCGGTGATAACGGTGTCGGTAAAACCACACTGATTAAAGCCATTCTGGGCGAGCTGGAGCATGGCGGCACGGTGAAAACCGGTACACAGCTGGAAGTAGCCTATTTCGACCAACTGCGTAATGCACTGGATCTGGAAAAGTCGGTCAAAGATAACGTTTCTGAAGGCTCTGACCACGTGGATGTGAATGGTAACCGTCGTCATATCTATAGCTATTTACAAGACTTCCTGTTCTCGCCAGAACGTGCACGTACCCCAGTCAAAGCGTTGTCTGGTGGTGAACGCAACCGTATCTTGCTGGCGAAACTGTTGCTGAAACCATCGAATCTGATTGTGATGGATGAACCAACCAACGATCTGGATATGGTGACCTTAGAGTTACTGGAAGAAATGCTCGGTGGCTACAAAGGCACCTTGTTATTGATCTCGCATGACCGTGCCTTTATGGATAACGTGGTGACATCGACCTGGGTCTTTGATGGTAAAGGCAATATCGACGAATATGTCGGTGGTTATCAGGATTATCTTGAACAGCGTCCAGATCAGACCGTGGTCGATCAAAAAAGTGCCGTGAAAAAAGCCATGGCCAAAGCTGAAGCCGCACCCGTTGCTGCCAAAAAAGTCAAACTCAGTTACAAAGATCAACGCGCGCTCGAGCAACTTCCGGCTGAAATGGAAGCGCTGGAAAAAGAGCAAGCCGAGATCAATGCACAACTGGCTGATGGCTCTTTATTTGTCAGTGATTCCGATAAAGCCATGCAACTGTCTCAGCGTTTATCAGAAATTGATGAATTGTTACTGGAAAAATTGGAACGTTGGGAAGAGCTGGATAATCTTAGCAACGGTTAAATATTCCACGAGTATTTGCTCAAGCATCTGTATTCGTACAGATGCTTTTTTTATTTCAAGAATCTTCTCTGTTAGACTGCACTTAATCTTTTAGCCCTATATTGTTCTATGAGTACCCAGCCTGCATATCAACCCGGCGAATTTCAATGGTCATTCCTGTTACCTCGATACTGGGGCAATTGGCTGGGTATTATTTTCCTGATGATTTTGGCGATTTTACCGTGGGCCATTCAGTATCGTCTGGCCTATCTGCTGGGCCATCTGTCTTTTAAGTATCTGCCCTCACGTCGCGACACCACACTGCGCAATCTGGAAGTCTGTTTTCCTGAATGGTCTGCCGAGCAAATACAGGACAATGCGCGTCAGGTTTTTATCGATCAAATGCTGGGGGTTTTTGAAACCTTAAATGCCTGGTACAGTCCGAAATGGTTTCAGGATCGCGTCAGTATTGAAGGACTGGAACATATTCAGAATGCTCAAGCCGAAGGCCGGGGTATGCTGTTACTAGGCACGCATTCGACCTTACTGGATGCTGGTGGATATCTGTGTGCACAATATTTTGAACCGGATGTGGTGTATCGCCCACAGAATAATCCACTTTTGGACATGCTGATTTACCGTTGTCGCGCCACGATTTATGCCCATCAAATTGATCATGATGATATGCGCGGTCTGGTACGTAATCTGAAAAAAGGCCATGCAATCTGGTACAGTCCGGATCAGGATTATGGTTTAAAACAAGGGGTGATGGCACCTTTCTTTGGTGTACCGGCGGCAACCGTCACCGCGCACCGTCGTTTACTGAAAATGACCAAAGCTGCTGCGATTCCTTTATATTTCTATCGTCATGGCGATATCAAAAATCCACGCTACCATGTACTGATTGAACCGGCACTGGAGAATTTCCCTAGTGAGAATGAAGTCGAGGATGCTACTCGCGTGAATCTGATAATTGAACAGCAGCTACGCATCGCACCGACCCAATATATGTGGTTCCACCGCCGTTTTAAAACTCGCCCTGAAGGTTATAAGGAAATTTACTAAATCTGTTTGATCCTAGACTTTAAATCGCTACAGCTCCTATAGTTTAAAATCCTGTTGATGATCTGTACCTTGATAGATCTACATAGCTTCCGTTAGTCCCGCACGCGTGAAGCCTAAAGCCTGATAAAAATCCTATTGTCTGCTGATCGGCCACTAAAATCTGCTGATGAAATCCTGAATAACATTACCACATATTTTACATGATCCGCCGACCAATGCCTTGTCGTTGCCAGTCCGGATCAATCAATAAGTGTGGGAAATACACCCCCAGAAAGCCATCTGAAATCGCATTCGCCAGTCCGACCAGCTGACCATTTATACGTGCAGTGACCAGACCATGGATTGGCACGATAGAGCTGAAGTATTTCTGATCCATTCACTGAGTCATCACTGGCAATAACATTTTCCATTCTGCACTGTAAAAATATAGCTTTAAGCCTAAAATTATCTTTAATAATCAATTAAATATTTAAAAAAATTCACTCTGAAAATAATTTAACCCGGGTTCTACATCCTGTAAAACCCGGGTTAATGAGGTTGTGCTTTCATCTATTATAATTGGTTCTATTTTTTGTGATTTCCCTTTCAGCATCATATCCATGATGTTTTCATTCAGCTTCGTCTTCCTTATGAGAATATCCTTTCTCGACTCCCTGTGCTGATAAACCTAGAATACCTGGATTGCTCATGATTGCCCATCCGCAAGAAGCGCAAACTGATGTAAGCAATCTCTTACACTTTTCTCTTAAAAAGTTAAGAGATTTTGCCTCCTTCTTTATATGCCATAGCAACTTCATCAGTGACTATTTTTTCCTCTTTCTCTGCTTTCTGAATGCCTTCTTCAATGGCTTTTTGTGCTTCTTGCTCATCTTCATCAGTTTGTTCTAATTCTTCCTGAATATGCTCGAATACCCGACCAGTTTGTAAAACCAGAAAGACCGGAAAATGGTCAGAGCCTACATGCGGTAAACGTTCCATATGTACCAAGGCAAAATCGGTACTGTGAAAGACGTGATCCAGCGACCAGCGAAAAAAAGGATAATCTGCGTGAAAAGTATTCACATAATGACGCCCTACCCGCGGATCTAGCAGCCCACTAATGCGTTGAAATAGGCGTGTGGTACGTGACCAGGCCACGTCATTCAGATCGCCCATGACGATACAGCTTTCATCCAGATCCTTAATCTGATCACCGACAATCAGCAGTTCAGCATCACGCAAGGTAGAATCCTTGGCCTCGGTCGGGCTGGGTGGTTTGGGATGCAGACAGTAGAGCTGTACTGGCTGTCCCGAGCGTAAAATCACTGTGGTATGAATTGAGGGAATTTCGTCACTCAGAATAAATTTAACCTCAGTTTCACTCAATTCGAGCTTGCTATATAGATGCATGCCATACAGATTATCCAAAGGCACAGGCACGCGATAAGGATAATCAGCTTCAATCACCGAGAGTGCATTTTGCCAGTTTTGATCGGTTTCCAGAGTCAAAACCAGATCTGGCTGATGAATCTGGATCTGCTCGATCAGTAAATGATATTTGGTATTGGTAGTAAGTACATTGGAAACGACCAGGGAAATCTGACGTTGCGGATCCAGCTGATCATGCTTGACCTGCTTGACCTGTTTTTTCCAGATAAAGGTATAGGGCAATACCATTTTCAACTGATAGGCCAAAGCTGCCATCAGCCCGACAAAAAGCAGCTGATTCAACCAGTTCCAGGGATGATCAACCAGAAGAAAAAGAATAAAGGCAATAAAGCCCAAGACCAGAATTTGTAAGCGTGGAAAATCCGCACCTCGAATCCACCATTCATCGCGTGGGATCAGTGACCAGAAACTTAACCAAATGACAATGATTGCCACAATTTGGATAACCCATATCATAAAGCGTGCTCTTAATTAAGTTATTATTTTTTCTGAAAGAAAAATGACGTTATCAATTTTGTATGTATCATAAAGCAGATATTTCGCTCAAGAATATTGATGTTTTGATTGTGTAGCACTTGCAGTTGAGTCCCTTTTTGATACACTCGAATCCCTTTAGAATTTTTAACGCACCGAGGCAAAGTGACATGAGAGTAGGTCTGGTCGGTTGGCGCGGGATGGTCGGTTCCGTCCTAATGCAACGTATGGTTGAAGAGAATGATTTTGCTCATTTTGAGCCATTTTATTTCTCTACCAGTAATGCAGGCGGTGAAGCGCCAGCATTTGGTGGTAAGACTGCCCCAGCACTTATGGATGCATCAGATATTAACAGTCTGAAGCAGATGGATGTCATTATTACCTGTCAAGGTGGCGACTATACCTCTGAGGTTTTCCCGAAACTGAAAGCTGAAAGCTGGAATGGTTACTGGATTGATGCAGCATCGACCTTACGTATGGATGATGAAGCCATCATTGTACTTGATCCGGTCAATATGCATGTGATCAAAGACGGTTTGGTAAAAGGCACCAAAACTTTTGTCGGCGGTAACTGTACGGTTTCCTTGATGTTGATGGGTCTAGGTGGTCTGTTCCAGAACAATCTGGTGGAATGGGCAACGTCTATGACCTATCAGGCAGCGTCTGGTGCGGGTGCGCAAAACATGCGTGAACTGATCAGCGGTATGGGTTATTTATACAATAACACCAAAGAATTACTCGATGATCCACGCTCTCCAATTCTGGATATCGATTCGAGAATTGCTGAATTACAACGCGGTGAAGGCTTCCCATCCAGCAACTTCGGTGTGCCTTTGGCCGGTTCACTGATTCCTTATATCGACAAGCAACTGGAAAGCGGCCAGTCGAAAGAAGAGTGGAAAGGCCAGGTTGAAACCAACAAGATTCTGGGCAACCAGCAGATCGTGCCGATTGATGGTCACTGTGTGCGTATTGGTGCCATGCGTTGCCACTCTCAGGCATTGACGCTAAAACTGCGTAAAGACGTGCCTCTGGATGAAATCGAAGACATCATTGCACGTGCCAATGACTGGTCTAAAGTGGTTCCGAATACCCGTGAAGCCTCGATGACTGACCTGACTCCAGTTGCAGTGACAGGTACGTTATCGGTTCCAGTGGGTCGTCTGCGCAAGCTCAACATGGGTAAAGAATACTTGGGTGCATTCACTGTCGGTGACCAATTGCTTTGGGGCGCTGCTGAACCATTACGCCGTATGCTGCGCATCCTGATTGATTATAAAAACGTTTAATATCCCGAGATGGATATAAAACAAAAAGCCGATCTTTATTGATCGGCTTTTTTATGTAACTATTGCGTAAGTATTTTACAAAAAAGAAACATCCCGTTAATCTATAATTTTCGCTATGCGATAATGACTGAGCTCACAATTAAGATGACTGTATATAACAAATTAAAGCTTGCCATTTTAGCCATTGTTGCTTCACAGAATATTTATGCGATTAACGTAGATCCGGTTCAGATCCAGTCTGCGCCTGGAGAGTTACTCTATGCTGAAATGACCTTTCGACAATCTGATATGAATTTACCGATTGAGGTGAGTCTGGCTTCGCCTGAAGATTTAATCTCGATGGGTGCATCACATCAACCGCCTGGTCATCTGAACTTTTTCACCCGGCGTAGTAGTAATGGCACCGGAGTCATTACCATTACATCGTCTCGACCAATAACCGATCGGGAACTGAATATCATTGTCAAAATTAAGGAAGGCAATGCTGCACGTTTGCAACATATCCGCACGCCTTTGCAAGCGAAAACCGATTTATTAAAAGCCAGTCTAAAACAGAATGAACGCCCACTTGCGCCAGTTGTCATGGTCAGTGAAAAAGATATTGCTTTAAACCTGCCAGTGACTACCCATTACAACAGCTCTCCAGCCACTTCAAATAAGCAACCGGTTTTAGAAAAGCCGCTGGCTGTGCAACATGTTAGTCCGCCGACATTGTCTAGCAGTTCAATTCCTCAAGCTACACTCGCGCCAGCAGCACCATCGATTCCGGCGCAATCTATCGCTCCTACAATTAAAAGCGAGTCTGTAACTGCTGCCAATACTCAAACTACGGTTAAAACTCCAGCATCGGCCACTTCAGATTCAACGCATCATACTTCGCAGCCGATTCCATCCTCGCCTGTTGTTACAGTAAAACCAACGCCGGCACAGTCTGTATCTGCAAATACGCCAGCGAGCAAGTTATCAGCAGATCATGTTTCTCCAGAGCAAAATAAAGTATCTATGCAAAAACCGGCTGAGACTGGTTCTGAACATCAAAGCGCTTCCAGCGATCCATTGGTCAAGAAATTTGCCGAGGAACAGGCCAGAAAATCGGCTGGCTCAACTCCTCCTGTACAGACCCCAGCTCCAATTACAACAAAAGTTACACCAGCCAAGAGTGCCTCAGCCCAAGCTCAACCCACTTATATGGTTCAGTCCAATGAGTCGCTGTGGGGAATCGCATCACGAATTGCAGCAGAACAGCAACGTCCGGTTAATGAAGTGATGCAGCAAATCAAGCAAAACAATGAACATGCCTTTATCGGAGGAAATGCCAATCGTTTACGTAAAGGTGCAGCACTGAATTTAGCTATGATGAGTACTGTAACTGCTCCGATCAAAGTCACCGCCGCCAAGCAGACACAGGCACCTTCTCAGCCTGCTACCAAAACTAAATACCGTCTGAATCAGGCTGAAATGAGTCTGGTTGCTGAGAACCAGCACGATTCCGGACAGCTTTCTGCAAACCAGAACACAGAACACAATCAAACATCGAAGGAATTGTCATTAAAAGTTATGACAGCCCGAGAAAAAACCGTTAAATTACAGAGAAACGTAACCGAATTAGAATTGGCACTCAATCAGAAGGATCACAGAATTCAATTATTAAATGCGCGTCTGGCCCAGCTGCAACAACAGCTTAAAGCCCAACAAGCAGATAAGAAGCCAATTAATTAAAAGTTACACATGACGATTTATTGGGATGAGTGAACATTGAATACACTCTATCCTCAAGGGGTAAAACATGCTGATTTATGTGATTCCATTAGTGATATTGATCATCGTATTAATTGTCGTCAAAAAACGACAAGATGCTCAAGAATCAGATAAAGCAAAAACTAAAACTGTAAAAGCGAAAAAACCTGGCTCTGCTTCAAAAACTGCCCCACAAAAAACCAAAGTAGTTGAGCCAGTCGGGGTCGCAAAAAAATCAGCAACGCCATTATCCGCAGAAACGCGTAAAAAAATTGAAGGCCTGATTCAGGAACGTAATTTTTTTGCGGCCGAAGCTCAGATTAACCAGGCATTGAATCGCGACAATTCCCAGCATGAGCTCTATCTGCTGTTGTTAGATATTCATATCTTACAGAAAGATGAGTTTGCGATTTCACAACTGCTCAACCATATCCGTTCTTTAAATTTAGATGAGATTCTGGCGCAAGCTGAAGCCAAACAGCGTGAATTTGATCAATCTTTATCTGCTGTTCAAGATACGATTGATTTCCCAAGTGCACAGCTTAAAACTTCATCTGTACAGGAAACCTCGGCATCTTCCGATGCCTTTGCTGATCTGGTCGCTCCCGCTCCTTCAAATGAGCAGGCATTTGAACAGTTGCAACAAGAGTTTCAACCAAGCAAGCCAGCTCCAGCAATTGAGCCTGTTGCGGATATTCAGCCACTTGAATTTAATTTTGAACCGACAACTACGCCGGTCGTAGCGCCAAAATCTGAAGAAACTCCGGTACCTGCTGTAGATTTTGAATTTCAAGATACTTCATCTGCTGTTGTGCAAACTACACCTACGGCAGCAACAGAAACTGCACCTGTTTTAGATTTTAAACTGGAATTGCAGCAGGCTGCTCCAGTAGAAACAGCGGCTGCTGTATCTGAAGAGATCAAGCCTCTGGATTTCTCATTTTCTATAGGAACTCCAGCGCCTGTCGCCGAAAAAACCTCAGAACCAGCAATTGAGTTTGATCTGTCTAGTCTTTCTGCTGCTGCACCTGTGAGTGAATCTGCGACACAGACAGACCTTTCATCAGGCCTAGACTTTAAATTAGATCATGCAGAAACTAAACCTGCTGCAACAGGTGTTACTTTCGACATTCCTGCTACATCAGTTCAAACAGCCACAGACCAGCATGATCCACTGGTACAATCTTTCCCGGAATTACTGGACATCAATGAGGCCAGTCTGAATCTGGATCTTGCGCAGCAATATATTCAGCTCGGTGCCTATGTTGCCGCACGTGAGATCATTGCAGAGCGAGAAGCTGAATATACGGCCGAGCAACAGCAACGCGCAGAGCAATTACTGAATCAAATCGCATCTTGATGCATTTCGATTTACACTAAAGCAGTCAAGGGTTGGCTGCTTTTTTTATGATGAAAAATATTGCATTAATTTATATGGGTGGCACATTCGGCTGTGTCGGCGATCCACTTGCCCCGATGTCTGCGGATTTATTTATTCCCAAGCTCGAACAGATACTCGCAGACCAATATTTCGTTGAATGCCATCGCGCACCAGCCATTAAAGACAGTAGTGCCTGTACAGCAGCGGACTGGCTGCAATTGGTGCAGTTTATTCAAGAACTACAATCTCGAAAGATCCAATATTTTGTGATTATTCACGGTACAGATACGCTGAGTTATGCCAGTGCAGTCCTGGCACATTTTCTCGGCAACTCGGCACATGTGGTACTGACTGGTAGTCAATATCCGCTGCTGAATGCTCAGGGCAATAAGCAGCGCGAATTTAGTGATGCGCTGGATAATCTGAGATTCGCCCTAGATTCTGTCAGCATGTGTACCGCAGGGGTCTATCTGGCTTTTCATCATCAACTAATGCATGCCCAGACGGCACTCAAACAGCATACCACCGAGTTAAATGCCTTCTCAGGTCTTGAGGCCAATATTACAATCCAGGCCAGTCAGCAGTGTTATCAAGTCAAAGCTGAAGATATTAGGAAAGCCGCTGGATTTAACTGCATGAGTATCATGATGCAACCGATTGATCTGGCCCAGCAACTGAACAACCTGCACAGCTTATTAGCCAGACCACCGCATTTTTTATTTCTGCAAGGTTTTGGCACGGGTAATCTCGCTGTCAATGAGGCCCTGATCGCACTCATTGATCAACTCTATGACCAAGGCTGTCTCTCTGTACTGACCACCCAGGTGCCTTTTGGCGCGACAGATCAGCGCTATGCCATTGCAGAATGGGTCAATCACTGCAAAATTCTGCTGAATGAAAGTTATGGCCATGCGGATCTGTATGCAAAAGCCCTGAAAATGTATTTACAATATGACACTGTAGAGCAATGGCATCGTCATTGGTACGATCAATAAGGTTTTGAGGTCATTATGCAGCGTTTTGCGGTGGGAATTGAGTTTTGTGGGATGCATTATCGAGGATGGCAGACTCAACAGCCGGGTGTTGCAAGTGTGCAGGAAACCATTGAAAAGGTACTGAGCCGGGTTGCCGATCAACCGATTAGCCTACATGGTGCCGGACGTACCGATGCGGGGGTACATGCGACCAATATGGTGGCACATTTTGATAGCGATGCCATTCGTTCTGAACGTGGCTGGCTGATGGGTTGCAATAGCCAGTTGCCCAAAGATATCTCGATTCAGTGGATCAAAGAGATGGATCACAGCTTCCATGCCCGCTTTAAGGCTCAGGCACGCCGTTACCGCTATGTGGTCTATAATCATCCTGTGCGACCTGCCTTGCTGCATAAACAGGTCACCCATGTCTATGCTCCACTCGATATTGAACAGATGATGCTGGCTGCGAAAAAGTTTGAAGGTACACATAATTTTGAAAGCTTCCGTGCTGCTGCCTGCCAATCCAATCAACCGGTACGCCATGTCAGCCATTGCCGTCTGATTCAGCATGGTCAGTATCTGGTACTGGATATTCAGGCCGATGGCTTTCTGCATCATATGGTGCGTAATATCATGGGCTGCCTACTGGAAATTGGTCAGGGCATGTATGCTGCCGATCATATTGATAGTATTTTCGCGGCCGAAGACCGCAAAGCTGCTGGCGTGACTGCGCCTGCCGATGGTTTATATTTTATTCATGCCGACTATCCGGAGCAGTTTGAATTGCCTAAATTACCGTTGGGGCCGCATTGGCTGAATCTGCCGAATTAAAAGCTTAATTTTTGAATCCCTCCTAACCTCCCTTTGCTAAAGGGAGGAACGACAACCTACGCAAATGCCGTAATGAAAAATCCCTCCTTTTAGGAGGGACTCAGGGAGGTCATTTAACGCTGCTTGCGTTTCCTATATTCCACTGGCGTTTCATTGGTCCAGCGTTTAAAGGCACGATAAAACGTACTTGGTTCCGAGAATCCGGTCAGATAGACAATTCTTTCAACACTTTCAGTGGTACTCGCCAGCAAACGCTTGGCCAGACGACAGCGATAATCCGACAGAATCTGTTGAAAGCTGGTATGTGCTTCACTCAGTTGTGTTCTTAGGCGGCGTGGCGTGATGTTTAGCTGTGCAGCTACAGTTTCCAGTGTGGTTTCGCCACTTTCCAAAGTAGAGCCAATCGCACGACGAACTTCACCGACCAGATCATAACGCGCCAGTTCCTGCAGTTTTTCAATTGCAAGCTGCTCATGTAATTGTAAAAGCTCTGGTTCAGCCTGCCACAGCGGAAACTCTAGAATACTTGGATCGAAATAAAGTCGGGTTTCTTTTTGACCTAAGCTGACCGGACACTCATAAACCCGGAAATATTCCTCATCAGGAGCACCTTTGGAAAAATTAAAATCGATATAAATCGGTTCAAAACGTCCTTCGGTAATAAATTTAAAGAAACGCAGTACACCCGACATGGCACACTCGGTAAAATGACGATTGACCAGACTTTCAGCAAAAGGCTGCTCGCCATTGGTTAAATAGCAGCGATCATCTTCAATCACCAACTTGGCAGCAAAGGCATCGCTGATCAGTCGTTGATAGGCCAAGGCACGTTTCAGTCCCTCACCAAAATTTTCAGATGAAACAAACAGGTGTTCAATCACCTGACCACGATACAGTGGTAAATGTTCGCCCAGATGCAAACCAATATCCGGGTCCTTACTGACTTCTTCAGCTGCCACCCAAAAGGCATACTGGGCACTCAGCGGCGTACGGTCATTGGCCTCGACCTGATTTAAAGCAACTCCTGCTTTGGTCAAAAGTTCTTCTGTCGGCAAACCCGCACGACGAATCGCCTGATAGCCCAAACGCAATACGACTGATGCATCCGTTAGCTGACTCACTCAAAAGCCTTCCTTGTATGTACTTCATTTATACTTAAAAAGATTAATTTTAGATTAACTGCGATTGACCAAACTGACAACAGAAACCGACATTTTTTTAGTTAAAAAGTTTATCCTGATCGTTCGCTTATTTTACTGACAGATGATCAGTCTAACACCCGTTTCACCTTGTATTTTGCAAAAAAATTGACTATAATTTGCGCCTTTCCAATTTATTCATTCAGGTAGGCTATGGCCAATAAAGAGGAACTCATCGAGTTCGAAGGCGTTGTCACCGAGACGCTTCCTAATACTATGTTCCGTGTACGTTTAGAGAACGGTCACGAAGTGATTGCCCACATCTCTGGTAAAATGCGTAAACACTATATCCGTATTTTAACTGGCGACAGTGTGAAGGTTGAAATGACACCTTATGATTTGACCAAAGGTCGTATCACCTATCGTGCACGCTAAGTTTTAGCGCAAGCAAAAGCCACTTTTAGTGGCTTTTTTATTGCTTTAATTTTTTATTGAACAATAAAATAATTTGACACTGAACTATAAACTCACGACTATTCATTTAATTAAAATAACATGTCTAAAAACCATGAATATGAAGTGCTTGGTCCTGCTGTGCAGCTTAATCCTCGTCGCCTGTGCCACAGGCGGCAAACATCACCTAAATCAGTCGCTACAACACTATGTCGGTCAAACTGCCGCACAGGTTCGCAGCCAGCTTGATCTGAGTGCAATGGGATTTAAAACCGCCCAGCAACCGATTCAGACAGCAGAGTTTCTCAGCTATACTATTTTTCGGGATATGAATATTCCGATGGGCACACCGAATATTAGTCAGAGTATCTCGATCGGTGCACCAATGCCTACGCCCTCAAATGGCGGTTATAGCATCGAGATGAAATGCCAAATCCGGTTTGAGCTGAAAGATGAAATTATCCAATCCGTTCGCTATAGCGGCAGGGCTTGTTAAGCTGTCATCCTGTAGTCCAATTTCTTTGATGGATTGATGTTGAGCTAGCTCTCGCCCCCATCTGTACCGCGTGTCAAATTACAACAATACCAATCACACTTCCTGCCTACACTATTGATGAGTCGTTCCTGTGCAGGAGTGAAATGATGCGATTTTCCTATCTCCAACTATCGCTCGGTATTTTGGCCAGTGTTTTAATAGCGGGCTGTGCACATTCCCCCAATATGGGCCAATCTGACCGCGAAGCCTATTTGCAGCAGTTTGTTGGACAAAGCAGCCAGCTGATCGATCAAACTCTGGATCTGAAACGTTTAGGTTATCAGCAGGTCAGTGGGCCTGAACTCAGTGCCCAGCAATTAAGCTATGTGGTACAGCGCCCTGTTGCAATTCCTTTGCCTGTAGCACAGTTTCCGGCAGCAGGCGGTGCTGTACCTATTCCGGTTCCTGTGAGTCCTTCAGGTGGCTATGACGTCAATCTGCAATGTAAGATCACCTTCTTACTCAAAGATAATATTGCAACCGCAGTTCGTACTACAGGTCGAACCTGTTAACCTGAGCCAGATACGAGAAATCTGAGATAAAAAAACGCAGCCCAAGGCTGCGTTTTTTAATCATTTTTTTAATCAAAACAGACTTAGTTCAATGCAGCAACCACTGCCTGACCCATTTCAACTGTACCGACTTTCTGCATGCCTTCAGACATAATATCTGCTGTACGCAAGCCTTGATCCAAAACATTGCCTACGGCATCTTCAATCGCTTTGGCTGCAGCTTCTTCACGGAAAGTGTAGCGTAGCATCATCGCAACAGACAAAATTGTGGCCAATGGGTTCGCCAGGTTTTGACCCGCAATATCAGGGGCTGAACCATGACAAGGCTCATACATGCCTTTAGCATTTTCATCTAGCGAGGCTGATGGCAACATGCCGATTGAACCGGTAAGCATCGCTGCTTCGTCAGACAAGATATCACCGAACAGGTTAGAGGTGACAATCACATCAAACTGTTTTGGCGCGCGCACCAGTTGCATCGCAGCATTGTCGACATACATATGTGACAAGTTAATTTCTGGATACTGTTCTTCTTTCAACGCAGTAACGGTTTGTTTCCACAACTCAGTGACTTCAAGTACGTTGGCTTTATCCACTGAACAGACCTTGGCACCGCGCAGCTTCGCCATTTCAAAGGCAACTTTGGCAATGCGTTTGATTTCAGATTCTGAATACACATCCGTGTTATAACCTTGCTTCTCGCCATTTTCCAGTTCACGGATCCCACGTGGCTGACCAAAATAAATACCACCCGTCAATTCACGCACGATCAGGATATCCAGACCTGCCACGATTTCAGGTTTCAGACTTGAAGCATCAGCCAATTGTGGATAGAGAATCGCTGGGCGCAAGTTGGCAAACAGGTTGAGTTCGCTACGTAATTTCAATAAACCGCGTTCCGGACGGATTGAGCGCTCGATCGTATCCCATTTTGGCCCGCCGACGGCGCCTAATAAAATTGCATCGGCTTTTTTGGCCTGTTCCGAGGTCACTTCAGGATATGGTGAACCGTGGGCATCAATTGCCGCACCACCGAGTAAACCCTGCTCCCATGTCAAATCGAGATTAAATTTTTCATTTACACGATCCAGTACCTGCTCTGCCGCTTTGACAATTTCAGGACCGATGCCATCACCAGCTAAAATCAAAATTTGTTTAGACATGAGATTTTCCGTTTAAAGCGTCAGATTCAGACCTGACAAAGGTTAAATTTTCTTTTCTACAAACTCTGCAATGCCGTTGACCACATTATAAGGTTTGCAAAAACGACGAATGGTTTTTTGCTCTTGCAATAAATCCACGCAAAGCGGATCAGGTGCAGAGGCATTTAATAAACTGCTGCTACGCGCACTACGGTCGCGGAACATTTTCAAGGTATAAGTTTTGTTGGCCTGAAAGAGATGAAACACATGTAAAATTTCCGCTTTATCCTTACTGATTGGATAAAAACGGACGACTAATTCATGCTGTCCTGCGGGTACTGACAAGTAAATCGGATTGGCCTGATTCAAATTCTTAGCCTGCAAACGTACCAGTTTTTGCTTTCGCGCCGCATCACTGAGGCGGCCATTGTCGTTATTGACAATGATGGTCTGGTTTAAGCGCTCGAACTGGCAATCCGATGTTCCTTTACAGTAAATCAGCGCATTGTTTTTGCTTTCGGCATTTTCTTTGGCATGTTTGAGCTTCATGGTATCGATGCTTTGACATGCAGTCATCAGCACCGACACCGTACTTAAAGCAAGCCACTGTTTCCAATAATTCGCCATAATGTCTGTCTTACCCAATCAAAAAACCCAATAATCTTCCGATATTAGCAAGGGCATCGCAGTCATGCTATGACAATTTTCGCTGATTTAGCCCTGAATTTCGGCAAATACCCATGGACGTGATTGTTTGGTTTTTTCCTCATAAGCACGAATGTCATCCGCAGCTTGTAAAGTTAAACCAATATCATCCAGACCATTTAACAGGCAATGCTTACGAAATGGATCGACTTCAAATTGAAAGCTTTCACCATTTGGTGTGCGTACTTCTTGTGCGTTCAAATCGATGGTGAGTTGATAACCTTCAGTTGCAAAGCATTCTTTGAATAACTGATCAACAATCTCTTCAGACAAAATCACAGGCAACATGCCATTCTTAAAGCTGTTGTTATAGAAAATGTCGGCATAGCTTGGTGCAATCACGGTACGGAAACCGTATTCTTCCAATGCCCATGGCGCATGTTCACGACTAGAACCACAACCAAAGTTGGCGCGTGAAATCAAAATGCTCGCGCCTTGATAGCGAGGTTGGTTTAATGCAAAATCCTTGTTTAAAGGTCGTTTTGAGTTGTCTTGACCCAAATAGCCTTCATCCAGATAACGCAATTCATCAAATAAATTCGCACCAAAACCACTACGTTTGATCGATTTCAAAAACTGTTTTGGAATAATTAAATCGGTATCGACATTGGCCCGGTCTAATGGTGCAACGATACCTTGTTCAACGGTATATTTTTTCATTGTCTTTATTCCTAAAGAATGTCATCACTTTAAATCTCCCCTAACCCCCTCTTTATTAAAGAGGGGGACTGAGGGGGATTTTTAGAAACTACGCACGTCAACAAAGTGACCGGCAATTGCCGCGGCGGCTGCCATTGCAGGGCTGACCAGATGCGTACGACCGCCATTGCCCTGACGACCTTCAAAGTTACGGTTAGACGTCGATGCACAATGCTCGCCCGGTTGTAACTTGTCAGCATTCATTGCCAGACACATTGAACAACCTGGTTCACGCCATTCAAAGCCGGCTTCTACAAACACTTTATCCAGGCCTTCAGCTTCTGCCTGGGCCTTGACCAGACCCGAACCCGGAACCACCATCGCCTGCTTGATGCTTGCCGCGACTTTACGACCTTTGATCACTTCAGCCGCAGCACGAATATCTTCAATACGCGAGTTGGTGCATGAGCCAATAAAGACACGGTCTAATTGAATTTCAGCCAAGGCCTGCCCGGCATTTAAACCCATATATTGATAAGCACGGTTCCAGTCATTGCGTTGTACTTCGTCTTTGGCTTGTTGCAAAGTTGGTACTGCCTGAGACACTGGAATCACCATTTCAGGAGAGGTTCCCCAAGACACTTGCGGCTCGATCTCTTCGCCTTGCAAGACCACAACTGTATCAAAGTGTGCATCTTCATCCGAATGTAAGGTATTCCAATACACTACGGCCTGATCCCACTGTTCTGCAGTCGGTGCATAAGGACGGCCTTTAACATATTCGATGGTTTTGTCATCGACAGCGACCATACCTACGCGTGCACCGGCTTCGATTGCCATATTACACACGGTCATACGACCTTCAATCGACATGTCACGGAACACCTGACCGCCAAATTCAATCGCATGACCAGTACCCCCTGCTGTACCAATCTTGCCGATAATCGCCAAGACCACATCTTTCGGTGTCACGCCCTGACCCAACTGACCGTCAACGCGTACCAACATGTTTTTCATCTTCTTTTGAACCAGGCATTGGGTCGCCAATACATGTTCAACTTCTGAAGTACCGATACCATGCGCTAAACAACCGAAAGCACCATGGGTCGCAGTATGTGAGTCACCACAGACCACGGTCATGCCCGGCAAGGTTAAACCTTGCTCAGGCCCAACCACATGCGCAATCCCCTGACGGATATCATTAATATCAAATTCAACAATATTAAAGGTCTTGCAGTTGTCGTCCAAGGTTTGTACCTGGATGCGCGAAGTTTCATCTTCAATGCCGGCAACACCCTGTTCACGCTCTTTTTTCGAGGTGGGTACGTTATGATCTGGTGTAGCAATGTTTGCGCTTAAACGCCATGGCTTGCGCCCGGCGAGTTGTAAACCTTCAAATGCCTGTGGCGACGTTACTTCATGTAATAAGTGACGGTCGATGTACAGTAAGGCAGAACCATCATCACGTTGTGTTACTAAATGGTCATCCCACAATTTATCATATAATGTTTTTGCTGTTTGGGTTGCGCCTGCCATGTCGATGTACTCCACTGGACTGGGTAAATTCTTGCTCTGATTTTGATTATATCGCTGCTGTCACATAAATCTAATTTATCATTTTTATTAGTTAAAAAACTTTTTGGAATCTTTCAAAAGCTGAATAAAATCATGCTTTCACTGCATTCCCATAAATCTACTTTTCCGATCAATTTATTAAAAATATTCGTTTTTACAAATTAAATGAGAATTATTATTATTCCTGCATAGACAGAGATTTATATTTTGAGGAACTTCGGCATGGCACATATCCAACGTTTTGTAGACAATAACCAGCGTATGTTTAAAAAGACCTTCAGCTATTACATTATGCACATCACGGTGGCGATGATTGTCGGTTATTTGGTGACTGGCAGTTTGGCCATGGCAATTGCCTTAAGTTTATTGGAACCCACAGTACAGGCAGTTGCGTTCTTCTTCCACGAAAAAATCTGGGAGCGCAATATCGAACAGCAGAATGAGGACATCACCGCCTGATCTTTTCTGTCGATGTTCCTGACCAAAGACCATCTCATCCAAGAGGGTCTTTTTTTGGCGCTATTTAAATCCCAAGGCTTTGAAAATGTTTAGTAATGCAGCAATGCAATATAAGCAAGCGAATTATGCTTTGATTTATTCTTAAAAAATAACAATAATATAACTACACATAAAAATTCTTTATAGGTGATTAAGATGAATCTCGCAGCTTTTGAAGCCTTCGTAAAAGTCATGGAAACTGGTTCGATTTCTCTGGCCGCAGATCAGCTTTTTATTACTCAACCTGCCGTCACCAAACGTATTCACAGTCTGGAAGAATATTTTGGGGTCAAACTGTTTGAATCCGCCGGACGTGGTGTACAAGCCACCCATGCCGCGCATTCGCTATTGCCTAAAGTGAAAAACTGGCTGAATGAACTCGGTGATATTCATTATACCTTGAGCCATGAACAGGGTCAGGTACAGGGAAAATTGAAAATCGGCACCAGTCATCATATTGGCCTGCATCATCTTCCGAGTCATTTGCGCCGTTATGTACAGGAATATCCGGATGTAAGGCTGGATGTACATTTTGTCGATTCCGAGCAGGCGCACGAACAAGTCATTGCCGGCGATCTGGAACTGGCATTTTTAACCTTGCCGCCACGGGGCGATGCGCGTCTGAATTATGTCACCATCTGGAATGATCCTCTGGTCTTTGTAGTTGCACCCTTTCATCCACTGGCCCAGCAAAAAAATCTGTGTCTGGAAGATTTGCTGAATTACCCGAGTCTGTTACCGTCTTCACAGACCTATACCTCACAGATTACTTTGGCCGAGTTTGAAAAACAGGGCATTAAACCAAAAGTCAGCATGAGCAATAATCCGCTGGAATCAATCCGCATGCTGGTATCCATTGGTCTCGGCTGGTCTGTGCTGCCAAAAACTCTGGTCAATCACGATCTGCATCAGCTGGATATCAATCTGGAAATGAACCGCCGGCTGGGCATGGTCTGGCATCCGGGTCGTACTCAGTCCAAAGCGGCGCAAGCTCTGGTTCAACTTATGCAAAGTAGTTCCCTGCCTCTTTAATTCATTTCTAAAAATGCTGCATTCAAAACAGTGCAGCATTTTGTTACCTAAATACACCCATCTGGGGATTTCTTTCGCGTATTTTTAAGATAAATCTATTCTTTTGCGATGCAGAGGAATACTTAAAATTATTCGATGGAGCCTGACGGATGCAGCTCGATTCTCCCCTAAAACCCTTCTCTCAAGATAAAACAAATACCAGCAGCCTATGGCTTTCGGCCAAACCGATGCTGTTGCCTACCCCTGCGCTTGATTTTGCCGACGAACAGACAGCGCGACACAGCCTGCGTGACTACTTCCTGAATACCTTTGATACCTATGAGCAGTTATTTGAATGCCTCAAGCATGAAGATGCTTTTTTTATCAAGCCAATTAATTTGCGTCATCCGCTGATTTTTTATTTTGGTCATACCGCGACTTTTTTTGTCAATAAACTGCTGCTGAGCCAACTCATTACTGAACGTCTGAATCCGCATTTTGAGAGTATTTTTGCGATCGGGGTTGATGAAATGAGTTGGGATGATCTGGATGAAGTACATTATGACTGGCCGACTGTGCAGGCAGTCCGGGATTATCGGCATCAAGTGCGCGCCCTGATCTTGAACATTGTTGAGCATGCCCCGCTGAATCTGCCCTTAAACTGGCACAATCCGTGGTGGACGCTGATTATGGGCATCGAGCATGAACGGATTCATCTGGAAACGTCATCGGTGCTGATTCGTCAGCATGCTTTAGAACATGTACACCAGCATCCGCAGTGGCGTGCCAATATCATTACCGGCATTGCCCCGGAAAATAGTTTGATTGCTGTGCCTGAAGGCCAGATACATCTACAGAAAGATTTTAACCATCCTTTTTATGGCTGGGACAATGAATACGGCCAGCATGAAGCCGAAGTTGCAGCCTTTGAAGCTGCAAAATATCTGGTGTCGAATCAGGAGTTTCTGGCCTTTGTCGAAGCAGATGGCTACCAGACCGGACACTACTGGAGTGAAGAAGGCTTAGGCTGGCTACAATTTTCACAAGCGACTCATCCGTGTTTTTGGTGCAAGACTGAACTCGGCTGGTCACTGCGCCTGATGCTGGAAGAAGTCCCCATGCCCTGGGATTGGCCGGTAGAAGTAAATTATCATGAAGCCAAAGCCTTTTGTCAGTGGAAATCGCAACAGCTTGAAAAAACCATCCGCCTGCCCACCGAAGATGAATGGTATCGCCTGTATGCGGTTTCAGACCTGGATCCAGATTTACCCAGTCCTGAACAGGCCAATATCGAATTGAAATATGGCACCAGTTCCTGCCCGGTCGATCATTTTCAGCAGGGCGATTTCTATGATATTCAGGGCAATGTCTGGCAATGGACTGAAACGCCAATCTATCCGTTTCATGGCTTTCAGGTGCATCCTCTTTATGATGATTTTAGCACCCCGACCTTTGATGGACGGCATAATATTATTAAAGGTGGCTCCTGGATTTCAGCAGGCAATGAAGCCCTGCACAGTTCACGTTATGCTTTTAGACGGCATTTCTTTCAACACGCTGGCTTCCGCTATGTCGCCTCTGATCAAGCCTTGCAACAGTTTCCTTCACAGTATGAAAGTGACCAGTTGGTGTCTCAATATCTGGAGTTTCAGTACGGCGCCGAATACTTTGGCATCGCCAATTTTGCCAAAACATTGGTGCAGCTGGCACAGCCGTATTTCCGGAAAACTGCATGTAAAAGTGCTCTGGATATTGGCTGTGCTACTGGCCGCGCCAGCTTTGAACTGGCACACTATTTTGATCAGGTCACCGGTCTGGATTTTTCTGCACGCTTTATTCAGCAAGCCGTCTTTCTGGCCCAAGGTCACCGAATCCGTTATCAGCTCCCCACAGAAGGTGAATTAAGCGAAGAGAAAATCTGCTCGCTTGAGGATTTCGCTTTGGATCAGCTTGCCTCTAAAGTGGAATTTTTTCAGGCCGATGCCTGTAATCTGAAAGCACATTTTAGTGGCTATGATTTTATTCTGGCGGCAAATCTGATCGACCGGCTGCATCATCCCAAAGACTTTTTGATGCAGATCCATCAACGGATAAATATGGGTGGAATTCTACTGCTCAGTTCGCCTTATACCTGGCTGGAAGAACATACTGCACGTGATGAATGGCTGGGCGGCTTCAAGCAGGCAGACAGAGAGGTCACTACACTGGAGGGAATCTCGGAAATATTAAAGGCTCATTTTGAGCTGGTGACCCAGCCTCAGGATGTGCCTTTTGTTATTCGTGAAACCGCCAGAAAATATCAACATAGCTTGTCGCAAGTCAGCATCTGGCGACGCACTCACTAAAGCCTTCAAGCTAAAAAAGCCAATCATTCGATTGGCTTTTATTTCATCCTTCACTGGTTGAGTTTTCATGCAGGGATTCATTGAGTTGATCCACCACAATGGCCCATGAACCATCAGATGCAATTTTTTCGGTTAGAAACTGACGTTGTGCTTCTGACCAGTACGGTGCATCGAGTAAAGTCAGATCTTTATGCAGTTGATGTTCGTGAATAAACTTTTCAATGCCTTCCTGAGTGGCATCCAAGCCAAGCTGCTGAAACAGATGTGTCATACGCGGTCGAACGTGAGTCATAGCATTACACCTCAAACTTTTCCATTATTTTCATGTCCTGTTTTTTGAGCATAACATGTCCGAGGCAAGCGGACTGTGAAAAAACATTAACACTTACATTGAATTCGGGCAGATAAAAAAGCACAACCGAAGTTGTGCTGGATCAATCAGATGGATAAAAGGCAATCAGTTAAATCGACCAGTCCTGTATGTTCCAGCCCTGCGCTTTGGCTAAAACTTCAAGGCGGTCATCCGGATTCACCGCAATGGCATGATCGGCATATTCCAGCAAGAAACGGTCATTAATCGAATCTGAATAGGCCCAAGACTCGGTCACATCGCGACCTTGCAGCCACTGTTCCAGACGCACCAGCTTGCCTTGTTGATAACACGCGGTATTGATCACTTTTCCGGTATATTTGCCATCGAGTACTTCAGCATTGGTGGCAATAATTTCAGTAATGCCGAATTCACGAAAAATTGGTGCAGTAATAAAATCCGAAGTCGCGGTAATTCCGACCAGAGCATGACCGGCGTCTTTATGCCGTTGAATGGCCTTAAAACCTTCTGGACGCATTTGCGGGCGAATCACCTTTTGCATAAACAGCTGGTGCAACTCGGTTAAATAAGCATGCTCATGTTGGGTCAGAAACTGGAACACAAATTCATTATAGGCATAGGGGTCTAACTGACCTTTTTTATAGTCGTCATAGAACTTGTCATTCATGGCACGATGCTGCACCGGATCGACCAGGCCCTCGCTGACCAGAAACTCTCCCCAAGAATGATCCGAATCCGTGTTTAACAAGGTGTGATCGAGATCAAATAGCGCCAATTTCATGAAAATACTCGTAAAAACTGAAATTTAAGAAAAAAATTGTAAATCTATCTCCGCTAGTCGATAGAAATTCGTTAAGATCATAGCAATTTTAACATTTTTAAACTTTGCTTTTTTCGAGTTGGATAAAGAAATAACGCTCCCCGATGGCAAAGGTATAAATTAAACAATTTTTAGGTAGCCAAATGATCGACTCTGAGGGTTTCCGACCAAATGTCGGGATCATTTTGGCAAACGATGCTGGACAAGTTTTATGGGCAAAACGCATTGGTCATAATGCATGGCAATTTCCACAAGGAGGTATCCAATATGGAGAAACCCCTGAGCAGGCACTCTATCGTGAGCTGAGAGAAGAAGTTGGCTTATTGCCCGAACACGTCCAGATCATCGCGCAAACCAAAGGCTGGTTGCGCTATCGTTTGCCGCATCGATACATACGACCGGACTCCGATCCGGTGTGCATCGGTCAAAAACAAAAGTGGTTTTTACTCAAACTCACGGCCCCCGTTCAGCATATTCAGTTGAATCTGTCTGATCCGCCGGAATTTGATCAATGGCAATGGGTCAGTTACTGGTATCCATTAGGTCAAGTCGTGAATTTCAAACGTGATGTTTATCGCAAAGCCCTGGTGGAGTTGTGTCAGCAGCTACCCCAGCAAAAACCTTAAAAAATCGCATAAATCATGCAGATTTTTTGGTCGGCTATTGTTATAAATAAACGTATCACTGAAATTCTGAATAGACGGAGCAGACCTTATGTCGAATATGCAACTGGACACGTTGAGACGTATTGTTCAAGAGATCAATGCATCTGCCAGTTTGCATGAATCCCTCGATATCATGGTCAAGCATGTCGCGGACGCCATGCATGTCGATGTCTGCTCTATTTACCTTCTGGATGAACGTAACCAGCGTTATCTGCTGATGGCTTCCAAGGGCCTGAAGGCTGAGTCTGTAGGTCACGTATCGTTACAGACTGGCGAAGGTTTGGTGGGTCTGGTCGGCCAGCGTGAAGAAATTGTCAATCTGGACAATGCACCCAAACATGAACGCTTCCTGTTCCTGCCTGAAACCGGTGAAGAGCTGTATAACTCTTTTCTGGGCGTCCCGGTGATGTACCGCCGTAAGGTAATGGGTGTGCTGGTGGTTCAGAATAAAGAATCTCAGGATTTCTCTGAAGCCGCCGAATCATTTCTGGTCACACTGTGCGCGCAGCTCTCTGGCGTGATTGCCCATGCCCATGCGGTGGGCAATATTGATGTCTTCCGCAAGCCAAATAACCTGCCTGCCTATAAAACCTTTCAGGGTGTGTCCGGTTCAGGCGGGATTGCTCTGGGTCGTGCCGTGATTCTCTACCCGCCAGCAGATCTGGCCGCCGTTCCCGATCGTGAAGCCGATGACATCAGCGAAGAACTACAATTATTAGACAGCGCCCTCAACTCCGTCCGTGAAGAAATCCAGTCGCTCGATGACAAGATGCAGGATGCGCTGATGGCCGAAGAACGCGCCCTCTTTAGCGTATTCTTGCGGATGCTGGATGAAAATGCCCTGCCGGCAGAAATCAAGGCGCTCATTCGCGAAGGCCATTGGGCACAGGGTGCAGTGCGCATCGTGATTGATAGTCATGTGGCACAGTTTGCCCAGATGCAGGATGATTATTTACGTGAACGGGTGGCAGACTTAAAAGACTTGGGCCGCCGTATTCTGGCGCGTTTACAGGAAGCTGATGCCAGTCATCGTGAGCTGACCGATGAGAGTATTCTGATAGGGGAAGAGATTTCCACTGCAGCTCTGGTTGAACTGCCAGTGGATAAAATTGCTGCGATTGTCACCACTGAAGGTGCCATGAACTCGCATATGGTAATTGTGGCACGTGCCCTCGGCATTCCGACTGTGGTCGGTGTGACTGAACTGCCAATTAATACCCTGGATGATGTAGAAATGATCGTTGATGCGCATCAAGGCCGGGTCTTCATCAATCCGCCACGGCGTTTGCGCAGTCGCTATAAAGAAATTCAAAAAGAAGAAGAACAGATCGCCAAAGATCTGCGTCAGTACGAAACCAAAGATGCGATTACCCCAGATGGGGTAGCGGTAAAACTATACGTCAACACCGGCCTGATGATCGATGTGGTCCGTGGCGTGCAACGTGGTGCCAAAGGCGTTGGTTTATACCGTTCTGAAATTCCATTTATGCTACGCGACCGCTTCCCGGGCGAAGAAGAACAGCGCGCGATTTATCGCCAGCAACTCACTCACTTTGCCAATAAACCGGTAGTGATGCGTACCCTGGACATTGGGGCAGACAAAGACCTGCCGTATTTCTCGATTGAAGAAGAAAATTCGGCACTGGGCTGGCGTGGCATTCGTTTTACCCTGGACCATCCAGAAATTTTTTCTTCACAAATTCGCGCCATGCTTAAAGCCAGTATCGGACTGAATAACCTGCATATTCTGTTGCCGATGGTGACCAGTGTCAGTGAGGTTGAAGAAGCCCTCTATTTACTGGAACGTGATCATGCGGCGATTCAGGAAGAAGAACAGGTCAAAGTGAACAAGCCAAAACTCGGCATCATGGTGGAAGTGCCGAGTGTGCTGCATCAGATTGATGAGTTTTCCGAACTGGTCGATTTCTTCTCGGTTGGCTCTAACGATTTGACTCAATATCTTTTGGCAGTCGATCGCAATAATCCGCGGGTTGCCAATGTCTATTCACATTTACATCCTGCCGTACTGCGTGCCCTGACCCGTCTGGTGCAGGACTGTCATCGTAATGAAAAACCGGTCAGTATCTGCGGTGAAATGGCAGGTGATCCGCTGTCTGCGGTTTTGCTCATGGCCATGGGCTTTAATACCCTGTCAATGAGTTCGAGTAATATCCTGAAGGTACGTAAAACCATTTGTCACGTGCCGATGAGTGATGCACAGGAATTGCTACAGCATGTGTTAAAAATGGACAATCCACTGATGGTAAAAAGCTGGCTGGAATATTATTTCAGAACCCATGGTTTGGGTGATATGGTGAAATCAGCCACGCGTATGGTGAGTGCCTAATCCGGGACTTTTCCAGTCCCTCGACGAGTGTAGAGGTGGTTATGGAATTTCTGGTTATCCTGTTCATGCTCATTGCGGTGTTCTATATTGTTATTATTGCACCTGCCTTGCGGGCCCGGAAAAATGCGGATTATTCCGGTTCATCTTATACACGTCCTGCCAGCGGCTATGCCGATCGGCCTAAAATGTCCCCTCTATTGGGCATCGAAATTTCAGCATCCCAGCGACGGCGTTTAGGCCGAAATGATCCCTCTGTGATAGCGGCCAAACTCTATCGTCAGCAAAAAGATCAATTTGCCAGTTTTCAGCAGGCCAGAACTGAACCTCACCCTGCACATTATGGACAGCCAAATCAGGGAAGACTGAATAAATTATTTAATGATTTTATACGAGATGAGCCAACAAATTCATCGCGGCGCTCCACTCAAAATACACAAAATCGTAGCAACCGCCCCGTTGCCCCGCTCTCTCCACTTGGAACCAACCCCAAACAGCCAACGCGTCATCCTCAACCACCTTACAGATCTTAAGCTGCCATTAAAAAAGGGCGATCTTCCATAGAATATCGCCCTTGTCTGTGCTTGTTGTAGCCACGTTTTGCATTTTTCTTTCGGTCTACAAAAACCTGACTTTTGTTGACTTCATGCATGTGTTTTGCCACAAAATTATGGATCACCACATGCTCGACTGTTTTCTTCTTGGCCATGTTGTACTTTCGCCTTTTAACTAGATTTTAGTGAGTTTCCACGCGAGTGGGAAAATAATGATACGCCATTTTGGACAATTTTCAAGCATATTTGCCAATGCTTTTTTTAAAAATAAAGACCATTTAAGCAGGATATTCTGTATACAAAAATGAGCACTATAGCCGGAAAACATGCTGATTACATTCAGCACTTTATGATGTTTTTCACACAGACAAAACCTGATCAAAAAAAGCATTTAAAATAAATCAGTTATAAGATTTATTTTAAACAGCACGATTCATCTATTAGTTTGATCCTTTGATAAAAACAGATGAGGGACTTAAAGATTGTTATTTTCGTTTAATCCGATTCATTATTTGAGTTATCCAAAATATAGAGAATTTGATATTGTCAAAGAGTAGAAAACCGGCTACTTTTAAAAAGTAACCATTTAATTTTCAATATTTTAGACTTTATTAACTTTAAAAATATTTTTTGAGTGACATCACTCAATTATATCCTGTGAATTCCACTTTGTGCGCTAACAGTATTTATATCAAGATATTGAAAATAGAGTAAAACCTGATGCCCTTCGCAGATAACTCAATATTTTATAAATACTGGATAAACGCTACAAGATATTCAAAACTTGGAGAGGAAAAATGAGCCAAGATTTTAAAAAATGCCCTGTTACCCACCTGACCACTGAAGCGGGTGCACCTGTGGTCGACAACCAGAACAGTATGACGGCAGGTGCGCGTGGACCTTTACTCGCTCAGGATTTATGGCTGAATGAAAAACTGGCCAACTTTGTCCGTGAAGTGATTCCAGAGCGTCGTATGCACGCCAAAGGTTCAGGTGCTTTTGGAACCTTTACCGTGACCAACGATATTACCCAATATACCCGCGCGAAAATCTTCTCGGAAGTGGGCAAGAAAACCGACATGTTTGCGCGTTTCTCGACCGTCGCAGGTGAACGTGGTGCGGCCGATGCAGAACGTGATATCCGTGGTTTTGCCCTAAAATTCTATACTGAAGAAGGCAACTGGGATCTGGTCGGCAATAACACCCCGGTATTTTTCCTGCGGGATGCGCGCAAGTTTCCAGATCTGAACAAAGCCGTTAAACGCGACCCGAAAACCAACAAGCGCAGTGCCACCAATAACTGGGATTTCTGGACGCTGCTGCCTGAAGCCTTGCATCAGGTGACCATTGTCATGTCGGATCGTGGTATTCCAGACGGTTATCGTCACATGCATGGTTTTGGCAGCCATACCTTTAGCTTTATCAATGCCAATAATGAACGCTTCTGGGTGAAATTCCATATGCGTACCCAGCAAGGCATCCAGAACCTCACCGATGCTGAAGCTGAAGCACTGATTGCCAAAGACCGTGAAAGCAGCCAGACTGACCTGTTTGATGCCATCGAACGTGGTGATTATCCAAAATGGAAAATGTATGTCCAGGTGATGCCGGAACTGGAAGCTGAAACCGTTCCTTATCATCCATTTGACCTGACCAAAGTCTGGCCGAAAGGTGATTATCCGCTGATTGAAGTCGGTGAGTTCGAACTGAACCGCAATCCGGAAAACTATTTCCAGGATGTGGAACAGGCGGCTTTTGCACCCAGCAATCTGGTACCGGGCATCAGCTACTCGCCGGACCGGATGTTACAAGCACGTTTATTTAACTATGCCGATGCCGCGCGTTACCGTGTCGGCGTGAATCACTCACAGGTTCCGGTCAATGCTGCACGCTGTCCGGTCAATTCTAACCGTCGTGATGGTCAGGGTCGTATGGATGGCAACTACGGTTCCTTACCACATTATGAGCCGAACAGTTTCAGCCAATGGCAGGAGCAACCGGAATTCAGAGAGCCACCACTAAAAATCACCGGTGCTGCCGATTTCTGGGATTTCCGTGAAGATGATAACGATTACTTCAGCCAGCCACGTGCCCTGTTCAACCTGATGAATGATGAACAAAAGCAGGCCTTGTTTAATAACACGGCTGGCGCGATGGGTGATGCACTAGATTTCATTAAATACCGTCACATCCGCAATTGTTATAGTTGCGATCCGGCCTATGGCGAAGGCGTAGCACAAGCACTCGGCATGACAGTGGCAGATGCACAGGCTGCTCGTGAAACCGATCCAGCCAAAGGCTTAGCCAGCTTGCTTTAAGCTGCCTTAGCGATATATAAAAAACCACCCTCGGGTGGTTTTTTAGTGTGATATCAAGCAGTATACAAATAATACGTCACTAGAAAAAATATAACGATGAGCAAAGATATTGAAGACATCATTCAACAACACGACATCATTTTATTTGATGCTGTTTGTGTGATCTGTAATGGCTGGGCACGATTTTTGATTCAATACGATAACAAGATACAGTTTAAACTGGTCTCTGCCCAATCCCCTTTAGGTGTTGCCCTGCTCGAGCATTACCAGATGTCCACTGCACATTACAGCACGATGCTCGTCATCCAAGCTGGCACACTTTATACCGAATCCACTGCCCTGTTAAAAGTCATGCAGCATCTCGGTTTTCCGTTGAATTTAATGAGTACAGGCTATTTAGTGCCGCGTTTTATCCGCGACTTTCTGTATCGTGGCGTTGCTTTAAAGCGCTACCAACTATTTGGTAAAACTGATTATTGCCTGATTCCATCTAGCGAAAATAAACACCATTTTCTGGAAAATGCTATTCGTGAATTCTGAGCCTGTTTTCACCCAAACACTTCGCAACATTCAGCTAAGCTTGGCAATGCGCTGATTCTATCAAGGACTGATTCCAAAAATACTGTTTCAGTCCCCTGCTGAAATCACAATCTGGCAAAACCTGGGCTTTGAGCGGGTACTGGCCAAAGTCTTGGTTGGATTTTCTGGCATAGGTGAAATGCTGTTTGGCTGATGCTTTCTGTGCTTGCCATTCAACTCATCAAGCAAGAACAGCGTGAAGCCATTAGACAATAATCCGTTTGCCTTCATGTACGCAGTAAAACGGATTAATCAGCTTGGAAGAATGTTTGATAATTTCATGCAATTCATGCTCTGGCGCATCCCGATCTTCATCAGTAAGCTGGAAAGTACGGTAATGAATCGCCAGTGAGCATTTGGCCTGCAAGTCCTGATGTGCATGAAATGCATCTTCCGGATTCATATGAATCGCACGCATCAGTGCACGCGGCTCATAGGCACCGATGGGCAGCAAGGCAATTCGGGGCACACCCAGACGCTTGCGAACCTCTTTAAAATGCGAGGCATAACCACTATCTCCGGCAAAGAAACAATGTTCCTGACCATGCAATAAGGAAAAGCCACCCCACAAAGCACAATTCTGATCACGCATACCGCGCCCCGAGGCATGCTGTGCCGGCGTATAGACAATGCGGATTTCTTCAAAAAATGCATTTTCCCACCAGTCCATCTCATGCACCGTATAGTGCTTTGGCAAATACCAGGCATTGCCCAGTCCGGTATAAATTGGCATTTCAAATGTGCTATGCAACCATTCTAGCGTGGCCAGATCCATATGATCATAGTGGTTATGGCTGAGCAGCACAGCATCAATATGTGGCAGTTCATCTAGCGCAATACCGGCAGGAATGACCCGCTGCGGACCAGTGGATGCAGAAGGACTGGCATATTCAGCCCAGACCGGATCGGTCAGGAAATTATAAGGCCCGATTTGAATGAGCACAGTGGCGTGACCAATAAACCAGATTTGCCAGTCATCTAAAGGCGCATCGGGACGCTGCTGTGGCAATGCACGCGGTCGCGCAAAAAACTCGGCACGTTCTGCGTCGAGATTGATATTCCAGGTTTTGGATTTTCGGGTAATGAGCCATTTATATAAGTCAAAACGACTGTGCGCCCGAGCAGGATGCTCGAGATTACGAAACTGTTGTCCATTGAAATGATCTGAATGCAGATACTCAAATACCGGCTTAGACCAGAGATGTTTCCAGCTGGACTCCGTGGTTAACTGAAATTTTTTAGTTTTGAGAAGATCTTGCATAAACATCCACTATTTATTATTCGCTATATGCAAGACAGCAACCGCTTGAAATGGTCAGGCGACGCATCTTTTAATGAGCATACAAACTAAAAACAGGCGCACTTGAGTATAGTATGAAATCCATCACAGACAATCATGTATGTTTTTGTTATTTTAGCAAAAAAATAGCGCTCTGATAGCCTGCTGGCTGGCCGGACTATGGGTACTGTCGAGAAAAACATGATGCATACAGTTTTTTAAAAAATACAAAATCATACCAAGCCCTACTCTGCTGATTCCAGCCAAAATTTTATCCTCATAATGTGCTGATTTGATCGTGCATGCCTGAGTTATGCAACGATTGAGAGTGCGGACGATGAAATCTACTATTTTTAACATTTGGCCAATCTGCTAAATAAACTTGCTTAAACTCTTGTGAACGGATGTAGCCATAGACTTCTTTCATCTAAAAAATTTAAAGCATAAAAAAGGGCTTTCGCCCTTTTGATTTGCTACAGATTTAGCGCTTGGAAAAGTATTGCTCACGCCACTCTTTCCAAAAGTACATAATGATGCCGAACATCACCACGGCAATTCCTGCAAAGGCATGACTGCTGATGATTTCATGATTCAGAGTCGCACCAAGTACCAGTGCGATGACTGGCGTCATGACATTACTCAAAGATACTGTTGAAGCATTTAAACGCCGAATCAGCCAGAAATAACACAGCATCGCCACAATCGAGGACATGATCATGGTAAATACAAACCCGATCAGCGCCTGTGTGCCAGGCAACTGGGTCGGCATATGCTGCCAGATAAATGGAATCAAGAGCAGTGAACCGGCTGCTGATAGCAGCAATGAACCTGTCGCTTGTGACATTGGGCTTAAAGGTGCGTTGATCTGTTTGACCCAGAAGATTGAACTGATATAGGACACCATACTGATCAGCATCAGCACCACACCCCAAGGATTCACCTTGCTGTCTGCCGAATCTAAAAATACAAAACTCAGTCCGGCAATGGCAACAGCCATACCCGACCATTGCAGCCACACTAACTGATGAGTTTTTAAGATCACATGCCCGATCAGACCGGCAATCAGCGGCGAAAAACCAAAAATCAGGGCCATCAGACCTGAGGTCAGATAATTGGCTGCCAGATAAATAAACAGCTGTGCACCGATTAAATTCAGACTGCCGGCCAGATAGCTTTTCATTGAGGTGCTGTCAAAAGGCAAAGGATCACGCATGATTTTTAGCAGGAATAGCGCAATAATCGATGCGCCAAAATAGCGAATGATCAGTACCCACATCGGGTGAATCTCGGCCACGCTCCAGACAATCGCCAAAGGCGTTGCGGCCCAAATCAGCACCAGTAAAGCATAAATACTTGCCGTCACCAGCATGGGAGATGAATTTGAATTCATAAAAGACTCAATTAAAGTTAATCAGAAAGAGTTGAACTAACTTCTCGTTCAAATCCACAATCGACAATACTGATTGCGGCATGGATGCCGCCGCTAAACTGGGATATATGGACATATCCTCAGTTTAGAAAAAGATTTTTGTCACCTTGCGCCATGTATGGCTCATCTCTCAAAAGTGAGGCATTACCTACGCAAAGTAATACAAACCAAAACTGAAACTTGAGGTAGTGATCATATAGAGAGTATTCGATCAACATAAAAAAACAGACCTATGCAAAACATAGGTCTGTTCCAAGATATCTCAATACAACTTAAGCAATTTTGCGTAAGTCTTGTGTCAGATCCAAATGTTTTTCAGCTTCAAAAGCCGTATTCTTGCTGATCATTTTTTTCAGATGACGCATTTCTTTGGCCGCATTCACGGTAATACCGGCAACGATTTGACCATCGGTCACACCATACATCACGAATGAATTGTCTGCGCCTTTGGCTGCATCCATGTCACCACGAACCAGCCATTGGGTCGCTGCCATATCACCGACAAACTGGAAGTTGATATTGAGCTGATCGGTCCAGAACCAGGCCGGATTGGCTTTTGGATGTTCGACACCCATGACATGACGCGCAAAAATGCCTGCCTGAAGATTGGCATTTTCCCAAGTCTCGACACGGCGGAATTCGCCGTCTTCACGAAGTTGTGTCGCGACATCACCTGCTGCATAAATATCGGCATTTGAAGTCTGGCAATTTTCATTGACCTTGATCGCAAGATCAGCATCTAAACCGGCTGCAATGGCAAGCTGTGCGTTTGGCACAATTCCGATTCCATAAACCACAGCATCAGCACGTAACTCTTCGCCATCAGCTAAAGTCACCACAATTTCTTCACCATCTAAACGGCAAGCTGCAACTTGAGTATTTAAGCGAACATCTACGCCTGCCAGACGATGTTGTTCAAGCAGAAATTCACTTAAAATACGCGGTGAACAACGACCCATTACCATTGGTCCCTGCTCAAGCACAGTCACCTGACAGTCTTTGTAACGCGCAGAGGATGCCAGTTCAAGACCGATCACACCGCCACCGATCAGCAGAATACGTTGACCTGCTTGCAATACAGGAACCAAGGCTTGTGAATCTTCAAGGTTACGAAGCGTATAAACATGTTTGCCCAAAGCATCGAAGTTTGGCAGACGGCGCGCGGCACCGCCTGTTGCGAGAAGCAATTTGTCATAAGCAACAACATCACCATTTTGAAGTTCAACCGTTTTCGCGGTCGCGTTAATTTGACTCACGCCATTGCCACGAATGGTGGTCACGCCAAGTTCAGCCAGTTTTTCTGCTGACAGAATTTCAATCTTGGTGTCCTCAGGTTTTAGAATCACGTCTTTAGACAGTGGCGGACGCTCATAAGGAAGATGCGTTTCATCACCAATCAGAATGATTTTACCTGCGTACTTGTTGCCACGAAGTTCTAAAATCGCGCTTGCACCTGCCTGGCCAGCCCCTACAATTACGATGGTTTCGATGTTGCTCATGTCAATTAACCTTTTAACTCTGCAGATACGATGCCGAAGCCCGCAATCCATTCACTGATATCTTCATAGCAGTGTGTTGTCATGTCGTATTCGCCCATTTCGCTTAAGGCTGCAAATGCCGCCATCCAGGAACGGACTTCCTGACCACCACGACCGCCGTCACGACGAATTTCATCTTCTGTCATGGCTTCTAAGGTCGCGAAATCAGCGTTCTTGAAGGTTTCAAGTAGTGCACGATCCCATTCAGCATTTAAAGGAACTGCAACCGAAGTATCGCCTGCTGCCAGTTTCTGACCGACTGCAATGACTTTGCCCTGACGTGCTTCACGTGCTTCAGGCGTTGGATTACGACCTGCAATCAGGAACTCTTCTACTTGTGGTGGAACCGAACCCATTTGCGGTGTGGGTGGATCATGCGACAGACCGCCCGTACCCAGAACCAGTACGCGTTCGTTTTCAAGATTCAGTGACTTGATAAACTGACCGACCGCACGACCTAAAGCAATGGTACGCTTGGGGGTTGGCATCGGTGCTGCAGCGCCATTAATAAAAATTGGAATCGTTGGATAACGATCGAGTTTGCCGTCACACAGGAAGTGTAATGGCTGAGTCACCCCATGATCCGCCTGCATACGGTAAGAATATGCAACGTCTACACCTTCATCTAGTACACGTCGAACCAAACCTAATGCTTTGTCTTCAGGTACATCAATGTGATCATTGTCTTTACCATAATCCCAGTCACCCGCAGCTTTGGCACGAATACCGACACAGAAACTTGGCATCAGGTCATAGAAGAAACCATTAAAATGGTCAGGACCAAAGGTGATGATCAGAGTTGGGTCGTAAGCTTTTACTTCAGCAGAGAGTTTTTCAAAAGCATCACGAACGGCTTGTTCTTTACGCTTTTCCTGTGGTGAAGCAAATTCCATTAAAGGACTGTGCGATGCACAAATAAGTTTAACGGCCATGAGAGACTCCAAAAAGGAAGACTTAAATCCTCCCCAACCCTCCTTTAAAAAGGAGGGAGATTTTCCCCCTCTTTTATAAAGAGGGGTAAGGGGAGATTTTTAAAAGCAGATTTTTATTCGTCAAAGAAACCGGCACGGGGCTGACGTAAGCCACGAATTCCCAGACCGCATTCTGCATTGATCAGAACGCCAGTCAAAGGACGGTTATTTTGACGAGATGCCAAGAGTACGTATGAACCTGTCATATCTTCCGGTTCAGGCAAGAAATTCAGTGGCATACCACGTGCAATTTTCTCAGGATCACGTGCATCGAGCAGGCCAACATTTTCCTGACCGAGCGACGCTGCGCCTTTGATATTCACATTCATACCTGACGGTGCAACCGCATTCACTCGTACTTTAGGCGCAAGCTCATAGGCCAATTCTTTCATAATACCCACCCCTGCATGCTTAGATGCAGTATATACAGGGCCTCCGCCAGCGGAGTACAGTGCCGAATTAGACAAAGTAAATATGATAGAACCTTCAGAAGCGATCAATGCCTCCAGTGCAGCCTTCGCGCCGAGAATGAGTGACTTGGTATTAATCCCCATAATCTCGTCAAAGGCTTTTTCCAGCTGCTCACCAGAGGTGTTGACGATATCGGCATAATGATCCCAGATCCCGGCATTGCCGACGAAACAGTCGAGTTTGCCGAAACGCTCTACAGTGGCATTCACTGCACGAACGTTGTCTGCATAGCTGGCTACATCGCCTTCAATCGCAAGAACTTTACCGCCAAAGTGTTCGTTTAATGCCTCCACTTTTGCTTTTGAACGTTGAAGAACGGCAACTTGTGCACCCTCTTCCAGGAAACGTTCCACTAGCGCCCAGCCTAAGCCTGAACCACCACCGGTAATAAGTGCAACTTCGCCTTGTAGCCAACCCATGATTACTCTCCTGCCATCTCTACATATAATGCGCCGTCTTCAACCACTACTGGGAATGTTTGAATTGGATCAGTTGCTGGCAAGCAAAGTGCCTCACCTGTTTTCAAACAGAAACGTGCAGCATGAAGTGGACATTCCACTGTACCGTCGTCTTCCAGATAACCTTCAGACATAGACGCATTGCCGTGTGAACAGCGGTCGTTCATTGCGAAGAACTCACCACCGTTATTGAATACTGCCAATGCATCAATACCATTCACGCCGCAATCTACTTTTAGCGCTTCGCCTTCGTCTAATTCGTCAACTTGGCAAACAAAAATCTTATTCATTAGAAGAATACACTCAGGTTATGTGAGCTATAGGTCGCTTGATCCAGCATGATCTTACGGTTGAAGATCTGGAAGCCGAGGCCGCCTTCAACTTTACGGATCTTGTCATGGCGTTTACCGCAGTAAATGACAATGTCTTTCTCTTTTTGCGTACGATATAGCAAATAGGTTACATATACGTCGTATTCGCCTTCAACTTCAGCTGGCTCTACGATCACGTTGCTCACCATGTGAGTGGTACGTGATGGAGGCTCTTCAGCCCAAGCCATACCGGTTTCAAGACGTGCGACACGACGCTCTAAAAGGTCTTTGGTATCGTTGAATACCCAAGTCGTCGGTGGCTCAACTGAACGGCGACGGTCACGGGTTTGCGCGTTTGGTGTGGTACGTAGCGTATAAGAAATATCTTCAGCCAAGGTATCCAACCAATCGCGGAATTTCCAGTCGTCCAGCAATTTTGCTTCGCGATACAGGAACTGACTGATTTGATGATGAAGTTCTAAACTCACTTGACTCATTTCATAAGCTCCTTCTCGTATGCGTCAGCTGCTGCTTCAACGTCTTCCCATTTTTCATGGATCAATAAATCTGCCCAGCGGCGGTACATGCCACGTGCTGCAGTTTCAGAGAAAATATAGTTGGTGATCCCCGGAATACCGTCTTCACGGATTTTCTCGTTACCTTTACCCATTTCCATAATGAGTTTGTTTTGACGGGCTTTATAACCACGTAAAACTTTCTGGATTTCGATCCAGTTTTCAGAGTCATCTTGCTCTAGGAAACCAGCAGGACCGAAAGCACGCGTTGCAGAACGTTCAAATGCTTCTTTCACTTCTTGTGATGCTTCAGCATCCGCAATACAGAATGCCCATACTTCAGTTTTGTTTGGACCACGTGGGTGCCATACACGAAGCGTTGCCGTACCGTTCAACCAAGACAAGGTCGGGAACATGGTGTTATGACCTGCAAGACGCAGGGCACGGACTTCACCTAAACGCTCTTTCACTTCTTCATAAGTTTCGCGGAAGTAGTTGGCTACTTCACCGTCGACCCATACGTTTGCATCTGGTTTCTCTGTAAAGAAGAAACCTGAACCGTGACCACGTGAACCGTACTGAAGTGCATCTTTAGCCGTTTCCCAAACTGGACGAGCCGTTTGTGCAGCACCAAGTTTTTTCGATGCTTCATCATCTGGTTTTGCGCCAAGGACTTGGATCGCAGATGCATGAGAGAACAAGGCATGATACTGGTCAGATGCAAACTGTTCCGCTGCAAATTTCCAGTTACACTCGATTTCCCATTTGTGTACACCACCGATAATTTCTGTACCACCTGGACGACGGTCAAGTACACCATCTAGATACCAGGCGATATCGCCCATGTATTCTTCAAGATCAGGTGTGGTTTCATCCCAACAAGCAAATACCAGGCCTTTGTAAGACTTGACACGATTCACTTCGACCAAGCCCCATTGCTCTTTACATGCACCTTGTGGGTAAGCACGTTCTTCAAGCGGAATGTCTTTTAAAGAACCGTCAATGCCATAAGACCAGCCGTGGTATGGGCAAGTGAATGCACGGGTATTACCACAGTCTGCGAAACTCACACGCATAGAACGGTGACGGCACTGGTTTAAGAATGCTTTGATTGAGCCATCTTTTTGACGTGCCACGATGATCGGATCTTCACCCATATAGGTATTGAAGAAGTCACCCGCCTTTGGAATCTGGCTTTCATGACAAAGGAACAACCAAGTACGGCCAAAAACGCGTTCAAGTTCTAATTCGTAAATATCTGGATCTGTATAGATAGATGGAGTGATACGCCCATTTTGTGCATCGACTAAAGCGTCGATTTCACGCACATCAATTTTTCCACTCATGAAAAGCTCTCCTGTGACCCATCAAGGCACAAAGTAAATAGACTCAATTCGAATGGATAATGGATTTTGGATTGATTTTGGGGAAATATTTTTTTTGTTTCAATTAATAGCTTTAAGCAATTATTCCACGTGCTTGTTCTGATATTAAAACATTAATAAATATCTCAAGAGTATTTACTTTCTAAATATCAAAATAACCTTCACGACATAGTTGTTTATAGATTATACTTCTATGAAATTATAGTAAGACATTTTTTGGATTACTCTTCGGGCTGATGACATGGAATTACGACACCTTCGCTACTTTATCACCGTTGCTGAAGAACTGAACTTTAGTAAGGCAGCACTTAAACTTTATACGGCTCAACCCTCACTTAGCCAGCAAATCAAAGACCTGGAAGAAGATGTCGGCGTCAAGCTACTCAACCGAACCAAACGTAAAGTGGAGCTGACCGAAGAAGGTGCCGTATTTCTGGAACAGGCGCGCCTGACCTTGGCACAAGCAGACAAGGCCGTTGCCATGGCACGTCAGGTGTCACAAGCCAAGCAGCAAATGCTACGGATTGGTTTTGTTCCGGTGGCCGAGATGAAAATCTTCCCGTATATCTTGCCAAATCTGCGTGTGCAAAATCCGGATTTAAAAATTGAATTGCTCAGCCTGAACAATAATGAACAAATGCGTCTGTTGAAAAAAGGTGATCTGGATCTGACTTTTACCCGTCATAACTTCAATAGTGATGAAATTGAAAGCCAGTTTGTAATTCGTGAGCCTTTGATTTTTATATTACCTAAAGATCACCCATTGGCAAAATACGAGAGAATTCCAGTTAAAGCATTGAATGGTATTGATTTTATTATTCCATCAGCAGAGCAGTCACATACTTTGCATCATGCCATTCTGGACTTTGCCAAAGCCAATAATGTTGAGCTCAACATCGTACAGAAAGCGGATAACATCCTGTTCAATATCAACTCGATTGGTATTGGCTTGGGCTGCACCATATTACCGGGCTATATTGTACCGCTGACCATGGACAATACCGTAATTCGCCCTCTGGACGTGGAACTGCCATATCTGGATCTGTATGTCAGTTACCACAAAAACAACAAATCCTATGCGGTAACCAAATTCCTTGAGCTATTAACCCGGGTGTTTTATCTGGACATTAACCGCGACGAACAGGACTAATCCCGCTCCATCCCCGATCAAGCATATGCCATTCAACTTTTGAGTGGCATGTGCTTTTTTGTTTTATCATTTTTTGCTAAAAAATTTATTTTAAATTCTATTTTTTGATAAAGGATCAATCTGTAGCTCCTTAATTGGTCGCCTGATCTAGGCTAATACTGCCTGTTTTTCACCCTAAACTCCCTTCATTTACAACTTAAGTCTAATAAAAGTTAAGTCAGTTTTTTCTCGGCTTAAATTTAATAACTTGCTAAAAATAATTAGATTTTTACATCAACCTATACAAATGAGAATCATATGCACTTAAATACATTCTGTTCAATATTTTGCCCACAAAAAAAGGATGACCGAAGCCATCCCTTTTTAAAACACGGTAAAATTATTTTACGCCGTGAACAGCAAGATAGTTTTTGATCACAGTATTGAATTCGTCTGCTTTCTCAACTTGAGACCAGTGACCACATTGGCTGAAGATGTGCGCATCAGCATTTGGAACCACATTCAGGATGTCCCAAGTACGTGATACTGGAATGACCACATCTTGCGTACCATGAATCAGTAACACTGGCACAGTAATATCTTTCATTTTTTCGAAATCAAGCGGGAATTCGAAACGGTCACGGTCACGTGCGCCAACTACATCCATCAAACGATTTGATGCATAGTCATTTGCAGCAGAAGCAAAGCGAACTTTAACCAGTTCATCCGTGATCAAGTCTTTATTTACCACAAACATTGACAAGGTTTTCTTGATGCCTTCTTCAGTCAACACCGGGTTTGCATGCGCTTTGAGTGCAGCAGTTTGTTTCGCACCGCCTGTCCCCATAGACACGATACCCAAAACGCGCTCTGGATAATCCAGTGCCAACTGGAATGCCAACCAGCCACCTAAAGAGTTACCCACTAACCAGGTTTTTTCGATACCCAAAGCATCTAGCGTACGGATCGCATGGTCCACCCAGGCACGAATACCATATTCAGTGTTTGGCGCAACCACAGTTTGGCCATAACCAATGGTATCAATCGCGATGCAACGTGCTTGCTCACCAATTTGTGGCAGGTTTAACCACCAGTTTGCCGCAGCAGATACACCTGTGCCTGAACCGTGTAAAAATAGAATAGGCGTACCTTCACCAATTTCGTGGTAATGGGTCAACTCACCTTCAGCAGTTTCAATCCATTTGTCTTCCAAGCCAAAGAACGGATCTGTTTGATAGTCAGGGATTTGAACAGTGCTCATATTACTTCCTCTTACAGTCTTTCGCTTGCGTGTCCCTCTCTTTTCAAGAATTCGACGTCAAGTTGACTCATTAAAATGACTTTTTTACATCCTTATCTTAACCGCTCAAGACGGGTCAACTGATACAAAATTACGATTGCACACTACAAAATAAATATAATTTAAGTTTATGTTTTATATGGTTATTTTAATATCAAAATCCTTATTTATTTTCAGGATTTAGTTTATGTGCAGATAGAAAAACAGCGCTACACCGGATAGCGCTCTTGATCAAGGCAGCAGAATTAGAACTTATAGGTATAAGTGGTTGCTACACGGTATTCCTGAAGGTCTGGTTTTGCTGGATTTGCAAAATTCACATCAATATACATGCCCTGTACGCCTAAACCTTTTAATTTACCTTCTGGCACAGTGTAATTGACGATTGCATTCACTTCATCCGTATTGAAGTTCTGACCTTGATATGCTCCGGTACCTTGCTGATCATAGCCTTTGAAATAAATCGCTGTTGCATTTAGTCCCTTCAAGCCGACTTCAGAAAAGTCATAACCATAAGACACATGCCATGACTTTTCTTCCGGCGCTGTGAAAGTTGCGACTCCCCAGTTTGCCAAATAAGGCTGTGGCACCCAGCCTCCCAATGTCGGGAATGCACTGTCACCAAACATTTGCTGATAACCCACACCGACCGTATGCGTACCATGATTGATTTTTGCAGCTACCGATAATGCCTGGTTGTCGATCTCACCATATAATTTATCGCCAGATTCGGAGTTATTGAAATAACGCACATGACTATCTAATTTGGTTTTTTCACCTAACCCGATTTTGTAACTCACACCCAGATAATGCTGCTGGTAAATGTCTTGAACATCGGCATACCAATAACTTGCACCCAACTCTTTTGTCAGCTGGTGATCTATACCGGCAATCCACATCCCATCCGCTTCTGCACCATTATCAAATTGTGGTGGATTAAATTTGGTTAAATCACGGAACTGGTTGTCATAACGGTTGTTAATCCCGTCAATATAAGCCAGTGTAAGCTTAGTATCTTTAAGCTCTTTCGACTCTAACCATGCACCGCTATAAGTTGTTAACAACTGACGCGATGGATCAAACACTAAAACTGGCGACACTGGGCGTAATTCACCAACTTTTAATTCGGTTTCTGAAACCTTGGCTTTTAAGGTTGCACCGACTTTACCGAAATGGTCTTTTGATTGCTTGCCATCATGCGGTAAAACCCAATCCGGATTCTTATCACGACCTTTGAGTTTAACTGCATGTTGAACTAGCACATCAGCACCGACCTTTATCCCACCGCCAATATCGTGATAACCCGACTTGGCATCCAGAGTCACCCCTTGTGACCAAGAACCCCAGTTACGTGATGAAGCATCATCTTGATACTGGCGATCTAAATAGAAATTTTTAAATTTTAATTGCACATTACTGTCGTCAATAAAATCTGCATTCGCTGCAGTTGTTCCTAAAGTTGCTATCGCAGCAAACATTGCTATCCATAAGTTTTGACGACGCATCATGAGTTCCCCATTTAACAGATAAAATCTATGTCGCCATCATGCGCAAGTCGATTTAAATAAAAAATCCGACCACAGTATTAAGATTTTCTGCTTTCATCGGCCGATATTTCAGAACTCTCCTCAAGCAACCAATCGCTTAGATTTTAAAACGATTAATTAAAATAAAAAATTGACCAGATATTTAATTCAAACTTTTGTTTCTTCTATTAATAAGAGTAAATTTTTTAAAATCTTTCAGCAGCCATTTTTTATTTATCGTTTTTATGTTTAAGGAAAATATAAAGCCAAAATAATCGCCCTACAATATTATCACTAAAACATCTCACCCCAGAGTTTTAATATATTAATCAGTCTCATTTAAAATAAAAAAGCACCCAATTTGGATGCTTTTTTATCAAACTTATTTTAATACTGAGCGATTAAAAGTTAAGCTTGTAACTCACGCGCTTTAGACATGGTTAATGCTAAATCTTCAATCATGTCTTCCTGACCACCGACCGTACCACGACGACCAAGCTCCATCAGGATTTCACGTGCAGAAACGCCATATTTTGCTTCAGCGCGTTTAGCAAACAGCAGGAATGAAGAATACACACCCGCATAACCCAAAGTTGCTGCATCACGATCGGCACGGATCGGGTTGTGCATCATTGGAATGACCAGATCTTCAGCAACGTCTTGTACTTTGAACAAGTCAACGCCAGTGTCCATGCCCATACGGTTTGCAACCGCAATGAACAACTCAAGTGGTGTATTACCCGCACCCGCACCCAAACCTGCAGATGCCAAGTCAACACGTACTGCACCGGCTTGTACCGCAGCAACCGTATTCGATACACCCATACCCAAGTTATGGTGACCGTGGAAACCGAGCTCAATGCTTGGGTCCAAGTGTTGACGTAAATGACCAACACGATCGATGACATCTTGAGGAAGCATATAGCCTGCTGAGTCAGTGACATAGATACAGTTTGCACCGTAAGACACCATCTTGTTTGCTTCTTCAAGCAGTTTTTCAGGAGTCGCCATGTGAGCAAGCATTAGGAAGCCCACTGTGTCCATGTCTAACTTACGCGCAGCAGTGATGTGCTGTTCTGAGCAATCCGCTTCTGTACAGTGCGTTGCAACACGAATAGTAGAAACACCAATTTCATGCGCCATTTTTAAATGGTCAACCGTACCGATACCAGGTAGAAGTAATGCAGAAATTTTTGCATTCTTCATACGTGGTACAACAGCTGTTAAATATTCTTCGTCAGTCGCAGCAGCAAAACCGTAGTTGACGGATGAACCGCCAAGGCCGTCACCGTGCGTGACTTCAATTAAAGGTACGCCTGCATCATCAAGTGCTGTTGAAATCGCAATCATTTGCTCAACAGTGGTTTGATGGCGCTGTGGGTGCATACCATCACGCAAAGTCATATCATGAACAATAATCTTAGACATGTGGTTGCTCCTTAAGCGTCTTTATTGAATACGTGTTCTGCAAACATCTCTGCAGTACGTGCTGCAGCAGCAGTCATGATGTCAAGGTTACCCGCATATTTCGGCAGGAAATCACCAAGCCCTTCAACTTCTAAGTAAATTGACACGCGGTTGCCATCAAAAACTGGACCATTGACAAGCTTGTAACCCGGTACATATTTTTGAACTTCTTTAATCATTGCGTGTACAGATTCAGTGATCGCAGCTTGATCTGGCTCACCTTCTACCAGACAGTGAACTGTGTCACGCATCATCAGTGGTGGCTCAGCCGGGTTGATGATGATAATCGCTTTACCCTGTTTCGCACCGCCCACTTTCTCAATGGCACCGGCAGTGGTACGGGTAAATTCATCAATGTTTTTACGTGTACCTGGACCTACTGATTTAGTCGATACCGTTGCAATGATCTCACCATATTCAACCGGTTGAACGCGAGAAACTGCAGCAACCATCGGAATCGTTGCCTGACCACCACAGGTGACCATGTTTACGTTTGGTACTTCGCCACCCGCAAGCAATACTTCCAGGTTGACCGGTGGTACACAGAAAGGACCGATCGCAGCAGGCGTCAAGTCAATCATCAGTACGCCAAGTTCATTGAGCTTGCGGCTGTTTTCAGCATGTACATAAGCAGACGTTGCATCGAATGCAATTTTAATATCATCTGCAATCACGTGAGGCAGAAGACCATCCACACCTTCAGCGGTGGTTTTTAAACCCATTTTTGCAGCACGTGCCAGACCTTCAGAGGTCGGGTCAATCCCCACCATCCACACTGGCTCTAACCATTCGCTGCGTTGTAACTTGTAAAGCAAATCAGTACCGATATTACCTGGACCGATCATTGCACATTTAATCTTTTTCATGAATGTACTCTCTTGGAATCTCGATTATTCAGCAGCAAATGCAGCTGTAACAGAACCGAAGCCTTCAATTTCAACTTTGAATTCATCGCCTGGTTGAGCCACAACCATAGGCCCTAAGGCACCTGTTAAGATAATGTCGCCTGCAAGTAATGGACGACCACGGCGTACCATTTCATCTGCCAGCCAAACTGCAGCATTGAGTGGATTGGCCAGACATGCTTTACCCACACCTTGAGACACAACTTCGTCACCACGCGTCATGACCATTTTGCAGTTCACCAGATCAAGGTTTTCAAGTTTTACAGGTTGAGAACCTAAAACGAATGCTGCGGAAGATGCGTTATCTGCAACTGTATCAATTAAACTGATTTTCCAGTTTTCGATCCGGCTATCGACCACTTCAACTGCAGGCAGGGCATACTCAGTCGCGCTGATAATGTCTGCATAGGTATGTTTTTCTTTGGTCAAATCCTGGTTAATTACCAATGCGATTTCCGCTTCAACCTTAGGTTGAATCAGCAGACCTGCAGGAATTACTTCACCATCGCCATAGGCCATGTCAGCAAACAACATGCCGAAGTCAGGCTGATCTACGCCGAGTTGCGCTTGAACCACTTTAGAGGTTAAACCAATTTTACGGCCTACCAGACGGCGACCTTCAGACAAAGCGCGCTCGGTATTCACTTCTTGAACGGCATAGGCAATATCTACGTCAGCACTTTCACCACCCAGTTCTGGGCGAATCGGCGCGATCGCAGTTTGTGATAATTCAGCGCTACGAAGGGCTTGTGCAACTGATTCAACAACAGCAGAATTCGACATCAATGTTTCCTTAAACTGCAAAAATTAGGCTTATGCTGAGATCTAAGATGGACAGAAAATATGGACATGATCAGGCCGATAATCCGTCAGGATTACCTTTCTCAGAGCGAGCATAGGAATAAACAGTTTTAGAATGGGAAAAATACGGCTTTTATGCCAATAGTTATTTTATTTTTTGCTATAGCTATTATCTATAAAGAAAATCCATAAAAACCAAGACAAAACAAAATCTTAGTATTTAAAATACATCATTATTTAGCAGAAAAACTCTGCTAATCCGACCGAATAAAATCAACATAATTGTGACTTTAGACTAAAAGATAAGAGCAAATGCTTAAATCTGTAGCGCTCCCCGGCAGTTTTAAACCGGGGAAATACCATTTTTTACTGTAACCAAGATAATAGATTAAATCACTTGTTTCCATTGGACTTTAGCCAACAATGCCGCATGTAAAGCGGTCACATCATCCACGATACAGACCGGATTGAATTGCGCCAAAAGCTCAGGTTCATGCACGCCATAGCTGACACCGACACTTGGCATGGCCATATTTTGTGCCATTTCCAGATCATAAGAAGTGTCACCGACCATAAGCGCATGTTTGGCCTGCACACCTGTTTCTGCCAGTATTTCTTCTAACATGAGTGGATCTGGTTTGGAACGGGTTTCACTGGCAGCACGCGTGGTCACAAACAGCTGCTCACTGTTGGTCTGCTTCAAGACACGATCCAGACCTTTACGGCTTTTACCCGTCGCCACTGCCAGCTTCACACCGTGTTGCTGCAAATCTGCAAGCATATGTGCCACCCCTTCAAACCAGGAATCTCCGGAAGAGTTTGCCACATAGTGTTCGGAATAACTTTGTAAAATATTGGCATGCAATTCAGGCACATTCGGAAATAAACGCTGTGCCACTTCAGGCAAACCTAAGCCAATAATGCTTTTCGCGTCTTCATCGCTTAAGGGCTGCTGAAACTGCTGTGCTGCAAACTGCAAACTCGCCACGATTTGACTGACCGAATCAAATAACGTGCCATCCCAATCAAAAATGACCAGTTTTACAGGTGTGTTCATAAGGTTTCCTAAATTTGATTCAAGGTTAGGTAGCTTTACCACCTCTCTCTAGCCCTCTCCTTGTAGAAGAGGGCTAGAGAGAGGTTTAATGCCTAAAATCTCCCCTAGCCCCTCTTTAAGAAAGAGGGGAATTCCCTCCTTTTTCAAAGGAGGGTTAGGGTGGATTGAATTTATTAAAAGAAAAAAAATAAGTCTTTACTGAGCCGTCGGCTTATCCGCTTTCTGTGCTCTTAACTGCGCCACCAGACTCTGCATATCTTCCGGCAAAGGTGCTTCAATCATGGCATAACCCGGAATCTCCAGACGCATGGCATGCAGACACAAGCGGCGCGGTTTCGGCCCGTTATAACCAGTTTCATGACCATATTTTTCATCGCCTACTAGCGGATGCCCAATACTCAAACCATGTACACGAATCTGATGGGTACGACCCGAAAGTGGAGAGGCATAGACCAGTGTGGCATGCATAAAGCGTTCCTGCACATTCCACTGCGTCTTCGACTCTTTACCTTCTTTCGGCGATACACAGACACGACGCTCGCCATTGGCCAGCTCATAGCGATGTAAAGGCGCATCAATCAACTGACGGTCAAGTGCTACGTTACCTTTGACCACAGCAGCATAGGTTTTTTTAATTTTATGTTCACGCAGCATGTCCTGTAAGCTTTTCAGTACGCTACGTTTTTTCGAGATCATCACCAGACCAGACGTGTCACGGTCAATACGATGAATCAGTTCCAGATATTTTTTCCCAGTCGCTGCACGTAAGCCTTCGATCAGACCATATGCGACACCACTACCGCCATGTACCGCGATGCCCGAAGGTTTATTCACCACCATCAGACCTTCATCTTCATAGATCACGCGGGCCAACAAACCATTGGCAACCTTGTCAGAAATGGGCGCAGCAGATTCATCTTTTTGCTCATAACGGATCGGTGCAACACGAATCTGATCAGCAATCGCCAGTTTGGTTTCCGCCTTGATGCGTTTTTTATTGACGCGCACCTGGCCTTCACGAATCAGGCGATAGATACGGCTTTTTGGCACACCTTTCAGACGACTAAACAGGAAATTATCGATGCGTTGTCCATCTTGATGTTCATCCACTTCAAACCAAGTGACGTTTTGCCATTGTTGCGTAGAATTCATACAGTTACTATGACCCAAAAAATACTAAAATTGATTAAAAACTGATCACTTAGGTTATGCTTTACACAAGAAACATAAGCTTAGCCCATAGGCAGATGATGCAAGGTTTGATATAGTCAGCGCACGGAAACCATCGTTTGTGGGTAAAAGTTGAATCATTTCAGATTTTTCTGAACTTGATTGTTCAATTAAAGACTCACATGATACGGGAAGGTCCCCAAAGAATTATGCCGACGCCGAAGGCTTATTATATCGGCAAACAAAGCAAACTGTTGCGTTTAATTGTACCTCAGGTACATAAATCAGTTTGTCTTAAAAAATATGTCGCCAACTTTCGTTGGTTTTTAAACGTAAACTGATACACATCAGATTAGTCGCACCCTGAAGACGACTTCAGGCTACAGCGTCGATGCATTGGATCTGCACAGTTTGTAAAGATACGACGACAATTCCGTATCAAGACACTTTCTATAAAGAAGGGATGATCTTCGAGCAATGTGACAGTGAAAGTTACATACATCCAATGCACCGCTCGTCCGCCAGTGAAGCGTTCAGGTGACTTTAATCCGTTTAAAGATTGAAGCCGTATTGCCATCATCAATACGTGAATCAAAACCGAAGCCTATCTATACAAGTAGAAGCCGGTAAGAAAAGACTCAGACCACAATGAAATTCATTGCAGATTTGAGCCATTGATCCGTGATGTGTGATGTTCGCTACGTGTATAGCGATTTTTTGCTGTGTATCACTATAAGGTGTTACACCCATGAAACGTATGTTGATTAATGCAACACATGCCGAAGAAATTCGCGTTGCACTTGTCACTGGTCAGCGTCTTTACGATTTTGATTTAGAGAATCGTACCCGTGAACAAAAAAAATCCAATATCTATAAAGGTCACGTGACTCGCGTTGAGCCTTCTTTAGAAGCTGTATTCGTCGAATATGGTGCAGGTCGTCAAGGCTTCCTGTCGATGCGTGAAATCGCAAACTCATATTACAAAGCCGATCCACGCCAGACCTCAAATATCCGTGAACTGATCACGGAAGGCACCGAGCTTTTGGTTCAGGTGGAAAAAGAAGAGCGTGGCAATAAAGGCGCTGCCCTGTCTACGTTTATTTCACTTGCTGGCCGTTACCTGGTTTTAATGCCAAACAACCCGAAAGGTGGTGGTATCAGCCGTCAAATTTCTGGTGCTGTGCGTGAAGAACTGAAAGAAATGCTGGCGACGCTTAACGTACCACGTGGCATGAGCGTGATTGTGCGTACTGCCGGCATCGGCCGTTCACAAGAAGAGCTGCAACTTGATCTGCAACATCTGCTTGACCTTTGGGCACAAATCCAGAAAACAGCAAGTTCTGGCCCATCTCCAATGTTGGTGCATCAGGAAGCGGGTGTGGTGACACGTGCCATTCGTGACTACCTGCGTGATGATGTTGCGGAAATTCTGATTGACTCTGAGCAAGCCTATAACGAAGCTTATAACTTCGTAAAAGCAGTGATGCCACGTCAACTCGACAAACTAAAAACCTATACCTTAAATGAGCCTTTATTTGCTCATTTCGCGATTGAAAGCCAGATTCAGACTGCCTATGAACGTGAAGTAAAACTGCCTTCTGGCGGTTCGATCGTCATCGATCAAACTGAAGCTTTGGTGTCGATCGATATCAACTCAGCAAAATCGACCCGCGGTAGTGATGTTGAAGATACTGCGCTGAACACCAATATTGAAGCTGCAGAAGAAATTGCGCGTCAATTGCGTTTACGCGATATCGGCGGCCTGGTGGTGATCGACTTTATCGACATGACCAAAGATCGCAACCAGCGTATGGTGGAAGCGAAACTTCGTGAAGCGACCCAGAGTGACCGTGCCCGTATTCAATTCGGTCAATTGTCACGTTTTGGCCTGATGGAAATGAGCCGTCAGCGTCTACGTCCTTCTCTTGAAGAAGCGACTGGCTATGTCTGCCCACGCTGTCATGGTACCGGCATGGTACGTGACTTGCGTTCACTTTCACTTTCAATCATGCGTAAAGTGGAAGAGATTGCGCTGCGTGAACGTCAAGGTGAAGTTCAGGTCGAAGTTCCGGTCGAAATTGCTGCATTCATGTTGAATGAAAAGCGTCATACCCTGGTATATCTGGAACAGACCTCGAATGTACGTGTGACAGTATTGCCGCATCCACATCTAGAAACACCGCATTATGAAATTACCTATAATGCCGAAGGCTTTGCCCCAACCAGCTATGAACGTACCGAAGCGACCCGTTCAAGTGAAAAAGAATTGGGCTATGAGTCTTCTGAATGGCATCTAGAAGAAGAGCAGCATGCGCAACACGCAGCACCAGCGCCTTCACAGCCGCAACAAAACAACGGCCGTAATAACAATAAACGCCGCAATCCACAAAACCAGCCGGCTCAACCGCAAGTGGCACAGCAAGCACCTGTACAGGCAGCAGCTCCAGTGGCTTCAAGCAGCCCATGTGCATGGTTAGAAAACCTGTTTGTACAAAAACAGGCAGCGACTGTTGATCCATCACGTACTGCCAATAATGCTGCAGCAGCGATTGAACAAATGATCAATGGCGGTGCGGTAAGTCGTGGCCAGTTCGGTCAGGTGGCTGCACCGGTTGCACAGCCAGCACCACAGCACGTAGCACAACCTGCTGCTGTATCAAGCAACAATAATGCTTACCTGGCACCATCGACTGTTGCACAAAAACAGGAACGTGATGCGGCAGAAAAACCGGCAGAGCGTGAAGAAAGAGCACCACGTCACAACAAGAAACCGCGCAACCCGAACCCGAAGCACAAAGAACCGCGCGAGCAGGTTCAGTCTGAAGCTCCTGCACCTCAGCAACATCAAGTGCATGAAGAAGTGGTTCAGGTGTCTCGTCAAGAACAACGCCATGAAGCACGTGAAAACAAGCGTCATTCTCGCCGTCAGCATCACAACGAGCCAGCGCAGCAAAATGATGTTCAGAACAATGAACAACAGCCACAACAGGCAATGCCGCGCCGTGACCGCCGCAACCAGCAACGTCCGGAACGCCCAAATCGCCACCGCGATCCAAGTGTTCTGAACGAACAAGCGCCTCAGGCAGCTCCTGCAGTTGTTGAAGCGCCGGCCGTCAATGACAAGCAGCTTCGTGTTGAATTGGTCGATGCACCCCGTCCGGATGTGATGCCAACAGCAATGGTCGTAAATATTGACCAGGCAAAAAGCGAAATCGTGGCATTGAATGACAATGCTACAGTTGCAACGCCAGCAGTTGAAGTCACTGCACCGGCAGATGCGCCAGTTGAAGCGGCTGCAGCTGAAAATGTGGTTGAAGCCACCTTGACAGCTCCTGTGGAAGAAATTGTAGCGACTGAAGCAACGTCTGAAAAAACACGGGCCAGCAACGATCCGCGTCAGCGTCGTCGCCAGCAGCGTGCAGCACAGTCGCAACAACCTGCAGCTCAGCAGTTAACACCGTCACAAGTGCCAACTTTGGGCCAGTTCACCATTGGTAGCCTGATTCGTCATGTCTATGGTGAAGACTGCTCAGTGCTGATCGAACAGTTTGGTTTATTACCAACCTTCAACCGTGCTTTAGAAAAGTTCACGAAAGAGTACAACGCGAGTCTGGTGGCTGCCGCAGCACCTGCTGCTGCAGAGAAAAAACCGGTCACCCGTGATGTTGAAGTAACGGTAGCCAAGGTTGAAGCAGAGCCTGCTCCAGTCCTGGACCTGAACCCACCAAAACCGGTCTCAGACAAGCGTGTTGCCAACGATCCACGTGAGCGTCGCCGTTTGGCCAAACAGGCTGCGGAGCAGGCTTTGCAACAAGCCAAACAGCAGGCAAAAGTGGAAGCCGCGCCGGCAGTTGAAGCTGCGCCAGAACCTGTAGCAGTAGAAGCACCAGCTGAACCTGTTGAAGCAGCTGTAACTGAAGCACCTGTAACATCGGAAGCAGTGGTTGAAACGACGGAAAATACTCAGCCGACGGAACCAGCAACTGAAACCGCAGCACCAGTAGAAGTGACCACTGAAGTTGCACCAGCTGAAGTTCAGGTCGAAGAAGCTGCTCCAGCTGAAGCAAGTGCTGAAACAGAAGCGCCTGTGGCAAAAAGCAAAGATGTGGCAGAAGCGACCGTAGAGGAAGCTGAAGCCAGCGAAGCGGAAAAAGCCGAGAAGCAAGCTGCTCGCCCGCGTCGTCCACGTGGCCGTCCACCGAAAAAAGCCAATACTGCAACTGAGTCATAATTTGCCCAATTGCAGTCACATAAAAAAACCTAGTCATTTCGATGACTAGGTTTTTTTTGCTAGATTTGGTCAAAATAGGTAGATTGCACTAGCTTTTTAACGTTAAAAGATGGATAGCTTGTCTACTGTATATAAATTAAACCTATCGGATACGAAAAACAAATAGGATTCTCATGACCCAAATGAAACCGCACGATCTTATTGGTATTGCAGATGTCGCTGCCAAAATCCCGGCCTTCTTAATCAAAGTGCCTAATTTGCTGACTGGGCTAAGACAGGCTTATTTACGTACTCCGAATACACCGGCCGGTCTGGGTCTGGCTTTTGAAAAAGCTTCACAGCGTAATCCTGAAGGTATCGCTTTGCGTTTTGAAGATCAAAGCTATAGTTATACCGCTCTTAATGCCTGGGCCAACCAGATTGCACATTTTTATCTTTCCTTGGGTGCCAAGAAAGGTGATGTCGTGGCGCTGATGGTCGAGAACCGCCCTGAACTCATTGCCAGCGTGCTCGGTCTGGCCAAACTTGGTGTCACCACGGCACTGGTCAATACCTCGCAAGTGGGTAAGGTGCTGACCCACAGTATCAACCTGGTCAAACCAATTGCGGTGATTGTCGGTGAAGAGTGCCAGAACGCGGTCAACGAGATTCGTGATGACCTCAATATTAGCAGTGATCGCCTGCATTGGTTTGCCGACCAAAATACTCAAGCCGATCCGGGTCAGGCGCCTGCAGGCTTTATCAATCTGGCTGAAAAAATCGATCTCTCCCCGAAATTCAATCCACCGACCACCCATTCGGTGCAAGGCAAAGATGGGCTGTTCTACATTTATACGTCGGGCACCACCGGCCTGCCTAAGGCAGTCATCTTTACCAACGGGCGCTGGACGCTGGCTTATGGCACCTATGGCCATGTGCTAAACCTGAAGAAAGATGATGTGATGTACTGCACCCTGCCGCTTTATCATGCCACAGGCATGGTGGTATGCTGGTGTGGCGTGATTGCAGGTGCAGGAACGCTTGCGATTCGACGTAAATTCTCGACCTCCTCCTTCTGGAAAGATGTAAAGAAATTTGATGCTTCTGCAATTGGCTATGTCGGTGAGTTGTGCCGCTATCTGATGGATGCCCCTCCCTCTGAACTGGAAAAAGACCATCGGGTCACCCGAATGATTGGAAATGGCATGCGCCCGAATATCTGGGACAAGTTCAAATCCCGTTTTGGGATTCAGGAAGTGCTGGAATTGTATGCGTCCAGTGAAGGCAATGTCGGTTTTAGCAATATTTTCAATTTTGATAATACCGTCGGTTTCTCACCCACACCGTATGCCATTATTGCCTTTGATAAAGATAAAAATGAGCCGGTACGGGATGCCAAAGGCCATTGCAAACGGGTAAAAAAAGGCGAAACCGGCTTATTAATTGGTAAAATCACCCGTCGCTCACCCTTTGATGGTTATACCGACCCGGAAAAAAACAAGTCTGTGATCATGCAGGATGTATTTGGCAAAGGTGATGCTTATTTCAATACGGGTGATCTGGTACGTAATATCGGCTTTCGTCATGCCCAGTTTGTCGACCGCTTAGGTGATACTTTCCGCTGGAAAGGTGAAAATGTCTCGACCACCGAAGTCGAAAATATGCTCACCGAGTATGACAAAATTGTTGAAGCCGTGGTCTATGGCGTTGAAATTCCAAATACCAATGGTCGTGCCGGGATGGCAGCGCTGACCTTAAAACCAGATATGCAACTGGATCAAGAAGACCTGCAACAGATGGTCAGCACCTTTAAACAGTGCTTGCCTGCTTATGCCGTTCCGGTGTTTTTACGTATCCAGCAGCAAGTCGAAACGACAGGCACCTTCAAATACCAGAAAAACAGGTTGAAAGAGCAAGCATTCGATCCGAATAAAACCGATGAACGCCTGTTGGTTCTATTACCAGGTGCAACGGCCTATTCTGAGCTCACAGCAGAGATTTTTGCCAACATTCAGGCCTACCAATATCGCTTCTAAGTACTGAAGTTGCCTATTTTTTGTTTAGATAAAGCACAATTGTTCTATTTATAATCAAACATGGGCAACTTTGTTATTTTTTGCTTGCGCTGAAATGAGATCTTGCTACAATACGCTCCATCAAACAAAGTGGTGCTTTAAGCTATTTAGCTTGACTTGCACTATACATTCAAACCTAGTTTGAATGCCGGTTCAGGGCCGTTAGCTCAGTTGGTAGAGCAGTGGACTTTTAATCCATTGGTCCCGCGTTCGAGTCGCGGACGGCCCACCATTTCTTTGATATCCCTTGATGGGCCGTTAGCTCAGTTGGTAGAGCAGTGGACTTTTAATCCATTGGTCCCGCGTTCGAGTCGCGGACGGCCCACCATCATTCTAAAACATCAGTTTTAGAAATCTCAATCAAATTCATTTTGATTACCCAGAATGGGCCGTTAGCTCAGTTGGTAGAGCAGTGGACTTTTAATCCATTGGTCCCGCGTTCGAGTCGCGGACGGCCCACCATTCTTTGCTTAGAATTTTTTCTGAAACATCCCTTACACTATTTTGATTTGCTTTCTATCAGCTGCTATTATATTTTCACGCTTGGATTTTAGGCTGATTTGTCTTCAAAACTTGTTTTGATTTTTAAACAGTTATAAATAGTTTTCTTTAATCCAATTCTAAAAAAAAGAGCAGCGCCGTTTCTTATCGCATTATTTTCTAATATCAAATGTGGTGTCTTTTACCAGTTCATAAGCTTTAGAGGGTGCAGGATAGCCGCGATCAAATAATTCACGATTGATTCTTTCCTTTTCACTATAGATTTTGTCCAGATTCATCACCAGATGGTTCGAATCCTTAATCGTATAATAAAAGCTCGCCCCTTCTTTGCGACTCACCACCACCTCGGTACGCTCCGGATTGATAAACCAACGGTCTTTGCGATAGGTGATATTGCTGGCAGTGCTACTTTTGGCATTATCAATAAACACTTTGCCATACTGCAAAATGCTGCGATGCACCGTACCATCCGGCATTAAGGTCAAAATAAATTCTGCCTTACCCTCATTGCAGGGCGCAAAGTTACCATCACAGTCGATCTCGGTATAATAGCGGCCGATAAAATCTTTGGCATAATCTGGTACGACGGCCAGATTTGACTCGGTTTCTGCCCGAAGGGTAGCTTGCCCTGCTACCTGAGTTAAAGATTTTGCACTCACCGGCACGACATCAGGCTGTGCATTCGCAGCGGAAATTTTCACCCCCTCCTGTCCTGATTCTGCCTGAAGCTCCTGCTCAGGCTTGACTTGATGGCGATCACAAGCCTGTAGTATACCCATCCCCCCCAACATTAGGCCGAATTTAAAAAAACTGCTTAATGTACAACTTGATACATCCAATTTCATTTTAAAGCATACCTAAATTAGGAAACACAGCACGTACAGAGCACATTGCAAGCCAATGAACTTTACACAAGAGTTCAATAGAATTTTCACTATGTTAGTGGCTCTTAGAGCTGGATTTAATCTTTATTAACATTACTTAACGAATTTATTTGCAATCAGCACTTTAAAAATTTTGATCCAACTCCATTTTTGAAGTATGGATCTGTTTTAGGATTCAACCCTATTTTTAATCAGGAGATTTTAATGGCCAATGTTGGTTTATATCGCTCTAACCGCTCAAACATGATTGCAGGTGTGATGGGTGGTATTGCTGAACGTTTTGGTTGGAACGCAAATTTATTACGCCTTATCTTTGTGGTGATTTCGGTCATGAGTGCTGCATTTCCGGGTATTCTGGTCTATCTGGTTCTGTGGTTAATCATGCCAAAAAAGCAGTACAGCATTGAACAGGACAAGGTTCAGCAAGTTCAGGGCTATCAAAATCCTGTGCGCACCGTCAATCAGGATAAACGCTATTAATCTGCATCCTAATTTATAGCAAGATGTATTGAAGTGCTTCCTCCTTCACCCAGTCTAATGGGGTGAGATTTTGATGCCACGATAATTCCCCTAGATTATCGTGGCTTTTTTTTGCCTATATTTTTGTTATTTCTATGCTGTATGACAGCTTTTTACTTTATCTTTTAGCTCAATTAGCGATAAATTCAATATTCCAATGTTTGAAATGGATGTCAGATGACTCAGGCAGAATGGATGATGCTCTGGCTCTGTGCCTTAGCTGCACTGCTGCATGGTTTAAGCGGATTCGGCTTTCCCATGATGAGTACAGCCGTTCTGTCCAGTGAATATCCGCTGAGTATGGCAGTGACGCTTGTGATTCTGCCCTGCCTGCTGCTTAACCTGATTATGCTCAATGCCGATCCACAGCATGGCCTGTTCAGCAGTATGGGCTATTATCTCAAACGTTATTGGCCCTTAATCCTGAGTAGCCTGCTGGGAAGCATGCTCGGAGTTCAGTTATTATTCTGGTTGAATGAAGGGATTCTAAAATTATTGCTGGGTCTGGTGATGGTGTTCTATGTACTCGACCAGCTAAGAACACGGCCGCTGCAAGTCAGTTCTCATGTTTCCAGTATGCTGTATTTTGGTTTGCTGGCCGGCATCATTGGAGGCGCCACCAATGCCATGGCACCTTTTCTGATGATGTATCTGATGAGCTGCCAGCTGTCTAAAACCGACATCGTCATTATCAGCAATCTCAATTTTATTGCCAGTAAACTGATTCAGCTGGTTTGGCTCTTTCCCCTTCTGATTGCATTTGAAGTCCCCCAACAGCATATTCTGATCGGGATAAGCTTATTTGCACTTGCTGGCGTCTGGATTGGAGGAAAAATACGCCACCGTTTATCTCAGCAGCATTTTAAACGTATGGTACTTGGCCTGCTTTTACTTCTTGGCCTCTATGCACTTTGGCAAAGTGCTGGATTATTGCAACAATCTGGTTATAGTATCTTTAAATAGGGTATTTTTTAAACAAAGCAAAATTACAAATTCAAAGCTGATATAAAAAAATGACGTAAATAAAAACCTTGCAAGGAGAGCATATGACTCAGACCAATCTAGCCACCCCAACCAATGCGATGCCTAAAGGGCTGCTCAAAGGCTGGATCCTTATTGTTGTTGCAGCTATTGTGGCCTATAGCCTCTATCTTTATCTGCCCTATGACCAGAATGCCAATAAGGGTCTGGCTCTGCTGGCTTTTATCGGTATTCTCTGGCTGACTGAAGCGATTCATATCACCATTACCGCACTTTTAGTTCCAGTGATGGCGGTGTTACTCGCCATGCCAATGGCCTCTGACGGGGGACTGGTTCCCATCACCACACAAGCCGCTTTGGCCACTTTTGCCGATCCTGTCATTTTCCTGTTTTTTGGTGGTTTTGCGCTGGCAACGGCATTGCATATCCAGAAGCTGGACCGGAAAATTGCCATGTGGATTATCTCCATGTCTGGTGGGCATTTGGGTATTTCTGTACTGGCGATTTTTGTGGTGACGGCGCTGCTGTCCATGTGGATTTCCAATACGGCCACTGCTGCCATGATGCTGCCTTTGGCCTTAGGCTTGCTTTCACATCTGGATGTCAGCAAGGATCGTAAAACTTTTGTCTTTATCCTGCTCGGCATTGCCTATTCGGCCAGTATTGGCGGGCTGGGCACCATGGTCGGTTCCCCTCCGAATGCCATTGCCGCCAAGGCACTCGGCTATGATTTTGCCGACTGGATGAAAATCGGCTTGCCGATGATGTTCATTATTCTCCCCGCCATGCTAGTCAGTTTATATCTGGTACTACGTCCAAAACTAAATCACAAAGTACAATTTGTGACCGAAGATATTCCCTGGACCGGCACCCGTATAGCCACCATGATCCTCTTTCTCTGTACTGCAATTGCCTGGATTTTCAGTAAAAAATTCACCGAAATTTTTGGTATTTCTCAGCCGGATACCTGGATTGCAATTTCGGCTGCCTGTATGGTGGTAATTCTAGGTACCGCAAGCTGGAAACAGATTGCAGAAAATACCGACTGGGGGGTCTTGTACCTATTTGGTGGTGGTCTGACCTTGAGTGCCATTCTGAAGGATTCAGGCAGTTCGCTGGTACTGGGGCAAACTCTGGCCAATGCCTTTGGTGATGCCTCCCCGCTGATGATTATTTTTGTAGTCGCCACTTTTATTATCTTCCTGACTGAATTTACCAGTAATACCGCTTCGGCTGCCCTGCTGGTACCAGTATTTGCCGCAATTGCGGATCAGATGGGCATGCCCAAAGAAATTCTGGTGATTGTCATTGGTATTGGTGCCTCATGTGCCTTTATGCTGCCGGTAGCTACCCCGCCCAATGCGATTGTTTTTGGAACCGGTCATATCCAGCAAAGCGAAATGATGAAAGTCGGTTTTGTACTGAATATTATGTGTATCTTTATTATTTCACTGTTTATTTACTGGTTCTTCCTCTAAACCAAGTCCAATAAAAAAGCACGTTTTGGCGTGCTTTTTTATTGGCAAGTATCGCTGCTTTTTAAGCAAAATCCTTGCTCAAAGCAGATGCATTAAACTCAGATAATTTCTCTAAAATCATCTTATTCAGTTCTGCTTTTGATCTTAAGTTGATTGAGTTCCTGATTCAGTGCAGCAATGATATCGGCACGACTGATAATTCCCACCAGCTGTTGTTGACTGACCACCGGAATATAATTAAAAGAACGTTCAACAAAATAAGGCACCAGATCCTGAATCGGCTGGGTCGGCTGCACCGTGACGACTTTTAAGCTCATAATATGCCTGACCTGATCTTCCCAACTGCTGCGAATATCCGAAGCACGCTTAAACCATTCCACCACGTCATACATGGCCAAAGTGCCGACCAGTTTTTCTTCTGCATTGACCACGGGCAGGCTCATCAGGTTCATCTGTTTAAACTTGTCCAGCGCATGATGAATATTGTCATTTTCATGCAGCGTGACCACATCTTTGGTCATAATATCCTGACAAGTAAATTCATGCACCGCCCGCGCATTGGCAATATCCTGTGCTTCCAGAATAATCTTTTGCAGGTCATATTCACTGATATCCAGCAATTCTGTTTGCTGGTCTAGCACGTCCTGAATATCCTGCGGCTGAATGGTAACTTTCTGGGTCGGGGTTGGATCTTTAGAACGGGTATTCAGTTGCGCCTGCTGCGGATAGCTCTTGCCAATCATGCGGTTAAATACAATGGCGATGATCATCAGCAGCAGTGAATTTAAGAGCACCGGATAAAACACAAAGGCATAGCCCAGATCATGTACCGCATTTCCGCCCAAGACCGCAGTAATCGCGACCGCACCACTCGGGGGATGCAAGGAATCTGTGGTCATCATCAGCATAATCGACAGAGCGACGGCGACACTAAAAGCTTCAGTCGGATTGGCCATGAATAATGCGCAGGTTACGCCGACCACAGCCGCAATGGTATTCCCCACCATAATATTCCAGGGCTGTGCCAGAGGACTGGCCGGCACTGCAAACAGCAACACCGAAGACGCCCCCATCGGTGCAATATACCAGGCCTTAAAATCACCCAGAATCCACAAACTCAGCAATGAGGATACGGCCAAGCCGATCAGGGCACCGATGCCGCATAACAGACGGTCTTTGAGCGGAAGGACTTTGAAGTTTGGTTTTAAGGTATTGAGCCAGTCTAGATTTGAGTGAAACACAGTCTACCTGATTTACTTTTTATCGATTTTCCGCATTATAGAACCAAGCAGCCTTAAAGGTATATTTGTTTTATATCTTTTAATGCTGCAGGTATGCCTACTTTTTAGAAAAAAAATGTCGGCATGATTGCTCATCATCAAAATGGTTTTGAAGGGCTGAGGCTTTATACTTCATGCATATTCCAACAACATCGTGACTTACAATGAAGCTGATAAAACTGTTTAAAATCATGTTATTTTGCAGTAATTTCAGTGGGCTTTGATAGCGGATTTTCATCTGATTCAGATCGAATAATCGGCTCGATTTTAATCAGCTCGACCTCACCATAGAAGGTCGAAAATGCCACATCTCCGGCATCGATGCCAGTGCCAATCCGAATTAAATTTTCTACAGGCGCCAAACGGGTCGGATCAAACAGTACCCACCCACCCTCTAAATAAGCTTCAAAAATGGCGTGAAAATCGGGTAAAAACTTTTCGATTTCGACATAACCGACCACCATGCGTGCTGGAATGCCTAAAGCACGACACAGCGCAATACCTAAATGAGCAAAGTCACGACAGACGCCCGCCCGATGGATGAGCACATCTGTTGCAGTACTAAACTGATCCGTGCTGCCAGAAACATAAAATATATTGTTATAAATCCATTGTTCAATCGCTTTGACCCGCGCATAACCCGGCGTCATCCAGCCAAAGGACCGATTGGCCATTTCTGCAAATAAATCCGAATTACAGTAACGGCTGGCCAGCAAATAAGGCAGCACCGCATCAGGCAAATCCGGAATCAGCACTTCATTCAGATTATGCTGCGCATCTGCATTGATCACCGGATGACGTTCAACTGTCGCGTTATAATGCACTTCAAAGACATCACAAGGTTGGACATGCAGACGTATATAACGATTTTGATGATTTAAATCCTGGAATTCACGCCATACGACAGGCATATTAAATGTCAGTTGTTGTTCAAGAATAGTTTGATCGGAATGATGTGCCGCCTGAATCAGAAAAACAAATTCTGTGGTCTGGACAACCTTATATTTTAAATGACATTGAATTTGATAAGTGGTCATGAATTTCCTTATTTTTAAGCATTATTATATTGTGTGAATATTAAACTAATTTTAGGATGCTAATCGTATAAGATCAGTTGAGCTTTATAATGCTCCGGTTAATCGGATGCCATATATCTGATTTATTCTTGATTTTTAAGTTAGCCTCAATCGGCCAGTAAAGCTGAAATCACGACAGATGCATAGATGACTCTTCTTGTTTAAAGGTATTCTGGATTTTTTCAAAAAAGGTTCCACACATTAACCCTTTGCCACTCCCCTGCAAAGTCCTTATAATTGAGCACAATTTTTCTCTAATTTTAAGTGGATGACCATGAGTCGCGCCATATCGCATATTGATACCTTCCAAGGCTTAATTCTTGCCTTACAAACTTACTGGGCGGAGCAAGGCTGTGTAATTTTACAGCCTTACGACATGGAAATGGGCGCAGGAACATTCCATACAGCGACTTTCCTTCGTGCTTTAGGGCCTGAAACCTGGAACGCAGCCTACGTTCAGCCGTCACGTCGTCCGAAAGATGGCCGTTATGGCGAAAACCCCAACCGTCTGCAACATTATTACCAATTCCAGGTGGTACTGAAGCCAAACCCGGACAACATCCAACAGCTCTACCTTGACTCGCTTAAAGCGATTGGGATCGACCCACTGGTACACGACATTCGTTTTGTCGAAGACAACTGGGAATCTCCAACACTCGGCGCTTGGGGTCTAGGCTGGGAAGTCTGGCTCAACGGTATGGAAGTGACGCAGTTTACTTATTTCCAGCAAGTGGGCGGTGTTGAATGCTACCCGGTAACAGGCGAAATCACCTACGGTCTTGAGCGTCTTGCCATGTACTTGCAAGGTGTAGACTCGGTTTACGATTTAGTTTGGACCAAAGGTCAGTTCGGTACTGTGACCTATGGCGATGTGTTCCATCAAAATGAAGTTGAGCAGTCAACTTATAACTTTGAATATGCAAACGTTGAAAAAATGTTTGAGTTGTTCGATTTCTACGAAGCTGAAGCAACACGTTTAATCGAAGCTGAACTGCCATTGCCTGCTTATGAGCAAGTGATTAAAGCATCACACTGCTTTAACTTATTAGACGCGCGTGGCGCGATTTCGGTGACTGAACGTCAACGTTATATTTTACGTGTGCGTACTTTGGCACGTGCCATTGCAAATAGCTATGTAGCAGCGCGTGCGAAATTGGGCTTCCCTATGGCAGAACCTGAGCTTCGTGATGAAGTGTTAGCGCAGTTAAAAGCACAAGTTGAAGCGGAAGCAAAAGTTGAATCTAAGGAGAGCAAATAATGTCTAAACATACCGTTTTGTTCGAATTAGGCTGTGAAGAACTTCCACCGAAAAGCCTTAAAAAATTACGTGATGCATTGCAAGCAGAAACCGTAAAAGGCTTAAAAGATGCTGGTCTTGCTTTTGATTCTATCGAAGCCTATGCAGCACCACGTCGTTTGGCATTAAAAATTACAAATGTTGACGGCGCGCAAGCAGATACACAAAAGCGTTTCGACGGCCCTGCAAAGCAAGCAGCATTTGATGCGGAAGGCAACCCGACTAAAGCGCTTGAAGGCTTTATGCGTGGTCAAGGCATCACGGTTGATCAAGTATCGACTTTCCAAGCCGGTAAATTTGAAAAAGTGTGCTACCTAAAAGATGTCAAAGGCCAAAGCCTTGATGCACTTTTACCACAAATTTTACAAAATGCATTAGACAACCTGCCAATTGCAAAACGCATGCGTTCTGCGGCGAGCCGTACTGAATTTGTACGTCCTGTGAAATGGGTGGTATTGCTTAAAGACAACGACATTGTTGATGCAACCATTCAAGATCACAAAGCAGCTAACGTGACTTTCGGTCATCGTTTCCATGCACCTGAAGCAATCACTTTAACGCATGCTGACGAATACTTAGCGAAATTAAAAGCAGCGCATGTTGTGGCTTCTTTTGAAGAACGTCAAGCCATTATCGACCAACAAGTGAAAGCGTTGGCTGATGAAGTCAATGCCATTGCAATTGTACCAAGTGACCTTCGTGACGAAGTAACAGCATTGGTTGAATGGCCTGTTGCGCTTCGTGCCAGCTTTGAAGAACGCTTCCTTGCTGTTCCGCAAGAAGCATTAATTACCACCATGCAGGACAACCAAAAGTACTTCTGTTTAGTGAATGCTGACAATAAACTGCAACCGTACTTCATTACGGTGTCGAACATTGAGTCGAAAGACCCAACACAAATTATTGAAGGTAACGAGAAAGTGGTTCGTCCACGTTTGTCGGATGCTGAATTCTTCTTCCTGCAAGATCAAAAGCAACCGCTTGCATCGCGTAAAGAGAAATTGGCGAACATGGTGTTCCAAGCAGAATTGGGCACGCTTTGGAACAAGTCTGAACGTATTGCAAAATTGGCTGTGGCTTTAGCGCCAATTACAGATGCAAATGCTGCCGATGCTGAAAAAGCAGCGCTTCTTGCAAAATGTGATTTAACCTCTGAACTTGTGGGTGAGTTCCCTGAACTTCAAGGGATCGCGGGGACTTACTACGCACGTCTTGAAGGCGAAAATGATGAAGTTGCTGAGTCTTTAGGCGAGCAGTATTTACCTAAATTCGCGGGTGACGTTTTACCGAAAACCAAAACAGGTACAACCATTGCCCTTGCGGATCGTTTAGATACTTTGACGGGTATTTTTGGTATTGGTCAAGCGCCTACAGGCTCTAAAGACCCGTTTGCACTGCGTCGTTCTGCGATTGGTATTTTACGTCTAGTCACTGAAAATGAACTTGATGTATCAATTGAAGATTTGATCAAACTTGCTTTAGCTGCTTATGGCGATGTATTGAAAGATCACGACAAGACTTTAAATGATGCTGTTGCATTCTTAGAAGGTCGTTACCGTGCCAAATACGAAGACCAAGGCGTTGCAGTTGATGTGATTCAAGCTGTTCAAGCCTTGTCGCCAAAGTCACCACTTGATTTTGACAAGCGTGTCAATGCAGTAAATCACTTCCGTGCCTTGCCTGAAGCTGCTGCCCTTGCTGCTGCCAACAAGCGTGTTGCCAATATTCTTGCAAAAGAAGCTGCACCTGAAGGTGAAATTGTTGAAGCAAACCTGGTTGAAGATGCTGAAAAAGCATTGTTCGCTGAACTTGCGAAAATTACACCTGTGGTTGAGCCGTTATTTGCTGCCAAAGACTACACTGCTGCACTTTCAGCTTTAGCTGCACTTCGTGCGCCAGTCGATGCGTTCTTTGACGGTGTAATGGTGATGGCTGATGATGCAGACCTTAAAGCAAACCGTTTACGTATGCTTGCTCAGCTGCGTGATTTGTTTACGAAAGTCGCTGATATTTCAGTGTTACAGCACTAAGTTCCGATTTAATAAAAAACCCGCTTTAAAGCGGGTTTTTTATTTCATACTTTTCATCAATTTCAGCCATTAAGCTTTTGAAATAGTCATTTTTTTCATTAAGATAAAAATTATATATTCGTCCAGCTCGTTCATCATTGCTCCGCATTGCTTTTCTCATTAACTCGATTGCAACTAGATAATCTTCAATTTCATTAAACCAATATTCACCATGTAATAATCGATTTTCTAAAGATTGTTTTAACGCTAAATATTCTCTCTGGATATTATCTAAAGCTGTATAAGCAAATAGTTTATTCTGCTCATCATAAATACTATGAATTTTTTCAAACCAATAAGAAATTGGCAACAAGCCAACTAATTTTTCATTTTCAAATTTCTTTTTAACTTCATTTTCCATAATAATTATTTCTTTATTCAGTCTTCTCAAGAGAACAATTGCTTCATCTAATTGCTTCTTGAGTAACTCATAAATAGAAATTTCTTCATAAACTGTATCTTCTTTCTTTTTAGAATATCTCAACAAGTCAAAACCAGATTTATTAATTGTGATACGAGAAATAAAATTATTAAATTCATCCTTATCTTTTTCGCTTCTTCCTCCTTCATTATTTAGGATTGTGTGCCCAATCGAAGCATTCCGAACCTTACGGATCTTTTTCAACTCACTATTTGCTTCCCATTGAACTTTGAATACTTCATATAGATGCTTCAAGCTATCTTGTTGAAGAATGAAACATTGTAAAATTCCATAGCAATGAATGTATTTAAGCCCTGTTTCTTTAGGAAACTCCGTTTGCAGATAATCCTTAAAGGCTAAGGATGTGTCTCCTAACACATCTAAAGCACTGCATAGCATCCACCATCTGTGCTTATCATTTAATAATTGGTAATGAAGAACTCCACAATTAATATAATTACGCAGCTGATTTTCTAAATTTTCTATTTGATCTAAAGAGTCTAGTAGATGAGTCTAGTAGATGATCCATACTTATATCTATACGGGTAGAGTATTCTTTAAAATTAGTTTTCAAATCATAGGCAATTTCATCTGAATTGCCTATACTCAACCTAACAACACTCAACAAGAAAGAATCATATGAAATTTAAAGCTCTTATTTTGACGGGTCTTGCGAGTATCGCAGTTACAGCTTGTACATCTGCACCAAAAATCCCGCAGCTTGAAGTTGGCGTCTTACAGGAAGTACAAAACCTCGAAGTATCTCCAGAAACCACCAACAACAAGGCAAAACTGACCAAGTTCCTCGACAAATGCGTGATTGAATTTACCGGCGATCTTGGCAATAACCGTGTCGTTGAACAATGGTCATTTAAAGGCCTTACCCTGATGGATGCAGGTTCAGCAACTTTCCAGCGCGACGGCACCAGCACTGCACAAAAGTTTGATCTACATGCCAAAAATGTACAAAAAAACTTTATTTCACTCCGCCATCACTTTGCCAAAGATGCATTAACTCAATGTGACTAAGCATCCTGCCCTGTTTTTATTCAGAAAATGGGGCAATTCTTTATCTAAAATAAATAAAAACCGGTTTCATATCTCACCGCGCCGTCTTTCATTACAAAAAAGCTAAATTGTACTTCTTGGAAGCGCTAGCGAATCCATCAGTTCTTCATTGTTTTCGTGAAATTATCCGCTACACTCAAAATCAAACAAAAGATCGCTATTTGACTACTTCGAGGTCGATCACATTATGATGATGAAAAAATCTATTATTCTCGGCACTGCATTTTTAATCTGCATTCCGGTATTGACACAAGCTGCAACCGAATCAGAAGCACAAACCAGCAAACCTATTGCGCCATATGGCACCAATCCAAATCTTTTGCATGTCTTTGCCTATAAAGCTCAGGAAGGCGTCATCAATACCGCAGAAAAAGTCGGTGAAGTGACTGAAAAAGGCATTGCCAAAGTCAAACCAGGTGTAGATCGTGCTTGGGGAAATACCAAGGCAGCGGCTTCAGAAACCGCACAAAAAGTCGATCAGGGAGCTACGCAAGCAGCCCAACAAACCAATCAGAAAATCCAGCAAACCAAAGAAGTGTGGCGCGCCAACCCTCAACAAGCAGCACCGATTGTGCAACAGCCTTTGAGTGAATCCTCTGCGCCTCAGCAAACCACAACACCGCAGATGCAGCCTCAATCCGGTTCCGGCACTGCCACCAGTTATGCAGTGACTGATTTATAAGAAAAGCCCGTCATGGGCTTTTTATTTATCTTTCAGCAAAAAATATTCACTTCAAGAGAAGGGTTAAAAATCAATTCACCTGCCGTATCGGCTGGCCATTTTTAAAAGCTTCAATATTTTCGACCATCTGATTCACAATGCGCTGCCGTGCATCAACACTGCCCCATGCATTATGCGGCGTCACAATCAGGTTTGGGATTGTTGCATCGAGTAGGACATTGCCTTCTTTCGGTGGCTCCACCGTTAAGACATCAGTCGCTGCACCAGCAATCTGACCCTCACGCAGCGCCTGCGCCAAGGCTGCTTCATCGACAATACCACCACGCGCACAGTTAATTAAAAATGCGCTTGGCTTCATCGCTTCGAGTTCAGCATGACTGATCAAATGTCGAGTGTCTTCAGTAAGTGGACAATGCAGACTGAGAAAATCAACTTGAGCAAGCAACTCGGTAAATGGTACACGGGATGCATCTGCTGGACGGTTTGGCAGCGCCGCAATGAGAACTTTCATGCCAAAAGCTTCAGCCAGTTTCGCCACCGCATGGCCCAGTTCACCATAACCGACAATGCCCAGTGTTTTTCCGGCCAGCTCGACAATTGGCGCATCCAGCAAACAGAATTGTGAAGATTTTTGCCACTGGCCTTGTTGTAGCGCACGTTGATAAGACAGAAATGAAGTGGCCAGATTGAGCATTAACATTAAAGTATGTTGCGCAACCGCAGAAGTACCATAGGCCTGACAGTTACAGACCACAATGCCGCGTGCTTTGGCCGCAGCCAGATCGACATTATTGCTGCCGGTCGCAGAAATCAGGATCAGTTTCAGTTCAGGAGATTGCTGAATGGTCGCAGCATCAATCAGTACTTTATTGCTAATAATGACCTCAACCTCGGCCACGCGGGAAGCAATCTCGGCAGCCGAAGTCGTTGGATACAACACAAGCGGATCAAAGGCTGCATGCAGTGCCTGAAAGTCCAAATCCTGTTGGTCTAGAGAAGCATAGTCTAAATAAACGGCTTTCATGGCTGTTCCCTCAATCCTGTTGAACCATTGATCTTTATCATTTAAAACAAGTCATTGAGGCTTTTCAAGCAGTTTCCGCTCTGCCAATCTTAATCTAGCGGTTTATCGAGATGATTGCGCAATGAACGCCGGATTTTATAGATCACATACACCGCCAGAATGATCATGAAAATAATCGATGCACTCATCATAATCACGGCTGGATGTACACTTTCTGCATGTGCCAGATTGGGCAGCGCTAAACCGACCATGAAACAGACTTGTATCATCTGGGCAGATTGCATCATATAGAGACCCCCTGGTTCGTTTCAACTATCGGGAGCAGTACGGGTGGATATTATTTGTACCGCCTATCTCTATATTATGCCTAGCCAATCACATGTCAAGTAATTGTTTTTTATTAAAAAATAAAGCTAGTTTATCTCATTGTGCGTCACAAACTGCGTATTTTTGTCACTTTCATCGATAAAGGCCGCAGCGCCATACTCATTGGTACTTAAATTCAAGTGCTTATAGCTGAACATATAATAATCGCTATAACGTTTCATGAGAATCGGGTGCATGCCCAGACTGAGTTCATCCTGCTCCTTGATCAGTTTCATGACATGCCGGTCATTCATCACCACCAGATAACGCTCATCATTCAAGCTGATGCTCAATAGGCCATTGCCTTTGGCATAAATCGGAATCAGGAATTTATGGTTCAGGGCAATCGCGCCTTCTGCATAACTTTCGATTTTATGACTGATGACATTAAATACCAGACCATGTCCATATTGATCCAGAAGCAACTGACGATTTTCCTGCGGCAAATTGACATGAATGCCGAGCTTGAGCAGGTCATGCTGATCGACCTGTTTATTTCGCAATAATTCTCTTAAGATCACCTGTTTCTGGCTGGCATCAAAAAACTGATTATCCAGTTGCAGATCATTATTTTTCAGGATACGCCCCAAGGCCATACGATGGCGTGGCAAGACATTTTCAATGACTTTGCGATAATAGAACTTGCTGTTTTTCTTGACCCGACGCATTTTCTGGTAAAAATAACTCGGTTCGTAATCATGTACCAAAAAGTCATACAGCAATTCGGAACTGGCCAGAACGGCAATGGCATCATGTCCGGTAAATGGCAAATGCAGCACATGATGCTGCGGAATCAGGGCCTGTAATTTCAGATAATGCGCACGGTCTTCGGCACAATACGGATCATAAACAATAATATATTCGCACGTGCTATCGATATCTTCGGCTTCAACCCGCATTCCTGCATTCAGCTCTGGTTGATAGAACATATTGTAGCGGGCATCGTGTACATCATCCGGATTGATCGAATATTGCGGCACCATCGCCACCACGCGCTGCACGCCTAAGGCGCAGGAATACTTGATCGCGGCATAGCCACCCATCGAGCCGCCATAGGCAACCCGCTGCTGAAACGGCGCAATCAGTTCAGCCACTGCCTCTAACATGTTCCACATGGAACCTTGCGGGAACCAGGATTTGTGCTTGGGCATAATACCCAGAACATTGAATTCAAATTTCTGTAGCGACTTTTCTGCATTGATGTTGAGGCCCTTGGCACGGGTAATCAAATCGCCAAATGAAAAAATCAATTCTGAAGATGACCCCGGCATAAAAATCGCGCGTATATGCTCATCTTCAAAAACAATCTGCTTGTCCATAACTTTCCCGTGCTGGTAAATCGAACCCTTCCACAACAATTCAATCAATGAATGCTGTCAAAAAAGTGAATATGCTATTTTATATCGATCAAAAAGATTAAAAAGCGCAAAATATGACACAATCATTACATCCGGCAGCAAAACGGGGTTTTAGTGCATCTGCCGAGCTGTATCAGCAAGTGCGTCCCGATTATCCGGCAGAGATCAGTCAGTGGCTGGCCGATACTTTGACTTTGCCTGTCGATGCGCGTCTTTTGGATTTGGGCAGTGGGACCGGCAAGTTTATTCCTTATTTACGCCCGCTCAGTAAAAACATCATCGCTGTCGATCCGGTTGCGGAAATGCTGGCACAATTAAAACTGGCCCATCCGGACATTGAGGCTGTTGAAGGCCTGAGCCATCAACTCCCCTTGCCTGATCATAGCCTGAATGCGGTATTTTGTGCACAGTCATTTCACTGGTTTGCGAATGCAGAGACCTTACAGGAACTCAACCGAGTCCTCAAACCCGATGCTTATCTGGTTCTGGTCTGGAATCAGCGGGATACCCGGGTAGCCTGGGTTCAGGCACTGGCAGAGTGTATCGCCCCATTAGAAGGTGATACCCCGCGTTATCATAGCGGAGCGTGGCGCAAGGTATTTGAACAACAAACCCTGTTTCAGCCGTATGCAGAAATCAGCATGACTCGGCAACAACAGGGCAGTGTGGAGCAGGTGGTATCAAAACGGCTACTCTCGACCAGCTTTATTGCAGCCATGCCAGCATCCCGGCAAGCACAGCTCAAACAACAGTTTGAACAGATTATCTGGGACTATACAGCCAAAGGTATAGAGGAAATGATTGATTTTCCTTATATTACTCATATATACGTATTTAAAAAAACTAATTAAAAACAGGAGTCAATCATGCATAAAATATCAGGAATGACACGCACTGCCCTGTTTGCAGCAGTCATGCTGCTCATGGCATGTGACCAGAAAACATCAGAAAGTACCGAACCGGCTGCAGACAGTACGGCTTCAGATCAGGTGATGCAGGAACTGAAAACCGAGCCGCTGAAAGACTTCCCCAAAACCACTGAGGATCCACATGATATTGCAGTACTGACCGATTATGAGCAACGTTTTCAGGAAATGAGTGCGGAGCTGGAAAAAGAATTAAACAGCATGCGTGATGAAGATAGCTTGAGTCCGGAGTTTATTCAGCAACGCCAGCGCGATCATGTACAGTCAGCCCTGAATATGCTGAAGGATTTAGAACTGAAAACCGAACAGGGCCGTTATATTCAGGGCATGATGTATCAATATTGGCAACATCAGGACAAATTGGTAAATAGTCCTGAGACTCAAACCAAAACAGTGAATGAGGCCAGTGAAAGTGTCAAAGGTTTAGGGAAATATCTGCATGCGCAAGAGCAACTAGAACGCTGGCGTTCGCAATATCCGGATCTGAATGCCAACACAGCACCTGCCCGCCCAGCCAATTAATTCCATGGAGCTCATTGCTTGCACCCAGCTTGACTAAAATACACAGCGAACATCTAAGCTCAACGGGTGCATACAGGCACCTTGAATAAGCATGATACTGTCCAGGCTTGGTCTGCATTTCAGAATAAGGGCTTTTTCTCCCTCAGCATAAAATGACTTAGCTGGCCTCTAGGAACTGATGCACCCCTTGACCTGCCGCCCGGCCTGTAGCAAAACAGGCTGTCAGCAGATAACCTCCAGTCGGTGCATCCCAGTCCAGCATTTCCCCACAAAGAAATACATACGGATTGGATTTAAGTTGGAGCTGTTCCGACAGCACTTCACGCTTGACCCCACCTGCACAGCTAATCGCTTCTTCAATCGGACGAAAGCCTGTAAGTGGAATGGTCAAATGTTTTATCTGCTTGGCTAATTCAGCAGCATCTTGCCACCAAGTCTTGGCCACCAGTTCACGCACCAAAGCCGCTTTGGCACCATCCAATCCGGCTTTACGCCAAACATTGCTTAAAGACTGCTTCTTAGTCGGCTGTAATTTTTTCGCCAATTGCCCCACACTTTGGTCAGGAAATAAATCCAGACTCAGTTGCATTTGCTGACTTTGTTTTAGCTGTTCGCCTAAACCTCTTCCCTGCTTATAAATCAAACCACTTTCTAGCCCATAATGACTGATCACAATGTCACCCATGGTTTTTTCACCTTGCCCGACCCAGGCTTCTACACGCTTTAAAGGCTGACCAAAGACTGGCTGCATGAACTTGGACCATGGATATTCCACCCCGGCATTACTGGCCTGAAAAACTTCAATCTCATCGGGTTTTAACCAGGCTTGCCATGCGCCGTCACTGCCCAGTTCTGACCAGGATATTGCGCCACAGGCCAAAATAATCGCATCAAATTTTTCAGTGCGAAGTTCATTATTTTTTAGATCGTGCAGCTCAAGCTGTTGTTGATGCAGGCGGCTGACTTTATGCCGGTAATGAAACTGGATGCCATGACTGGCCAAGCGCTTGAGCCAGGCACGCAGCAAGGGAGCAGCTTTCATCTCTGTGGGAAATACCCGACCGGATGAACCAATATAAGGCTCAATGCCGAGTTCCTGCATCCAGTTTTGAATCCAGACAGCATCCCACTGTTTGACCCATGGCGACAACCAGTCCACCTGATCATAACGCTGCACAAATTGCTCAACCGGTTCCGCATGAGAGATATTCAGGCCGGTTTTGCCTGCCATCAAAAATTTACGTGCAGCAGACGGTTTTTGCTCATAGACGTGCAGCTCATAATCAAACTGACTAAGGACTTCTGCGGCCATTAACCCGGCAGGGCCAGCGCCAACAATGGCAATACGTTTGCTCATCTGATTATTCCGCGATGCTAGCATTCTGCCCTTGCAAAGGCTGGAAATCATCAAACCGTGTCACATAAGCTTCAGGTTTAGTAATAATAAGTTGCTGACACAATTCCCCACGTTCCAGATATTTAATTTCAAAATGGGTGCGTGCTGAATCCTGGGCAATAACTTCTTTAATAAAAGGTAATTTCCACAGTTGTTCTGCCTGCTGTTCTGCTTCTTCGATATAGGCAGGAATATTACTGGCCAGTGTAATGGTTCCACCCGTCTTTAAACGGGAAAGTAAAAACTCAAAAAATGGCATATTGACCCAGCGCTGCGCCGGATTATGCGGTTCCGGATTTGGATACAAAATAAAGAATTGTTCTACCTGCTCTGGATACAATGCATGCACGATCCACGGCAAAGCATCGGCATGAACGGTCTGTAAATTGGCCTGACCTTCAATCCCGTGCTGTTTTTGCATGGCCAGGAATTTTTCGCGGGTACGTTCAATCGCAATCAGTTGAGTATCGGGGTGGGTTTTGGTAAATAACAAAGCATGTTTGCCTTTACCCGCCCCGACTTCGATGCAGACCGCTTCAGGACTGATGCTTTGAAAATCACGGGGTGCATGCATACGCTGTGCTTGAAATTGACGAATCGGCATAATCAGATCAAACTAATAAAAACCGCATAAGTCTACCAAGTGCGGCTATATTTGCCTAATCGAAGCTTTATTTTTCTTTGGAGTTGATCTCATGCCCACTACTTTAAACTGTCCGCGCTGTGGCAAACTGACGACCTGGGAAGAGAATGATTTCCGTCCTTTCTGTTCAGAACGCTGCAAGATGATTGACCTGGGCGCATGGGCCAATGAAGAATATAGCTTGCCCACTCAAGATGCACCGCAGGCGGACACTTCTGAGGATTAGAAGTTCTGTACAGTAAAAAAACATTTCTGAACTGAAGACTATGTAGAAAATTAGCCAAAAATCACATAAAGTTTATAAAATCACCCTGAAAAGCCAACACGAATTAACACCATTCATCGTGCCTTAGCATTATTGTTCTACTCTAAATCTTCACATTATTTTTAGAGCAATAATATGAGCTATATTATTTTAAAAGTCATATTAGTTGGGGTGGGTCTACTGGCACTTCTCTCTCTGGGAGTCGGTATTTTCCAACAAGATAGCTTATTTATTGTACTGGGTGTACTTTTTGCTTTTATGGCCTGGCTAATTCACATGCAAACTCGTCAATTTAGCAGTGATCCATTTTCAAAATAAAAGACCAAGGATACTTGGTCTTTTATTCACGTCGATATTTAACCCGCTTTGCCTGCAACAAAGGGATTATGCTGCTTTTCAAAACCAATGGTGCTGATCGGTCCATGTCCTGAAATAAACTGGGTTTCATCCGGCAGGCTAAAACATTCACGCTGAATTGAATCCAAGAGCTGCTGATGATCGCCACGCGGGAAATCCGTACGGCCAATCGAGCCTTTAAACAGCACATCGCCCGTCCATAACAGGGCATGATTGCTATTATAAAACATCACATGGCCCGGGGTATGCCCTGGCGCGAAACGCACTTCAAATTCTTCATTACCGAGCTTCAGTATTTCCCCCCCTTCCAGCCATTGTGTCACTTCAACTTTTTCTGGAATCGGAAAACCATAACGCGCTGAAACCTCTTGAATCATGTCCAGCCAGAAAGCATCTTCCTTATGTGGCCCAATTACTGGTACATTCCAGGCCTTTTTCAAGGCGCCTACTGCACCTGCATGATCCAGATGTCCATGGGTCAGCCATAAAGCTTTCACGGTTAAGCCCAGAGCTTCGACCTCAGCTTTGAGTTTTTCAGCTTCGCCCCCTGCATCAATCAAAATGGCTTCTTTCGTGTCCGTATCCCAAATGATCGAACAGTTTTGCTGAAAAGCAGTAACCGGAACAATTTTGACTTGTAACATAGGGCAAAAAACCTCGGAAAAATTAATGAGCAAGCGTTTGTGTCAATGCATCCAGATTAGCCTGTAGCAAACTGTTCAGCAATCGCAAATGATCTTCACGGCTATTTAAAGCAGGAATATAACGATAACTGCCTCCCCCCAGAGATTTAAAAGTTTCGGCATTTTCTATGGCCAGTTCCTCAAGCGTTTCCAGACAGTCAGCCGAGAATGCCGGGCTCATCACCTGCACGGATTTCACCCCCTGTTTGGCCCAGTCTTCCAGCACAACATCGGTATAGGGCTTAATCCATTCCTGTTTGCCAAAACGTGACTGAAAGCTAATCGCATATTGCTCTGCACTCAGACCTAACGCCTGTGCAACCAGTTGTCCGGTAATACGACAACGATCGGCATAAGGATCGCCTTTGTCGGCATAAGGCTGCGGAATACCATGAAAAGACATTAACAGTTTTTCCGGCTGACCATGCACTACCTGATAGTCACGCACGCTTTGCGCCAGAGCCTGAATAAATAAAGGATGTTGATAATAATCCCGAATGATGCTCAAACCAGGCAAATTGCGTTGCTTCACCACCCATTTTGCCAGGGCATCATAGAGAGGTGCAGTCGAAGTAGCAGAATATTGGGGAAATAGTGGAAATAAGATCACATGGTCCTGCGGCTGTTCAGACACTCTGGCCAAAACCTGCTGAATATTCGGATTGCCATAAGTCATTGCTGGCACCACATTCAACTCAAACTGCGGATAGAGCGGGGTCAAATGGGTTTTGACTGCATTGACCTGCTGCAACAGGATTTCACGCATCGGTGAATCCTCTCCCCAGACCTGTGCATAGGCCTGTGAAACCCGCTTAGGCCGAAATGGCAAAATGAATAAACGCAGGATTATTTGCCAAATGGGTTTCGGAATTTCAATCACCCGCTGATCAGACAAAAACTGCTTCAGGAAACGGCGTACTGCTGGAATCGTGGGCGCATCTGGCGTACCCAAGTTGGCCAATATAATCGTCACTTTAGCTTTAGCAGGAGAAGACATTCAGTTTATCCGTCATGGTATCAACCCCTGTACTTTAACAGTTTTTGATTGATTCTCTATATGGATTAATACACTGACTTAGATTGAAAAGTACGATCTAAATCCAGCAAACTGCTGTCCAGTAATTTTTGAGCTTTCGGCGTAATCTGCCAGAGCATGCGCTGGCGGTCATCCCGACCTGATGGCACAATCCAGTCATTCTGGCGCATCTGAATTTTCAAGCTATGCAAGGCACGAATATTCATCTGGGCACGAGCCACGGCATGTGCACGTGGCATTTCTGCCCGTGCATCTTCCAGACCGTTTTCATTTAAATATTCATTCATCCGCTTGGAGAAAAACTCTTCCGGTGTCGGGTTCACAAAGGTAGAGCCCAGCAGGGCCAATAATTGCGCCCAAGTCAGCTTCTTCTGAACTTTAATTTCCTTAAAGTTTCCATCCTGATAAGCCTGCATCCGGTATTCAAAAGAAAAGACTTCATGCATGGATACTTTAGGCAGGCTCAGGAACGGATCTATTTCCGCCGTTCCACCATCACGCTCCAGTTGGCTCACTTTAGCCTTGAGCTGATCAATCTCGTCATGCAGCGCCTGGGTATTTTGCGGACGCACCCATCCGGTCACCGGATAACGCTCCAGCATTTGCGGCATATTAAAACGTACTGCCATTTCCAGATCGCGCAAGCTGCGATAAGTAAAGACCTGGTCTACTTCCTGCTGCAGTAATTGACGAAATTCCTTAAACTTTTCCCGTAATTCCGGCTTGGTATCATGTAATGAGCTTTCACGTGATGCCGGATCGTCATGCATAAACACAATAATCGGTTTTTGCTTGGTCACTGCATAGATGTATTCGAGGTGCATATAACCGACACCCGAGACAGACTGTTCCCCATACTGACTACCTAGCAAAATCACTACATAGTCACAATCATCAATCTGGCGGCGTGAAAAAGCAGTATTCAGCGGCGTACGCTGTTCCAGTCCCCAAGAGAAGAACCCCATACCCACTAATGTTTGAGACAAAATGATACGTTCCGGCTGCATTTCTGCCCCAGAGGTTGAGATGAACACTTGGTATCGTTTATCCAGCATGGGCTATCCTCTTCTCCTGTACATTTGCATAAAAAATGCATGAATTCATGCATTTTGACACAATATGACCACCCCAAAATGAAAAAATATCGTTCTTTTAAAATTATAAAAATGAGTTTTAAACTGCACTCATATTACTGATCTGCCATTTTAAACCGGCAGGAATCAGGTGCTGCAAAACCGGCCGGAGCTGTTCAGCATTCTGCCCACTCACCACCAATTCAATTTTCACGCTTTCTTTACGCTCATGCTCAAATAATAACTCATTTTTAATTAAAATTCGGGCCGTTTGTCTCGCAACTGCGAATCCTGAGTCAATTAATGTCAGCTTTTGACCAAAAATATACTGAATTGACGCTTTTAGGAAGGGGTAATGCGTACATCCCAGTACTAAATAATCAGCGCCTTGATCCACAACTGGTTGTAAAATCCCTATTAATATCTGTAAACAGGCTTCACTCATCTGCTCTCCAGCCTCAACAAAAGGTACCAGTTCTAGACTGGTCACAGGCAGGACTTTAACCTGAGCGGGTTCGGCAAAACGGGAGATCACATCTTTAATCAGTTGCCCGCGAAAAGTGGCCGGTGTTGCCAAGACCGCAACTGTTTTCGACTGGGTATTCAAGACTGCAGGTTTAAGTGCTGGCACCAAACCGATAATTGGAAAGTTCTCGCCATAATAGTCACGCAAATAATCCAGACTAAAGGCAGAGGCCGTATTACAAGCCACGACTGCCACTTTACAGCCCTGACGATACAGCCATTCAATCGCCTGAGCAGTCAGGCTACGGATTTCCTGATCATCTCTCGGGCCATAAGGCACATGTGCAGTATCGGCATAATAGACAAAGCGTTCATTCGGCAGATGGCGGGCAATTTCCAGAGCCACCGACAAGCCGCCTACGCCCGAGTCAAAAATACCAATCGGTGCATCTGCTGTTGCGTTGGGCATCGGGTCTAATAGCGGGGAAATGGGTTGAATGGCGCTCATAACGGTCTGAATTGCGGTGTCAAAAACTCTAGCGACCAAGCTTAAACCTCAGGTGCTCAAATGCAAGTCTAAATCGCCACTTTTCAAACTTAAAACGGCTTCACCTGCCGGATTTTCATCAAGCTCTCCCATCTCGACCAGATGCAAAAATGCGGCACGCTGGATCAGGGCATTGATTCCAAAACGTACATGCACATAAGGTCGCAACTCATCTTTATATTCACGCATAAAGATCGGATGTTCAGCATCCACAATAATCAGGTCTTGGGTTGTGGTGCCCAGTTGCAAATAGCTCAGTCCATTAATCTCGACCTGATCGACCTGATTGACCAATAAAGGTTCATCTTCCACTTCAATTTCAATCATTTCTACCGGTGTTTTTAGGTAGAATTTTCCCTGCTCTTTCCAAAGGACGGTTGCAAACAGGTCAATCATGGCTTGGCGTTTGATCAATTGACCTTCGTGCCACCATTCTCCATTGGCCAAAACCTTCAGATCCATTGTGCCACAATGCTTTGGCTGCCATTGCTCCAAAGGAGGAATTGACCTTTTGTGACCGCCCTGTGCATCTTTTAAGTATTGCGCGATATCCATTAAATTTTTATCATCAGGAGAAGTTACTTTTTTCGTCAGATGTTTGCTGGGTACTGGCTTATCCATAAAAGAAGACCTTAATGACGGAAAAATAATATGTTTCAGCCAATTGGCTAAAACTCGGTTTAAAACTATACTAGCCCAGATTATCAAAGACACCAGTATTTTTGTGTCTAGGAACCAAGAACACTTATGGCAGCACCCAATCATCCGATTATGGTTGCCACCGAATAGTAATATGAGGAGTCCTACATGGAACACATCGAACGTGAATCGATGGAGTTTGACGTCGTCATCGTCGGCGCAGGCCCTGCGGGTCTATCTGCTGCGATCAAAATCCGTCAACTTGCAATTGAAAACAACTTAAATGATTTGTCCGTTTGTGTCGTAGAAAAAGGCTCCGAAGTTGGCGCACATATTCTGTCTGGTGCTGTGCTAGAACCGCGTGCCATCAATGAATTGTTCCCGGACTGGAAAGAACAAGGCGCGCCGCTCAATGTGCCGGTGACTGAAGATAAAACCTTCTTCCTGCTTTCAGATGAAAAATCACAAGAAGCACCACACTGGATGGTGCCAAAAACCATGCACAATGATGGCAACTACGTCATCTCGCTCGGCAATGTGGTGCGCTGGTTAGGCCAAAAAGCAGAAGAACTGGAAGTTTCAATCTTCCCGGGCTTTGCCGCCTCAGACATTCTGTATCATGCAGATGGTACGGTAAAAGGCATCCAGACCGGTGACATGGGCATTGGTAAAGATGGCGAACCGACGCATAACTTTACTCCGGGTTATGAACTGCATGCCAAATATACGATTTTTGCTGAAGGCTGTCGTGGTCACCTCGGTAAACGTCTGATTGAACAATTCAATCTGGCCAAAGATGCAGATCCACAGCATTACGGGATCGGCATTAAAGAACTCTGGGAGATTGATCCTGCCAAGCACAAACCGGGTCTGGTGATGCACGGCGCCGGCTGGCCATTGAATGAAACCGGTTCTTCAGGCGGCTGGTGGCTGTATCACGCTGAAAACAATCAGGTGACTTTGGGTATGATCGTGGATCTGTCCTACACCAACCCGCATATGTATCCATTCATGGAAATGCAGCGCTGGAAAACCCACCCTTTAATCAAGCAGTATTTAGAAGGCGGCAAGCGTATTTCTTATGGCGCCCGTGCCGTGACCAAAGGTGGCTTTAACTCGTTACCGAAGTTCACTTTCCCGGGTGGCTCACTCATTGGTGATGATGCCGGCTTCCTGAACTTTGCCAAAATCAAAGGCTCACATACCGCAATGAAATCCGGCATGCTCTGCGGTGAAGCGGTATTTGAAGCGATTGCGGCTGGTGTGGAAAAAGGCGGTGATCTGGCTATTGCACGTGTGGTTGAGGGTGACGATTTCTTTGTTAAGGAACTCACCGCTTATACCGACAAGTTCAACAACAGCTGGCTCAAAGAAGAGTTATACAATTCACGTAACTTTGGCCCGGCGATGCACAAGTTCGGTCAATGGATGGGTGGTGCATTTAACTTTATCGACCAGAACGTGTTCAAAGTACCATTTACCCTGCATGATCTGGTGCAAGACCATGCTGCACTGAAAACCCAAGCCGCTGAAAGCTTCAAGCCAAACTATCCAAAACCGGATGGCAAGCTGACTTTTGACCGTTTATCTTCTGTATTTGTATCGAATACCGTGCATGAAGAAAACCAGCCTGCGCATTTAAAGCTGACCGATGCCTCTATTCCGGTTGAAGTAAACCTGCCTAAATGGGATGAACCGGCGCAGCGTTACTGCCCGGCGGGTGTCTATGAAATCATGGAAAATAATGACGGTTCAAAACGTTTCCAGATCAATGCAGCCAACTGTGTACACTGCAAGACCTGTGACATTAAAGACCCATCTCAGAACATCACCTGGGTAACACCGGAAGGTGGCGGTGGTCCTAATTACCCTAACATGTAATTAGTATCCGAATATGTAATTCGGCTAGTCCTTGCGCGAGCTCATACCCTAACATGTAATGTTAGGGTAATCTTGCGAATGAGGAATATATTCCGCAAGTTCTCATATCCGAATATTTAAGCTCTCATGAGAACAAAATAAACCCGCTCGAAAGCGGGTTTATTTTCTGGAGAATGGCGATAATATTATTTTTAAGATCGAATAGGAACTCTTATCAGATCATAAATTTCAAAAAAAATTCGGCCAATTTAGCCGCCCTTTTTCACCAGATAATGAAATTCTTTATTGCCGTTTTCATCCAGACACTCTTCCTGCAACAGCAATTCATGTCCCAAGTGCATGCAAAATTTTGGAATATCCCAAGAGGTTGAATTATCGGTAGCAAACACCTCAACCACATCACCGGCTTTAGATTTACGAATGGCCTGATGCAACATCATGACTGGCTCAGGACAGCGTAAACCTCGGGTATTTAATTGCAGGCTTGGGATAATTTCAGTTGGGGGCATCGATAGACTCAAGAGTGGAAGACTGAAAATATTTTAGCATAATCCCGCTCGGGCATTGCGGCTTTGCCAAAGTACACACGACTAAACGCAGCCCTGACTGATACGATCATGCCTGCACATCATATTTACAATAGACAAGCGTATTTTCTGCGGTATGATAAAACCACGTTTTTTTAGATATTAAGAGTCTTCAGGAAAAATCATGCACGAGGAATCAGGCCCGTCGTGGGGTATGCGCGGCTTACGTAAATGGCTGGGAACTGCACCCGAAACTCGCGACGAACTGCTAAAATTAGTACAAGATTCACGTCGATTTTTAGAACCCGATACTGTTGCCATGCTTGAAGGTGTACTTGACCTTCCGGCAACCAAAATTCGCGAAGTCATGACGCCTCGCACGTCGATGATCAGCTTACAGGAAGATGACCAACTGCTGGATATCCTGCATGTGTTGGTCGAATCTGCGCATTCGCGTTTTCCGGTCTTTTCCTCCGATCAAACCGATAATGTGGTCGGCATTCTATTGGCCAAGGATTTATTGCCTTTTCTGACCGAACCAACCTCCAAAGTCGATATTCGCGCACTGATGCGTCAACCCTTATTTGTACCAGAGAGCGCCCGTTCCGATCAGGTGCTGCGGATGCTGAAAAACACCCAGACCCATATTGCCGTGGTGATTGATGAATACGGCACCACCTCGGGTCTGGTCACGCTGGAAGATATTCTGGAAGAAATTGTTGGTGAAATTGAAGATGAACATGACAATGCCGATGAAGAGGCACAATTCATTGTTCCGGATAACGATCCAAACACCGCCAATACCTGGATAGTACAAGCTCTGACCCCGATTGAGCATTTCAATAATATGCTGGATGCGAATTTTTCTGACGATGAAGTGGAAACCATGGGTGGCTTGTTATTACAGGAAATTGGTCTGGTGAACGATCTTGAAGGCCAGACCATTGAACTGGAAAACTGGCAATTTACCATTCTTGAAGCAGATTCACGCTCTATTCACCTAATTCGAGCCGTGCGCCAATGAGAGCGTATTTCGACAAGCTGTTGAGTTCTGATCAACAGCAAAAACCGTTGCCGCTGATCTATCCTGTTTTAATTGCCTTATTTGCAGGTGCTATCTTCAGTTTGGCATTGGCTCCCTATCATTACTGGTGGCTGGCCATCCTGTCTCCGGCACTACTCTATGCCTGCCTGCGTGGACGTAGTGCCAAACAGGCCTTTGGAATTGGCTGGGCCTATGGAATTGGCCTATGGTTTGTGGGCGCATTCTGGCTGTATACCTCAATTCATGTCTACGGCGATACCAGTGCATTTCTCAGTGTTGTAATGATCTTGATCATGGCACTGGTGATGGGCCTGTTTAGCGCCGTTCAAACCTTTGTCTATCGCCGCTTTTTCCCGGAAACCCCTCTGACCTTTGCCCCGCTTTGGGTTCTGTTTGAATGGTCTAAAACCTGGGTCTTTACCGGTTTCCCGTGGTTGTTTGCCGGCTATGCCTTTACCGAACGCTACCTAGATGCCTATGCACCTCTGTTTGGGGTGTTTGGGGTATCTTTTGTCGTGATTATTCTGGCCTGTACACTGGTCGAAATTCTGAACCGACGTCTGTTCTGGGCGGTTCCTGCTGCAATTTTACTATTCGGTGCCTGGGGCGCGGCTCAATTGAGTTTTGTGCAACCAAAGAATGAAAAGCCGCTTACGGTTTCTCTGATTCAGGGCAATATTCCGCAAGATCTGAAATGGCTGACTGAATATCAGGTAAAAACTTTATTGATTTATGCCAATCTGAGCAAGACCGAATGGGGCCGTGACCTGATTGTCTGGCCAGAGTCCTCGATTCCGATGTTCCAGACCGATATTGAAGCTTTTCTCGAAGCGATGAAAGTACAGGCTGAAAAATCCGGTACTGCATGGGTCACCGGCATTCCGTATTGGGACTTACCAGAATCACAAGCTGCGGGTTATCCGAAATATTACAACAGCATTATGGCCACGGGTGATGAGTCGGAGGGTTTGTATAAAAAGCAGCGCCTGGTGCCCTTTGGTGAATATATTCCGCTGTCAGGCTGGTTAAGCTGGGTATTGCCAGGTCTACAGAATGATCCCTCTATGAGCGGCTTTACCCGTGGGGCGGACAATCAAAAGCCCTTGAATGTGAAAAACCATCCTTTAGGTTCCGCAATTTGTTATGAGGTTGCTTATCCAAACCTGACACGCCGCAATGCCAGTCAAAGTGACTTTTTAGTTACGGTCTCGAACGATGCCTGGTTTACCGGCACGGCAGGACCTTTGCAGCATCTACAAATGGTACAAATGCGCGCCAAGGAAAATGGCCGCTGGTTTATCCGTGCCACCAATACCGGCGTGACCGCCTTTATTGACCACAATGGCCATATTGTGAAAAAAGCCCCGATGGATCAGGAAGCGGTACTGCGGGGTGAACTTCCAGCCATGCAAGGCGAAACACCTTATATGAAACTGAGTGATTGGCCGGTGATGATCTTTTCAGTTTTACTTTTGCTCTTGGGATGGCGCTTCCGTCCCCGTAAAGTGGATGTCAGCTTTAAGTCGAGAAGATAATTTCTTCAAGTCCCTCTTTTACAAAAGGGGATTTAGGGGGATTACTAGATATAACATCTTATCAATCTCTCCTAAGCTCCCTTTACGAAAGGGACGGACACTCAAGGCAATAAAAAACCGAGGTCAATGCCTCGGTTTTTTATATTTCAAATTTTAGAACTGAACTGCTAGATAAGAAATCATACTGGCGAGGGATAACATTGGAAGATAGCGGTAAGTTTGCACCATCATATTTTCGAATACAGACATCTGCCGTTGTTTTAATTGCAATACCGAGGCTTTCAATGCCGACCAGAAACACAATGCAAATAATGAACTCATCAAACTGATGGCAAAAAAACCTACCATAATCTGGCTGCTACCCTCGGTAGTCTGCCATAAATGCAGAATGCCCTGACTAATCGGTAACATGCTTAAAACCAAAAGAATAGATTTCAGCATCGACCAATGAAATTGGTTTATCTCATCCCCTAAGATTAATGCTTTCATATTCTTCTCCGTTGGCTCGTCAAGTGCCGTTCAGATCATTATGAGCCTTTTTGAGTAAATAGAAAGTCTATATTTATTCATATTTTACGATAATTGTAATAGATAAATATGGGAATAATTCTTATTATAACTCGCATATACAAATTATTAATTAATTACAATAAATATCAAAAACTTAGATTATAATTTATAATTAAGAGTTATTATCACTTCACTTAGTATTGAAAACATCTATTAAGTGAAGTGATATATTCCATCTATTGAGAGTTTATATTGATTCTCAATCAAGGCTGATAATAAATATCAGCATCGGTGCCTTCACCACCCGACTGACCATCTGCACCGAATGAATACAGATCAAAAGTACGACCATTTGTGCCCGGCATCACATATTGCAGATCATTATCCCAACTGTCTTTAGGATAGCCGCCCTTGACATAGCCGCCCGGCAACCAGTTTTTCGCAGTCGCTGGCTGATTCACCAGTGCATCCAGACCACCTTCCTGCATGCTTGGATATTTGCCATTGTCCAGCTTATATTGGTCCAGTGAACCAGCAATACTCTGTAACTTGATCACAGTGGTATCCACTTTGGCCTTTTCACCGCGTCCCATCACGTTCGGTACAATCAGTGCAGCAAGCACACCGAGAATCACAATCACCACCATCACTTCGATTAAGGTAAAGCCCGTCTGTTTATTTAATTGATTCCTTTTCATTCAATCTCTCTCATTCATTTGCATCATTCACAACATTCAATTTAATTTTAATACCACAGGAATTTTAACTTGATTCTGTTTAAATCATATTATTCATATTGACGATTGGCAGCATCACCGCAATCACAATGACCAAAACAATACTGGCCATTAGCACCAGCATTAAAGGTTCCAATAAGGCCAGTAAAGTCGAAATCAGCGTGGTGACTTCCCGATCCTGCATCTGTGATGCACGCTCCAGCATGCGATCCAGTTCGCCCGAGGCTTCGCCACTTTTGATCATTTGTACCATCATCGGCGGAAAATAACCACTGCGCTCCAGCTGGGTTGCCAGGTTGCCGCCTTCGGTGACTTTTTCCGCTGCCAGATTGACCGCATCACGAATCACCCAGTTATTACTGACTGCAGCGCCAATCCGTAGGGCATCGACCAGAGGCACGCCTGACTGGGTCAAAATGGATAAGGTACTGGCAAAACGTGCGGCATTAATCCCGCGTGATAATTTTCCAAATAAAGGCAGTTTCAGGGTTAAACGGTCGAAGGCATAATGCCCGGCTGTGGTTCTTAAGAATCGTATCAGCAGGGAGATGCCCAAGAAACCGCCAACCAAGAGAAATGGCCACGCAATACGAATAAAATCACTGGCTTTCATCAAGGCGACCGTAATCCACGGTAAGGCATCTTTGCTTTGATCAAAAGTCTTGACGATATCTGGCACCACATAAGTCATCAGCCCCATCACGATGGCAAAAGACATCAGCATCAGAATAATTGGATAGACCATCGCGCCTTGAATTTTTTTCTGCATGGCAAAACGGTTTTCGGTATAGTCAGCCAATTGATCCAGAATCAGATCCAGATGCCCGGAACGTTCACCGGCCGCAATGGTGGCAATATACAATTCTGGAAACCGCCCGGACTGTTGCAGACCCTGCGCCAGACTATGCCCCTCCAGAACCTTGGAACGCACCGACATCAGCAGATTTTGTACATGTACTTTTTCGCTTTGCTTGCCGACGGCGCGGATGGCTTCTTCCAGCGGAATCGCGGCGGCGACCAGGACAGATAATTGCCGGGTCATTAAGGCCAGATCATAAGCGGTAATGCTTTTTTCAAACCATTTCCGCCGATCATGTTTGTCTTTTTTCTCGACAGGATCAACAGAGACCGGAATAAGTGCTTTATCCCTTAACTGTTGCCGGATCTGACGTGCAGAATCCCCCTCCAGCACGCCTTTTTGCTGCTTTCCTGAAGCATCAAGCGCAATAAACTGATATGCAGGCATTGTAATGCTCTAATTTTCCAAAATTTTGCTTAACGCTGTTGCGTCAGACCACCGAAATCATTCATATTCTTTGATATAAATTATCTGCTCACTCTACCATAATCGAACTTTAAGCACGACGAAATTTCTTCAGGATATCCAGCACCAGACATGCAAAATTCTCATACCGATTCTAGTCCACTTTGTCGCGTACGCGTTGCTGTACCTGTGCATGTATTCGATTGTTTTGATTACAGTATGAATGCAGAACAATTTGAGCAGGCCCAGGTCGGCGCACGCGTATTGGTATCTTTTGGACGACAGAATCTGGTTGGGGTGATTATCGAAAAGCTCTCCGCAGATACTCCGGTCGACCCACGTTTTAAACTCAAGCCCGTCACTGAATTGCTGGATGAACGTGCCATCATAGACCCTAAAGTTTTAAGTTTGTTGACATGGTCGGCACAGTATTATCAGTTTCCGATGGGTGAAGTGGTGCACAGTGCCCTGCCAACGCTGTTACGCCAAGGTAAGCCTTATAACCTGCTGGCCCGCACCTGGAAACTTCTGAACCCTGATGCTGAAGCTAAAATACGCCGTTCGGAAAAGCAGCAGGAAGCCTACCGGATTTTAAAACTGCATCCGGTTGGCACCACTGAAAATGTATTGAATTTGGCCGGAATTGAAACTGCGACCTTAAAAGCACTGGAGAAAAAAGAGATTTGTATCTGTGTGCTGGAGCCACAAGATTTCAGTCCACAGCCGATGCAATTGGCGCAAATGCCGCTGACCGCTAATCCTGAACAGAAACATGCCATTGATCAGGTATTAAAGTATCGCAATCAATATCAGGCTTTTTTACTGGATGGTCTGACCGGCAGTGGTAAAACCGAAGTCTATCTACAAATCATGCAACAGGTGCTGAAACAGGGCAAGCAGGTTTTGGTGCTGGTGCCGGAAATTGGTCTGACCCCGCAAACGATTAGCCGTTTCCAGTCGCGTTTTCAGTGTCATATCGCGCTATTGCATTCAGGCCTAAATGATACAAAACGTCTGCAAGCCTGGCAGGCAGCAGAGACTGGCAAAGCTTCAATCATCCTCGGCACACGTTCCGCCATCTATACCCCCATACCGAATTTGGGTCTGATCATTCTGGATGAAGAACATGATTTGTCTTTTAAGCAGCAGGAAGGTTTCCGCTATCATGCCCGCGATGTGGCGCTGTACCGCGGCCATTTACAGCAATGTCCAGTGCTGCTGGGATCAGCGACACCAAGTATCGACAGTTATGCGCTGGTTGAACATGGCAAAATGCAGGTGCTGGAGCTGAATCAACGTGCCGGCACAGCCTTAATGCCGAAAATCCATATTCTGGATTTAAAGGTGGCACAGAAAAAGCATGGCATCAGTCTGCAACTGATTCAGGACATCAAAAAGCGTCTGGAGAAAAAAGAACAGGTACTGATCTTTTTAAACCGCCGTGGCTATGCCCCCGTCCTGCTTTGTGGCAGTTGTGGCTGGCAGGCACAATGTCCGCACTGCGATGCCAATTTTACTGTGCATCGCCAGCCTTATCAGCATCTGCATTGCCATCACTGTGGCACCATTCACCGAATGCCGGAGCACTGTCCGCAGTGTCAGCATCAGGAACTGGTCACACTGGGTATGGGCACTGGCAAGGTCGAAGAACATCTGAATGAACTTTTTCCAGATCATGAAGTGATTCGGGTCGATCGCGATTCCACCAGCCGGGTGGGTAGCTGGCAAAAAATCTATGACAAGATTCAAAAAAGTGAACCCGCGATTCTGCTCGGCACCCAGATGCTGGCCAAAGGGCATCATTTTCCTTATGTGACGCTGGTGGCGATTCTGGATATTGATTCCGGTCTGCTCAGTGTGGATTTCCGTGCCACCGAACGTACCGCACAACTGATCGTTCAGGTCGCAGGCCGGGCTGGACGTGGTGAACACAAAGGCGATGTCTATTTGCAGACGCTCAGACCGGATCATGCCCTGCTGAATACCTTGGTCAATGAAAATTATCGTGTGTTTGCCCAGCAGACCTTAAAGGAACGGCAAATTGCCCAGATGCCGCCTTATCGTTATGCCATCCTGATTCGCTGCGAATCCAAGGATCAGGCACAAAACACCGAATTCTTACAGAAACATGCGGCATTCCTCAGGCAATATCCTGATCTGGCGCTGGACATCTGGGGGCCCATTCCTGCGCCGATGGAACGTAAGGCTGGGCGCTATCAGTCGCATATGGTGCTTTTGTCAGCAGATCGTCCACGTTTGCATTACTATGTGCGCAGCTGGTGGCAGAATATGCTGCAGGACAAACCTTCCAGCATGAAGCTGACGCTGGACATTGACCCGCAAGAACTCAGCTAAGAGAATTGCATCTGAGTCCATGTCCGGGACATACGCATCAACGTCTGGATCAAGCATAAAATTTAGGACAGGAAAATGTCGATACTGTTACAAATAACACTGGTTTTGGTGGTCGCACTTTTAATAGTGCCACTGAGTAAAAGGCTCAGACTACCAAGCGTACTGGGCTATCTGTTAACAGGACTGATCTTAAGTCCCGGTATTTTGCATCTGATTCAGACTCCAGACCTGATGAACAGTTTCATGAACGTCAGCCTGTTGGCACTGCTGTTCTGGATCGGGCTGCAACTCAGACCACAACGCATCGCCCAGATCAGTCAATCTCTGTGGATGACGGCTGCTTTGCAGGTACTAATGAGCACCTTGATTTTTAGCCTGCTGGCCTGGATTTTTCTACAACAAAGCCTGCTGGCCAGTATTGTGATTGGACTTGCTGGCAGTCTATCAGCCATGACCTTGGTGATTCAACAACTCCACAATCAGGAACAGTTTGCCACCAGCTATGGTCAACAGACCTATTCAATCCTGCTGCTGCATGCCCTGCTGGCCATTCCTGTGATTGCCGCCATTCCTTTATTTAGCGGAATTCCCTCGACCGAACACGGAGTGGCTTATTTTGCCGCAATGATCACCACTTTTACCGGCTTGTTCCTGTGTAATCGCTATCTGATGCAGCCACTATATCGCTGGATTGCTAAAAGTGGCAGTCACGAACTGCACACGATTGTGGCGATTGCGGTAACTTTGGCACTGCTGCTCTTGATGAATACGCTTGGACTGAATCTGTTTCTTGGCGCTTTATTTGCCGGGATTTTACTGGCAGATTCAGATTTCCGGCCCGCGGTAGAAAGCACCATTCGGCCTTTTCAGGGCTTATTGATTGGCTTAGCTTTTATGAGTCTGGGTATGTCACTGCAACTGCCCGATCTGTTGAATTTCCTCTGGATCATTTTAGGTGGCACTTTCACTTTAATCTTGGTCAAATTTGCCATGACTTTGGCCTTGGCACGTTATCATCAAAATAGCTGGCGCAACAGTAGCTTGCTGGCAGCCAGCCTGGCACAAGGTGGCGAGTTTGCCTTGCTGGCGCTGGTGATTGCGGTATCCGACCAGATCATTGCAGCTAATCTGCTGTCTCCCTTGCTCTGGATGGTGAGTTTCTCATTATTACTTAGCCCGGCATTTTACTGGTTATTACACAGTCAGGTTTTACCGCGTCTGGATCAAAACAATCATCTGGCTGCGACCTTTGAAACCGATTCCAGTCCTCAAGCCAGCCCCCCTATTTTGCTGATTGGATTTGGCCGCTTTGGACAAATTATTGCCCGGATTTTACTGCAACAACAGCATGCATTTAGTGTCATGGACAGCAATGTGCCAGCCACTGAACTGCTTGCGCAGTATCAAATTCCTTTCTATCAGGCCGATGCGACAGAGCCAGAAACTTTGGCACATGCAGGAATTGCGATGGCCCAGCAAGTGATTATTGCCATTGATGATATTGAAGATTCGATGCTGATCGTGCGGTATATCCGGCTGAATTATCCTGAAACTTGTTTATGGGTACGCGCACGTGATCGTCATCATGTGCATCTGTTACAGGATTTAGGTGTAGAAAAAATCTGGCGTGAAAACTACTTTTCAGCACTGGAAATGAGTCAGGCTTTGTTAAGCCAGTTGAATACTGCTCCGGAAGAAAGTCAGCAACAGATTGAATACTTCCGCGCACATGATGAAAAATTACTCAACAGTCAATACCATCTAGATTCGGATCAACACGCAAGTTATGAACATCACCGCAGTAGCTTGGCAGAACTCGAACATCTGTTTGCGCAGGATCAACGCAACAAAGTTCAAAAAACAGATACACAGCCGCAACAGGATACAAACGGCGCAGGAATTGATGCGTTAAGAGATGATCTGTCATAACTTGTGTTTTACAATAATGACACCATTAAAGCAGGGTTATGGAGAATTTTATGTCTGATTTACGCCAACGCTTTTTTATTGAAGATAGCCCTGTTCGTGGTGAAGTGGTGCATCTTGAAGAAGCTTTACAAACCATTTTAGCGCAACGTGACTATGCACCTGCGGTCAAGATTCTGTTGGGTGAAATGCTCACTGCGACTGCACTGCTTGCCAGCACCTTGAAGATTAAAGGGCGTATCAGCCTGCAAATTCAGGCATCAGGCACATTTAAATGGGCAATGGCTGAATGCAACCACTTGGGTGAAGTTCGCGCTTTGGCGGACTATGAAGAAGATCCGCACTTTCTGGTGGGTGAAGATAGCAGCACCATCTTAAAGTCACTGGTTTCTCCAGTGCTGTTTATCAATATCGAACCAGAATTTGGTGAGCGTTATCAAGGTATTGTGCCGCTGGACAAAGAAAATCTGGCTGGCTGCCTCATGCAGTATTATGACCTGTCTGCACAGATTCCAACGCGCATTGTACTGGCAAGCGACCATCAGCGCGCCGGTGGTTTACTGATTCAGCTATTGCCACGGAATAGTGAAGAAGAACAGCGCCGTGTTGATGAAGATTTATGGCCGCGTCTGACCATGCTCACTGAAACCTTGAAAACTGAAGAACTAATCGGCCTGCAAGCCACTGACATTCTTTACCGTTTATATAATGAAGAAGAAGTGCGCTTGCCAGAAACTGAAGCCTTGAAATTTGGCTGCACCTGCTCTAAAGAGCGCTGTGCAGTGGCCTTACAACAGATTGGCGTAGAATCAATACGTGAAACACTGGAATTCCAGAATCCGATCAAAATGGATTGTCAGTTCTGTAATAGCCAATATACCTTTACAGCCGAAGAGGCCTTAGGTCTATGTGGTGAACATCTAAGCTAAACGGTGCTAAGCATGAGTTTAAAAAAGCATTCCTCAGGAGTGCTTTTTTATGTTTTAAAATTTACATGACGAAGCTCAACAGAGCATATTTACCTCCAGTAGAAAACCTGCCTATTCACTGAATCAGATCCTCAGATAAACCCCACCTCAAAATCCCATTTAAATTATAAGACTATTCACATTAACAAAGACCAAATAATCATCGTTTTAAAAAAATTATGAGAATACAATCACATTTTATAGTATTGATTTAATTATGCTTTTAAAATAAATTAGAGTAATAATTCTAAAATGAATACAGTATCAAATTTAACAGGTATGTTATGAAAAAATTATTGAACACTCTAGTGATGGGGATAAGTTTGGCTGCGGTTTCTAGCTTGGCCTTTGCCTATGAAGATCCGTTAGTGGGTAAATGGAAAACCATTGATGATCAATCAGGCTATTCTCGTGCGGATGTAGAAGTTCGTAAGAAAGCGGATGGTAGCTATGAAGGAATAATTGTCGCAACACGTAGCTTGCCTGGCGCAGAGAAAATGGGTATCTGTCATAAATGTCCAGGTCAGCTCAAAGATAAACCGTTTATAGGCCTGCCGTTTATCTGGGATTTTAAAGCAGATCCGAAAAAGCCACGTGAATACCATGACGGCAAAGTGCTTGATCCGATCAGTGGCAAAATTTACAAAGGCAAAGCACGCCTAAGTGCCAATGGCAAACGTCTAACCTTGCGTGGTTATGTCGGTGTCTCAGTAATTGGCCGCAGTGTAACCTGGATAAAACATTAATTTCAGAAAGATTTTCAAAGCCTCTGTATCAGGGGCTTTTTCTTTGTCATGTTTTGAAACAATAAGGTACAAATAAAAACTGTTTTGGCGCAGCTAAAGTCATAATAATGGATCGAAGACGGTTATTTTTTATCCATTTATGATGATCAATCTTCAGCCTTGTTTAATTCTGTCATCAGGTCTGCTTTGCTGTCCTCATAGGGCAGCGTATATTCAACACAGGAAAGTGTTTGAACACACTCGGTCAATAAAACATAAAACTATAAAAACAGCGTTCACTTTCACCTTCTCTTATTCGCGCGTTCCTGATGCATTGAATACCGGAACATACCGATTTTTTTCTCGTGATCATTTGAGTCATCACTCTGAGTCTGCATATCCGAAGAATAGAAAGCGTTTTACTTCAGTACCTTTTCATTCTCTCAATTTTGCACACTTGGCTGTTTAAGGAGTAGAGCCATGACTACAATTCAGTACCAAGAAAGCTTTTCACAGGACTATACCCCGTCAGAAATTATGGACGATCACTCATTTGACCTCATCCACTTCGCAGAAGCATGCGGACAAAGTCCGGAATGGGTCATGCAATTGATTGAACATGGAATTCTGCCCGATCGTTCTCCTGTCACGCCAGCCAGCACTTTCCTCGGTGAGGATATTTCGCGTGCACAACGCGCCTATCGCCTGCAACGCGATTTTGATGCGTCATTTACCGCAGTCGCGATGATGCTGGACCTCATCGATGAAGTGCAGGAGTTACGCCGCGAGGTCAAACATTTGCATTTTAAGTAAGTCCTTTGATGCTCTGTCTATCTGCATCTTTCGCTGCAGGTCAGGGCATATTTATTTTTAATTTGATGATTAGAGTATAAAAAGCGCTATGAAAACCAAAGATTGTAATAAAAAAATGAAATACATGTTTCCCGAATACCGCGACTTGATTGTGCAACTTCGCGAGGAAAATCCATACTTTGCCAAATTATTTGAGGAACATAATGAGCTGGACAGGAAAATTAGTCAGCTTGAACTCGACCCGGTCAATCATATCAACAATGATATTGAAGCGATCAAGCGTAAAAAGCTAAAATTGAAAGATGAAATTTATCGTCTGCTAAAAAGTTCTGAAGCCGATCCCCTGACCTAAGATCAACTGCTTAATACAGACTCAGATCGTGCGACAATCGTTGACAGCCTGTGGGCGATTCAAACATTTTGGCCAGATGTGCGGAGATTTTCCGAAGCATAAAAAAAGCCCTGAACAGCCAAAGTAAGCACTTTGATCAAGCTCAGGGCTTTTGATATTTCATTCCCATGAGCTAACTCATGGGAATATTCAGATGATTAAACTTGTTCGATGTCTTTCATGGTCAATTTGATACGGCCACGGTTGTCAACGTCTGCAACCTGTACCTTCACTTCTTGACCTTCTTTCAATACATCTGCAACGTTCGCAATGCGTTCGTTCGAGATTTGAGAGATATGAAGTAAACCATCAGTACCCGGAAGAATATTCACGAACGCACCGAATTCAACGATACGAATCACTTTACCCACGTAAATTGTACCTGGTTCGATCTCAGCAGTTAATGCTTGAATCTTCGCAACTGCAGCAGCTGCTGCCGCTTTAGTTTCACCGAATACGCGAACTGTACCGTTATCTTCGATATCGATTGCAGCTTTCGTTTCTTCAGTAATCGCACGAATCGTCGCGCCGCCTTTACCGATTACATCACGGATTTTGTCCGGGTTGATGTTGATCACTTGGAATGTTGGTGCATGCATCGAAATTTCAGGACGAGCGCGTGAAATTACTTGGTTCATCTCATTAAGAATGTGCATACGACCGGCATAAGCCTGGTTCAATGCAGACTCCATGATCTCTTCAGTAATCCCTTCGATCTTGATGTCCATTTGCAGTGCAGTAATACCGTTTGCAGAACCTGCGACTTTAAAGTCCATGTCGCCAAGATGATCTTCATCACCCAGGATGTCAGAAAGAACTGCGAAACGCTCGCCTTCTTTCACTAGACCCATTGCAATACCCGCAACTGGTGCTTTAAGTGGCACACCTGCATCCATAAGTGATAGAGAAGCACCACATACAGAAGCCATTGAAGATGAACCGTTCGATTCTGTGATGTCAGATACGATACGGATCACGTACGGGAAGCGGTCAGCTGCAGGAAGAACCGCTTGAACACCACGGCGCGCTAGACGACCGTGACCGATTTCACGACGCTTAGGACCAGATTCACGACCAGTTTCACCTACAGAGTATGCAGGGAAGTTGTAGTGAAGCATGAAGTTGTCAGTTTTAGTACCTGCAAGAGTATCAACCATCAACGCATCACGGGTATTACCCAAAGTTGTTGTAACCAATGCCTGAGTTTCACCACGTGTGAACAATGCAGAACCATGAGCACGACCTAATACGCCCACTTGTACATCGATTGCACGAACAGTTTTAGTATCACGACCATCAATACGTGGCTTACCAGACAAGATGTTGTCACGAACCGTGCGGTATTTAAGATCTTCGAAGAGTTCGTTTACTTCGTCAGCAATACCTGTTTCATCTTCTTCAGGAACGAACTGTGCCACTGCTTCTGCGTGAAGTGCATCAAGCGCCGCATAACGGTCTTGTTTCACAGCAATTGTGTAGGCTTCAGAGATTTTCGCTTCGAATGCATCTTTTAATTGACCAAGAAGCGCTTCATTTTTGCTTGGAGCAACCCAAGTTGACTCAACTGCGCCAGCTGCTGCAGCAAATTCTTTGATCGCTTGAATCGCGATTTGCATTTCGTCATGACCGAACAATACAGCGCCCAGCATTTGGTCTTCTGAAAGTTCTTTCGCTTCAGATTCAACCATCAATACTGCAGCTTCAGTACCTGCAACAACCAGATCAAGATCAGACTCTTTTAACTGTTCGTGGTTCGGGTTCAGGATGTATTCACCGTTGATCAAACCAACGCGAGCGCCGCCGATTGGACCACGGAAAGGCGTACCTGCAATCGACAATGCAGCAGAAGTACCCAGCATTGCAGCAATGTCAGCATCCATGGTTTTGTCAGATGAAATTACTGTTGCAGTCACTTGAATTTCGTTGAAGTAACCTTCTGGGAACAATGGACGAATTGGACGGTCGATCAGACGTGAAATTAAAGTTTCAGCTTCAGACTGACGGCCTTCACGCTTACCATAACCACCCGGGATACGGCCTGCAGCATATTGCTTTTCTTGGTAGTTAACAGTCAATGGGAAGAAGTCTTGACCGGCTTTTGCTTTAGGTTGCGCTACAACAGCAACAAGAACCTGTACGCCGCCCATGGTAATCACAACAGTGTTTGCTTGACGTGCAACGCGACCTGTTTCAAGAATCACGTTGTGTTGACCGAATTGGAATTCTTTACGAATAATATTAAACATCGACATGTTTTATTTTTTCCTAGTTCTTGTGAACAATTATTCTAGTGGAGACCCCTAAGGTTTGGCATTCACGACCATATAGACGAACAAATGACAAAGCTTAGAAGCCGACCTCACCAGATTAAATACTATTTTTAAACACAAAGAAGGAGCGAAACATTCGCCCCTTCCACTGGCCTAGCCAAAAGCTAAACCGACTTTAGTTTTCAGCAATAAAGCACAAAGCATGCAATAACCCGAAAATAAAGTTTAAATCGAATTAACGACGTAAACCTAAAGCACCGATCAATGCTACATAACGACCGTGGTCTTTACCATTTAGGTAGTCAAGCAGCTTACGACGTTGGTTAACCATACGGATTAGACCGCGACGGCTATGGTGGTCGTGTTTGTGCTCTTTGAAGTGACCTTGTAAGTCATTGATTTGAGCAGTCAAAAGAGCTACTTGAACTTCTGGTGAACCAGTGTCGTTTTCAGCGCGTGCGAATTTAGCAATGATCTCTGCGCGATCTGCGTTAGTTAAAGCCATTCGATTTCTCCGAGATGCTTATATATTTTGATAAAAATCAATGTAATGAGAATTCAAAACTTTGACTGCCGTGCATCACTACAGCAAGTTGCATATTTTAAGGGAAAATGCGCCAAATTGCAAAAATAGATCAGCACTTTTAAATGTTTTCAATCGGTGATTTATTTAAAGCGAAGCTGTTGTCCATTGATCCTGAGTTATTCAAGATCTGTACTGTTTTAAGCGAGATCATCTAGACCACTTAAATAGAGAAATCGACCTAAGCAATTAGAACGCTTTTTCTATTGTTTTAATGTACCGTCGTCTGTCTGAATAAAAAATAGATAAAAAAAAGCCCGAGTTTAGTCGGGCTTTTTGGCGCTGTAGTTCTTTCTCTTATCATTATTATTTATTGTGTTTTTTATAGCGTTTTACGCTTGTTATTATTTTCAAACATCCTGTTGAAAAATCACCTTCCTTGTGTGGTAGATTTTGCCATATTCTACAAAGACAAGTAGAGGCATTTAGCGTATCTTGCTGTAAGCTATTTCGTACAATAACTAGCCTAAAAGTTGCATAATATTACATTAATACCACTTTATTTAACCTAATTCGCTTAAATCCAGCCATTCCACAACAATATCCAACTTTAGAATTAAGGTAAATATCTAGTATTTTGAAATATAAATTAATTAAATATAAAAAAGCCTTGTAGTCTCTCCCAAAACTACAAGGCTTAGCGGCTGTAAGTTTCCTCTTTTTACTTACCTCACTGTAAGTTCGCTGTCTACTGACATTCTTTTTATAATTATACGATTATGCTCAACTTTCCGTGTTGAGTTATTTTGTAGAACCAATCTTCTCAAAAACTGAGCAAAAGCTCTATGCGTCAATTTCCTGAATCCTTGTAAGCTTTTACCTACAAGATTTGATTATTTTTGCCAATTAAATTACTGGATTGTTCAATGATTTTTTGGCTCAAACCACTTTTTCGGGTGGTTCTGACACAAAGTGCTTGTATAAAAGCATCACAATCCACCAATAAACTGACCACTTTTTTGGCTCGAGTAATCGCGGTATAAATCAACTCTTTGCTCAATAGATTTTTTGCATATTGATCCAGCACCACTGCCGTATGGGAAAATTCTGAACCTTGAGATTTGTGAATAGTCAGCGCAAAAGCGGTTTCAATACTTTTAGGTAAACGGGTCGCCAATACCCATTTTTCCAGACTTGGGAAATACACTTCAAACTGACGCTGACCAGACTGCTCACGTAAAAAACAAATGCCAATATCACCATTGGACAGACCCAACTGATAGTCGTTATAGCTCATCATGACAGGGCGTCCAACATACCAGTCGCCCTGTTTCAATTGGCCTTGCGCTGCTAAAAAGCGTTGCTCAATCTGCAGGTTGATCTTGAGCAGACCCAGATCACCAGAACGGATTGCGGTTAAAATCCGGTAATCATCAAAAGTTTTGACCACCTGTTGTACGTACTGCTCAAAATCAGCTGAGTTTCGTTCTGTTTTTATGGCCTGTACATAAGCCTGATAACCATACATCAGCTGATCATAATACTGATTCAAACTATGCGCGGTCTGTTCGGCGCCAGCGAGCAGGTATTGCAGCTGCAACTGGTCGATTTCAACCTGATTCAAATCGATCGCCTGTAACTCACTAGCCGGCACAATCTGCTGCTCAAATTTCTGCAAGACGTGAGAAGACTCATGATTCTGCTGGATAAACTCCGCCATTGCACCAATCCTGGCTCCAGTCGCAAAACGTCGCGTGGTGATTAAATTGACCCGGTTATCCTCCAGAGTCACCACTTGCTGTAAATCTGCCAGTACCGTTCCGACATCCACAGAGGCCAGCTGGTCTGCATCACCGAGTAAAATCAGCCGTGCATGAGGCGGTACGGCGGCTAGCAACATCTGGGATAGGTTTAAATCCAGCATCGAGGCTTCATCGACCACGATCACATCATAGGGCAAAGGCTGTTTGGCATGAAAGCGTGGCTGTCCGCGAGTACCTAGACCCAATAAGCGATGCAGGGTCACCGGTTGCAACTGTTTTAATGCTTCTAGCTCAAACTGTTGTAACGCTTCACTGTGCAAGGCTTTTTGCAGTGCTTCTTTCATGCGCTGTGCGGCCTTTCCGGTAGGTGCTGCCATGGCAATCCGGATATTTGGCAAGGCTTCATGCAGGACCGCAATCATATGCGCCAAGGTATAGGTTTTACCGGTACCCGGACCGCCGGTAATAATATTCAGCGCCTGCCGCGCAACCATTTCCAGTGCCAGTTTCTGCTGTGGATCTGACAATAAATTGCGATCACGTTCGGATAAATCAATAGCGGCCACCGGTTGGGCTTTAATCCGAGCAATATGTGAGGCTACCGCCTGTTCCAGTTGCCAGTAGCGGTACAGATATAAATGCTGATCTGCACAAATAAATGGTGCAATTCCTGCACTCTGTTGACGGCGGTCTAAAACCAGATTATGCAATAAGGCAACCTGCTGAGGATTAACTTCGATACAGCTATCTCCCGCTTGCATCGCTTCAAGCAGTTGCTCGATCAATAATTTTGCTGCCGGATCAAATGCAGCTGTACTGAATGGAAGCTGACACAGATAGTCAATCCAGGCCATTAAATCGGAATGTTGCTGTGACACGTGATTCTGCTCATTTTCCACACAGTTATCCTCAAAGTTATCCACAGGATAATTTCATGTTTAATCTATACATATTTTATAAAACAGTAAAATCATGCTGATTTTTTCTGCTCAAAATAGCCCAATATTTGATCCAGTTTTTCTATGAATTCAGAGTCCGGTTGCCAATGATAAGCTCCTTGCTGCGCCTGTCCATTCATCCCGCGCAAATACAGATAGGTTGCGCCGCCCAGATGCTGTGTGATCGAATAAGTCTGCATATTGGCACTCAGGTACCGATGCAGCGCCACCAGATACAGAGCGGCCTGCAACCAGTAACTGGACTGGCTCATATTCTGCTGAATCGCCTCAGCACTATAGTGCTGCTGATCAGGTCCGAGGAAGTTACTTTTATAATCGGCAATATGGTAGCGCTGGCCATCGAAATACACCAGATCGATGGAACCGGTCAGATATCGCGCCGATTTGGCCTCATTAAAATCGCTCATGACCATGTCATGTTCGAGAAAAAGCTGATGGATTTGCCGAATCTGCAAAGGGGCATCGGTCAAAGACAGATAAAAAGGGAATTCTGACAGATACTGTTTAGCCTCCAGCTGTGCCAACGCAAAATCTGCCTGGATCGGAGTGGCCAGAATTTCATGTACCCAGTCATGCATCAGGTTCAGCAAAATATCTTCTGTAATTTCGTCCAGCAATCCCTCAAAAGCAGTCTGGAAAAGACTGTCCACATCCAGCGATTCAGTGCTTGTAGAGCGTGCGAGTTGGGCTACTTCCTGTTCAAAAAACTGGATAAAGCTGTCATCATCCAGCTCGGTGAAATAACGCTCAAACTGGCTTAAAAAAACCACCAAGGCTGATCGGTCTTGCTGTGCCGATTGAAATAACTGTCGCCATTGTTGACGATAAGCTTCGCTCTGATCATGCAGGCGAATGCCACTCAGCAATTTATAGTTCAGGCTGGACAAAACGCGTTGTATACTCTGTTGCAACTCATCTGCTTTGAAATTTGCCTGCGCTGCGGCTTGAAACAGGGTACGCAGATTCACCGCTGCGGCCTGATAATGCGGCGCAAAGGTCTGCTCCAGCACAGTACGCAACTGGAAGGCCTGTTCAAATTTTTCTTTCAGTTCTTGCCAGATTTGCGGTGCAGTATTTTTAAAACGACGGCGAATTTCCAGATTCCAGTAACTGCTGTCCTGAAAATTGATATGTTCAAAAATACTGTGCAAGAAAGTCCCGGCCACCGTACCTTTGGGGAAATTCAGCTTGATCCAGTCCAACGGTGTGACAGCCGGCTGATCTGCTAAAGCATTCAGATTGATTTCATCCGCTGCACTATCCGGGTGTTCCTGTGCATTGACCAGATCATCCTGCAAAACTGGCGCATGTGACTGGTGTTGCGACAATGCGGTAAAACTGGTTTTGGTGCGTGGATAGAACTGTCGCTCTGGCAAAGGTTGCGCCAGCATGTCGATCTTATGATGGTGTGACTGCTCGACCAGACGTGCCGGTTCCTGAGACAGCGGCTGCTCGACCAGAGATAAAGCATGTTCGAAGATGGCATCGCCCTGGCCACGCCAGAACGCCAAGCCCGAATCGGATTGTGCAGCGTGGTCTTGTAACATGGCATACACCCGATGACTGGCACGGGTCAGCGCCACATACCAAAGCCGGTGATTTTCCGCTGCATTACGCGCTGCATTCTGTAAAATCGCCTGCTCGTGCAAATGCTTATGATTGACTGCAATCACCCGGGATTGTTCTAAAATACTTTCAGACAGTGTGCCACTTAATGAAAAGTTCAAGTTGCCTTTATTTACATCAAAAGCAGCATCTGCGCCCAATAAAAATACCACTTTAAATTCCAGCCCTTTAGAGGCATGGATGGTCATCAGCTGTACCCCATGATCACCAGACAGCTTGCGTTCTTTTTCACTGTCTTTGCCTGAAGGGGACTGTAACTGACGCAAATACCAGTGATAGAGTTTTTGGGCACCCTGATAATATTCACTTTGCTGGCTCAGAATTTCAGTCAGATGACGCAAATTCACAACCACCCGTTCATTATCCAGACTTTGACTGGCCACCAGATGAGTCCAGACCTGAAACAGGTTTAAGGCATAATTCCATGCCGTGAGAAAACCTTTTTCGAACCACATTTCCCGAATTGCATCCAGATCGGCAATATAGCGACTGAGCCCTTCACTCTGCGCCTGTAACTCAATCAGTTTTTTCAGGTTGAAGCCCAGCAGGCGGGTCAGTAAGGCACGTTTGACCTTGGATTCATTAAAAGGATCCATGATTGCAGTCAAGACGGCCGCGACATCCTGCGCAATAGCACTGGCAAAAACACTTTGTTTGGACTCTTTATAACAAGGAATACCCATACGCTGTAGGCGCTGCTTGACCTGTTCCAGGGCAAAATGTCCAAACCCCAGTACTGCAATATCATCGGCTTTCAGGCTTTGAATACTGTTCTGCTGCTGAAAATATAACTGCTGTTGAGCAGACTGATTGAGGAGTGCACGGATTTTCCAGGCCACCTGATCGGCTTCTACATCCGACTCACCTAACTGAATCCAGCGTAAGGGCTGCGGATTGCAGACAGCGCTATCGATGAGATCCGGATGTGGCCGACTACCGGCCTGAATCAGGGTGTACTGCACCTGTTCACCAAAATCCATCTGGCATTGAAATAAAGCATCGACCACTTCGACCAGCGCTTTGACCGAACGATGGTTCTGCATCAGGGTATATTCGCGGCCCTGCTTCTGCCGCACGTCAGCATGTGCCTTGTTATAGGTCAGCATGTCGCCACCACGGAAACCATAAATCGCCTGTTTCGGATCGCCGACCATAATCATGCAGCCGGATTGAACCCGGCTGGCATCCCGCCAGATCTTGGCCAGCAGGTCATCCTGATCCTGATTGGTGTCCTGAAATTCATCCACCAGAATCAGCGGATAACGTGCCTGTACAAACTGGGCAAAGCGCTGACCCTGCTGTCCTTGCAGTGCTTCCGCCAGTGTGCGGATTTGCTGGGAAAAAGTCGTTTCACCCTGCTGTTGCAGGGTTTGTGGCAAACGAGTCTGCACACTTTGAATAATATGAAATTCCAGATAGGTCGTGAGCTGCTTCAACTGCTCATCCAGATCCTGTTTGACCTCACACAGTACATCAATTGCCACGATCAGGCTGTGTTGCAAAATCAGCTGCTGCTCCGCTTCCGGACAGCTCTTGTTAAAAACCTGAGTGGTCGGCTGGAAATCAGTTTTTTTACGGCGTAAATGGCACAGATTCAGTAAAATCGGTTGCAATTCTGCATCAAAGAAACTCATGCCACCCTGAGTTTGCAGGGCTGCACTCCAGGTCATAAAGTTTTCACAAACGTCGGTTAACTTGGTCAAAAAACTCTTGTGAAAATACTTCGGACTTTCCTGACAATAGCGCCGCATGACTTCGAGATCATGCTCATGAATATTCAATAATTGGGTAATACAGGCTTCTAATTTACCTAAATCACATTCAGCCGGCTCGACCTTCTGGAATTGCTGCTTGCTAAAATTCAGGGCATCCCGAACCAGCCCGGTATAATGCTCGACCGGTTTCAGCAGATTCTGCACATACAAATGATTGACCATATATTGGGGCTGCTGCTGAATCCAGTCACGCAGCACATCATGAATCAGTTGCTGGATATATAAATCCTGATCTTCGGTCAGTTCTGCACGTTCAATCTTGCCACTTTCAAAAGCAAATTCACGTAACAGTTTCTGGCTAAAGCTGTCCAGCGTCCCGACAAACAGTTCATCCAGCTGGTTCAGTACCAGACGCAAGCGGCGACGGGCATAGTCCATCCGTGTGCCATAATCTTTCAATACCTGCTGAAATAAAGGATCAGTTTCGCTCTGAATCTTCGCTGCAATTTCCACAGAATTGAGCTGCTGATGACGCTGGATATAGGCCAAAGTTTCTTCGACCCGCAGCCGTACCCGGTTTTTCAGTTCGGCCGTTGCCTTGCGGGTGAAGGTGGTTGCAATCACCTGATGCGGATAATACTGATCCAGAAAAATCCGCACCATCAAACTGGATAAAGTATAGGTCTTGCCGGTGCCTGCCGAGGCCTCAATCCAGTGTAAGCCCCGGAACGTCATGTCCTGAATCGGATTGGTAGAAATGGCTTTTTGCATCTGCTGCTTTAACACGGTCATATTGCTATTTCACCCATTCCAGATGTTGGTGAATCGGCGCATACAGAGCATGGGCGAAATCATGACAGCAGCGCTGCAAGGCCAGATCCGGGTCCTGATCCTGCAAAATAAACTGCCAGTCCTGATGCAACAGGCTGGATTCATCCGAAGCCAAAGGCTTGGCACTTTCATAGCTATTATTCCAGGCTTTTAGCAGTTCCGGCATTTCCACAATGGTCATTTTGCCCTGTTCATTTTCGGCCCACTGCCACTCTTTTTTCATCAACAATTCCGCTGGCAACACCAGCGGCTGCTGTTGACCAATTTCCCAGGCTTTGAACCAGAACTGTAAATATTCTCGCGCTTTAGTTGAACTCAAGCCGGAAAATTTCAGGGTCTTATTACTGAAAATCACAATACGTTCCAGTTCTGGTGAGCGTGCATCATCATTTAAGTAAGCCAGCCATAACAGATATTCCAGCCAGATCTGGGCACGGCGTTTTTCCGAGGCCGAAGAGGATTGCAGACTTAACCAGTAACTGCTGTGCGAGGCTTGTGGTACGCTGATATGAATGATCAGTTCAGGACTAAATTGCAAGGATTGCTGGGTCACCGGCGTCAGTTCTTTGCCGAGCTGTAGCAAACGTTCTTGCAACAACTGCTGTTCCTGCTGACTGCTGAGCCAGGTGGCTTGCTGGGTTTTGCCTACTGGCAAACGGTCTAGCATCAAGCTCGGCTCAATCTGCTGATCTTGTTGTAATAGAAAATCCCGCACCTGATATTGTTCCAGCTTGTTTAATAACAAGGGCTCACGGGAACTCGGCAAATCTGCATAGCGAATTGTGGAAATTCCGACACTTTTCAGAAATAAACGCGCCGGGAAAATCATGTCCCGAATCCACTCATCGCCTTTTAGCACCCGCAGTTCTTTTTGTTCAACTGCCGGATAATGCGCATTGATCCAGCTGCTGCGCTTGCCTTCGGCGCTGCGGATATATTCTGCCACCGCAAACCACTGATCCCGATAACGCGGTGTTTGCACATCTGCAAATCCGGCTGGATCAAAAGGCTGCAAGGGATGTACATGATAAAGCTGCTGGATATGTTTAGCCACTGACAGACCATTGATTTCCACCACAGAATCGACCTCGGCATCCGGCTGTTCCGACTGACAGATGAATGCGATATGCTGAATCAGTTCCTGCAAGGCAGTGGATGGATCGCGAGCCTCGCCATCGTCCAGATCAAAGCCATTATAAAACAGCCATAAATTATCCTGCGCCAATAGCAAGGCATCCAGAAAAGCACCCTGCTCATCATCCAGACGCGAACGATCACCGAGTTGCGGCTTCAGGCTGCGCATCAAATCAAACGGCACCTGCTGATTCCGGCTCGGAAACTTACCACTATCCAGATTTAGCATCACCACCAGCTGATAAGGGAGCGGCCGGATCTGGCCAATCTGGCTAAAAGTGATCTGTCCGGTTGGTTCAGCCTGATCCAGCTGCATTTCTAGCGTATTCTGAATTTCTTCCAGCACATAAGGCAAAGGCAAACTCAGTGCCACCAGCTCCTGACTGGCATGTGAATCATCCTGCTCATGATAATCGGCCAGGGTCAGCATCCGCATCTGCTTGTCGATAATCTCGGCCACAGTTTTGAGCGATTCCACCCCGGCATCACGAAATTCATTCAGATCGGCGCGCAAATATTTCAGCCAGGTTTTCACCGGCGTGCGCTGTCCGGTCTCATGCAAAGTCAGCCAGTCACGGCGCTGCACCAGATCCTGATAAATCTGGATCAGGGTTGAAATCAACGGGAAATCACTGGTCAGAACCTTGGCATAACTCAAGGTATCCTCAAACATTGTATGTTCAGGAATGGCCAGGCCCAAAGCCAGACGGTCTAGCGCGAATTTAAAACTAAAACGGTAATCATCATCGCCTACGCTCAGGCTTTGCTGTAAATGCTGCTGGTCCAGACCGCGCTTGAAGCCAGCCTCCGTCAGCAACTGCAACATCCGTTCTACCTGACTATAGTCCAGAGCATAACGTTGCTGGGTGGCATTCAGGCTGAGCCAGTCGGCAAAGTCCTCAATACTGAAACGGCGACGTACCCACTGGATCCGGCCCAGTACCGCGCGCCAGGCATTGCTAACATCCAGACGCGACACCCCGGCAATCTGGATCGGTAAATACAGGTTATCTTTCTGCAACCGTTGGCTGCCGATCTCACGCTCACGTGGTGGCGGGGCAAAGACACTGCGAATCGCCGGTTCCAGTTCTTTCAGATTCGGACTCAGCACCAGAATGTCGCTCGGTTGCCGTGGCTGCTGTTCCGTGCCTTGTGCCAGCCAGTGAATGAGCTGTTCTTTGAGTACTTCCAGCTGACGCAACGAGGAATGACAGACATGAATCTGCACCGAATCATCGGCCGGACTTAAAGCATATTGATGCTGTTCAGGTTCGAGTAAATATAAAATATCTGACTGGATTTTTGCCAGCAGCTTGTCCTGATAGTCATCGACAAAAACATCGGCCCAGAGACCTTCTTCTCCCGAAGACAGTTTGGAGAGTAAAGAGAAATGATCCCGCGCCTGCTTGCCAAATCGGGTCAACAGCGGATGCCGCGATTCACGATCTTCGGCATTAAAGTTAAGCTGCTTGATTCGAAATTCTTTCAGTTCAGCATCATTCGGTTTACGTTGGCGAGTTTTTTCAAAGCGCTGAATAAAGCGCTCTTCGCGCTGTAAATCAAATCTGGCTTTCCAGTCCGGATCGACACTGTCGGCCCAGTATTCCTGCGAGGGGTTAAAATGAAAGATATAAATGTCTATGTATTGCCCTAGACGGCGTAAAAAATCCAGCTGGCTGGGCGGAAGTTCCAGCAGGCTAAATACCACTATCTGTGCCGGCAAGCGTTTCAGGGCTTCGCTTCGGGTTTCCGGATTCTCCAGCCGTTCCCAATACAGGCGCTCAATCTCCAGAATTTTGGCATAATCATCCTGAAATACATGCTGCCACAACCAGCGTTGCCAGGCTTCCAGCTCACGCGCCTGAATTTTGACGAAATCGGCCACCTGCATTTCGTGACCATTTTCATCTTTGGGACTATAAATCATCTGCTCGATATCCAGCGCAATATCCTGTCCCCAGGCCTCTAGCCAGTTGGTCGGGCAGCTGCAGCTTTGCGGTGGACAGTTACGTGCACAATAACCGCGATAATCCATATAATGGCTGAACAGGCGCGATACCTGCTCGGCCACCCAGTACAGCATGCTCTGTTTTTTCAGCTGTTTTTCCGTGCCCTGCTCCAGCCGGTCGGCACTGTCGTAAATCCGCTTTACAATTGAATACAGCGGATGATCGACGTCTAAGGGAATATGTTCTGGCAGAATACATTTACGCAGTGCCTGAAACACGCGCCATTTGATGATAATACGCGGAATATTGGCTTCTCGAACCTGTTCGACTTCTTTAGGCGCATTCAGCACCCACTGATAAGACGTCCACTGAAAGGCACGAATCCGGTGATGGAACTGGCTATTGGCACTGATGCCTTTCTTCTCGGCAATTTTTTGAGTCAACCAGCTTTCTACGGCCGGAGACGGCACAATAAAATGCCGGGGCTGTAACACTTCAAACGGATGCCGGGCAGTTTGATTGACAATACGCAGCATACTATCCAAAAGCACATCAATGCGTTGACTCTGAATAACATGGATTGCCATCGTTTCCCCTGAACTGCTGAACTAGTTTTACTACAAAATGATAAAGATTAGTTACTATACATCTCGAGCGCTGTATGACACTTTAAAATCACACTTCAGTCGAAAAATTTCTTTGAAAAAAGCATCTTAATGATGCTTTCATAGAAAAAAACAACATAGAGCTTAGGTAGTGCCCATGAAATTAGATAAAATTCCTGAACGTATCGATCCAAGCTTAGATTTGGAACAAATTCGTGCCGAGTGCCTGGAACTCACCAAAAAACGTGCCTACTATTCTGCGGGTGCCGCCATTATTCCAGTGCCGTTTATGGATGTCGTCATTGACATCGGCATCTTGTCGCAATTGATTCCCGAGATCAATGCCCGCTTCGGACTGGCGCCTGATCAGATCAGTGTCTATGATCCCAAAACCCGTCAGGTGCACTGGAATGAGCTGCGTAAACGCGGCGTAGAATTTTCTGGTCTGGTGGTCGCGCGAACTGCTGTCAAAAAATCTTTGAACAATGTTGCAGCGAAAGTGATCACAAAGCAAGTGACAAAATTCATTCCCCTGGGTGGTCAATTGATTGCCGCCAGTCTGGGCTATTTTGTCATGAAAAAAATTGCCGAAGCCCATGTCGAGGAATGCTACCGTGCGGCTAAAAATATCCAGCAAAAACAGGTCGCTCAAGGTTAAGCACATTTGAGCTCAATATTTTAAACAGCTGAGCCCGTGCTACTTCAGGCAGATTATTCTGCCTGAAGCTGTTTTAAAATGGCCTTTAACACCTCGACCCGTGCGGTATTTTTATCATCGGTCGCAATAATATGCCAAGGCGCATAATCGGTCGAGCTACGTTCAAACATGTCGGCTGCCGCTTTCAGATAATCCTCCCAACGTTCCCGGTTACGCCAGTCATCCTCAGTAATTTTAAAACGCTTATGCGGTGTATCTTCGCGTGCCTTGAAACGTGCGGCCTGTTCATCTTTGGAAATGGCCAGCCACAGTTTGATCACCACGGTTTGATGCTTGACCAGACTTTGCTCAAAACGGTTAATTTCCGCATACGCACGTTGCCATTCTGCGGCACTGGCAAAACCTTCTATCCGCTCTACCAGCACCCGCCCATACCAGGAACGGTCAAAAATACAGATATCATCATCGCTTTGCAGTTTGGTCCAGAAGCGCCATAAATAGGGACGGCTCAGCTCATATTTTTCTGGTGCGGCAATGGTATGAATTTCATATTCACGCGGATCCAGTTTTTTCACAATGCGCTTGATCGCGCCGCCCTTTCCAGCAGCATCCATGCCCTCAAACAGAATCACCACATTCCGCGGATCGGACCGCATCGCCTTGGCCACCTTAGCTGTTAATTTTTTCAGCTCCGGCTTGTAATCCTCTGCCTTGGCTCGAGTTTCGGCAGGATGTTTTAACAGTTCGGGAATCTTGGCCTGTTTCCATCGTCCACTGGCTCTGGCCGGATGATTGGGGCAATGCTTGAGAGCACCCAGAATATGCTGGGCAAATTGCTGGTCACGCTGCTGTTCATCTTCACCCTCAATAATGAACCAGTCTTCGGTAAAATGCTGACGCAAGCGCTGCAAGGTGTCGTACTGTTTTCTGTCGCGCCAGTCCAGACCATGCAGCTGATGCCAGTGCGCTTCACTCGGATCCATGGCATCCAGCCGTTTTTGCAGGGCTTTCCAGGACAGGTCAAACCAGACCTTGACCACATCGACATGATTATTTTTCAGGTCCTGTTCAAAGGCTTGCATCTCTTGCAGATAATGATTGAACTGTGCATTAGTGATCGGATCTGAAGCTTGCATAGCCCTGCTCAGCAGGTCGCTGTACCAGTTGCCAAACAAGACCATGATCTGTCCTTCGGCCGGAATAAAGCGCGCATAAGGCTGCCACAAAGTCTGTTTAGGCCCGGCCACTTGCGGTGCATCTGCTTTCACGCGCAAATAGCGCGGATCGACCCATTCACGCAGTTGCTTGACCGCTTCACCCTTACCGGCCAGCTCAATCCCGTTGACCAGAATCAACAGGCTTTTGGCATTTTTCTGGCCGCGTGTTTTTTTTAAATCATATTGAGCATCAATCAGCTCGACCGATAACTGATCTTCATCCATTAACTGAAATTGTGGTTGTTCCATGCGTATCTTCAACCCTGATGTTTTATTCTGTTTGCAGTATAACGATGAGTTTTGGCGCAAAAATAGCTCTGGCAACGTTTTTCACACGATTAAATTGGCTATTTAAACAACAGATTGACAGACAAATGCCCGATCTCTGTTCAATTTGTCATAGCAGGATTGCCCGGCAGCCTCTAAGATTCTTGCATTCTCAAACTATAATTGAAATCTCATGTCCAAACTTGCCGTTCTCGATGATCTGTTAGCGCATTATTATCAGCTGAGCTATCATACCCAACCGGACATTCTGAGCCGTTTACAGGATGTACAGGCCTGGCAGAAAGTTCGCATGCAGCGAACTCATCGCGCGCATTTTGCGGAAAAACCCAATCAGTTGATGGCCGAATATTTCCTGAACCGTCTCTATGGTGGTGCCGAATTTGATGCACTGGCAGCACAGATTGCCCGGCTGATGAAATATGCCCATAAAGCAGAAAAAGTGATTCCTGAAAATGCCATCAAAACCGGGACATTGGGTGTAGAACTGGCGATTCTAGCGGTACAGCTGGATGAGCAGGTCGCGATTCAGTTATTACAGGATTATCATCCGCATGAAACACTGACCGATGAGATGATGCGCCTGACCTATCTCAAACTGGATCAGGGTCAGGCACGGTTAAAACAACTGGCCTTGCTGGATCAGCTCGGTATGAGTCTGGATAAATACATGCGCTCCTTCGTGGTCTATGCGGCCTTCAAGATGTGTAAAGGCGCGGCCAATAAATATAACTTTCAAGTGATGTATGCGTTTATGCAGGATGGTTTCCTGGCCATGAAGCCGCTGAAATCGGCAGAAAAATTTGTCCGTGAATTTACCGCAACCGAACGCCAGATTATTGAGAAAGTGCATTCTGGCGATGCGTTGCCATTTCAATAAATAGCAGCGCAGTATTTCTGCCAAGCACACATTTTTCTGTATATTATTCATAACAATTGCATCATGATTGCTGAATAAGCCTTTAGAATCTGTCATGATGCAGACAATGCAAGATTAACCCGATTGATATGTTAGGAGTGACTCCAATGTCGAATGAAAATACAACGCCTACCCCTACCCCTGAGTCGGCACAACAGACAGACAAAGTGAGCCCATTCTTAACTGAACCTCTTCCACAAGGTACGCCGCAAGGTCAGCAACAATCCCTCGAACAACGCCTGACTGATACGCCAGTCACAGGCTCGGTGCCGAAATATAACCTGCCACGCGGTGCCAATACCGGCAACGTGGGTTCAACCACACATTTTGGTTATCAAACCGTAAACAGCGAAGAAAAGGCCCAGAAAGTGGCTGAAGTGTTCCATTCGGTGGCCAGCAAATACGACATCATGAATGACCTGATGTCTTTCGGGATTCACCGTCTGTGGAAACGTTTTGCAATCAATATGTCCGGTGTACGCCGTGGCCAGCAGGTGCTGGATATTGCCGGCGGTACCGGTGACCTGGCCAAAGTGTTTAGCCGTGAAGTGGGCCCGACCGGTCATGTGGTGCTGTCTGATATTAACGAATCGATGCTGAATGTCGGTCGTGACCGTCTGATCGATGCCGGCTGTACCAATGTCGATTTCGTACTGGCCAATGCTGAAACCTTAGAACCATTTGCAGACAACAGTTTTGATCTTTTGACGATTTCTTTCGGTCTGCGTAACGTGACTGATAAAGATGCCGCACTTGCATCGATGTATCGCGTACTCAAGCCAGGTGGTCGTTTACTGGTGCTGGAATTCTCTAAACCGGTATTTGAGCCATTCTCTAAGCTTTACGATCTGTACTCATTCACAGCCTTGCCAATCATGGGTAAAATCATTGCCAATGATTCTGAAAGCTATAAATATCTGGCTGAATCGATTCGTATGCATCCAGACCAGCGCACCTTAAAAGGCATGATGGAAAATGCCGGCTTCCAGAATTGTGACTATCACAACCTGACTGGCGGGATTGTTGCAGTTCACCGCGGTTTTAAACTTTAAGGTTCATTCCCTATGTGGTCAATTCTGGCACTCGGTGCTGTTGAACGCGTGATTCACCATGTCATTGATCTGGATGCGATTACCCGCATCCAGTTAAATGCCTTGTCTGGTAAAATGCTGCGGGTGGTGATTGCTTCGCCGCAGCTTTCGGTCGATGTGTTTTTTGATAAAGACAAGCTTCGTCTGGAGCCGACCGCGACTGGTCATAGTGAAGCATCTTCAATCTTTGAACAGCGTCCATTTGATGCTGGCTCATCTACAGTCACCGAAGCGACTGCAACCTTGCAGGTCAGCAATGTGGTGGAATTACTCAAGCTGCTGCTGTCCGATGAAGTCGGCAATATTCCACTGCAAGGTGACTACAAGTTATTGCAGGAAATCCAGCGCATCATGCAACAGGCCGAGCTGGATCTGGCGGCGCATTTAAGCCCCTGGATTGGCCCTGCACTGGCACATGAAATTGGCAAATTGCAACTGCTCCCTCAGCAACTGAAACGCACGTTGCAAAGCCAGCTGTTCTTTGCCGAAGATGCCCTAAAAGAAGACAGCGGTCTGTTTGCCCCACGCTGGCAAATGGATGACCTGAATCAGGACACCCGGATCCTGAATCAAAATCTAGATCGGGTTGAAGCGAAAATCCAGCAGCTTCATACCCAGATCGATGCTTCAAATCACTCTACTCAAGACTAGGTACGCCGCTTTATGATTCCGCATGTTTCACGTTTACTCGAACTTTGGCGCATCGCCGCGCACTATCGACTCGACACGTTGTTTCCTGCGGAAGAATTACCAGAAAAAGCCCGGCATATTCTGTCTCTGATCCGCATGCATCCGGCGGCCTGGTCCAGTCGTGAACGTAAAAACCCGCTCAAGCTAAAACTGGCTTTAGAGGAAATGGGTCCGCTGGCCATTAAAATGGGTCAGTTACTCTCTACACGTCGCGACCTGATTGCACCTGAACTGTTACAGCAACTGGTCTTGCTCCAAGATCAGGTCAAGCCCTTTGACAATGACGTGGCCAAGATGCGCATCCAGGAATCACTGAAAGCCGATGTGAATACCCTGTTTGCCCGTTTTGACACCCAGCCTCTGGCTGCTGCCTCGATTGCACAGGTTCATACCGCTGCCCTGCATGATGGCCGTGAAGTGGTGGTCAAGGTGACCCGTCCGAATATTCGCCAGCAGATTTTGCAGGATTTTGAAATTCTGCAATGGCTGGGGGACTTTCTGGAAAAACGTCTCGAAGCAGCGCGTGCCTTACATTTATCTGAAATCATTCAGGATTACCGCCAGATCATTTTAAATGAGCTGGACCTGACCCTGGAAGCGGACAATACCCGCCGCATGCGCCACCACTTTACCGGCTCGAGCATGATGTACGTGCCGGAAGTGTATATGGACAGCAAAGATGTGCTGGTGGCTGAGCGCATTACCGGAGTACCGATTTCAGATATCGCGACCTTTGACCGACTCGGCATGGATCGTGCCGATCTGGCGCGTAAAGGCCTGACCATCTTCTTTACCCAGGTATTCCGCGATAACTTCTTCCATGCCGACATGCATCCGGGCAATGTCTTTGTCGAAACCATCAATCCGAGCAATCCGCGCTTTATTGCGCTGGACTGCGCGATTATGGGTGAGCTGTCCAAACACGACCAGATGACCGTAGCACGCATGCTGCTGGCGGTCATGAACAGCGACTTCATGCAACTGATTCAGGTGGTGCATCAAGCTGGCTGGATTCCACCGGGTACCGATCAGGATGCTTTGGCTCGTGAAATGCGCCGCAGTGTCGGGCCGATGGTCTCTAAACCAATGCATGAGCTGGATTTTGCCGGTATTTTGATTGAAGTGATGGACATTGCCCGTCGTTTCCATCTGGAAATTCCACCGCAACTGATGCTGCTACTCAAAACACTAGTGCATGTCGAAGGCTTGGGAACCGACCTGTATCCGGAACTGGATATCTGGAGTCTGGCCAAACCGATCCTGACGGACTGGATCAAGGCACAAATGAATCCGCAGAAAAACCTGAAAGAACTGGGACAAAAAATTCCGGATTTGCTATTAGGGGCACAGGATCTACCAACCTTGATGATTGATAGCCTGAACGGTCTGAAAAACCAGTCAGCCTGGCATGCCAAACAGCTCAATGAACTGCAAAGCATGCGCCTGCAAATGGAACTTCAGCAAAAACGTAGCTGGATGTTTGGCAGTATCATGGCCATTCTGCTGTCGATTGCGATTATTTCACCATGGTTTGTGTCGGTGCTTCTGATTGTGCTAGCGAGTGTTCTTGCCGTCTGGCGAATTGCGAAATAATTTTTTAAATAGCCTGATTCGTCAGGCTTTTTTATGCTTAAATTATTGAAAAAATAAAACAAGAATATCCAAATGAAATATAGTTTTTTATGGGCACTGTATCGCCAGAATAGACAAAAAACCTTTCTCACTGCACTACTTTACAGCTTCCCAACATGGATAGATATTTTTTTCTATATCAACCAAACAGCCCATTGGCTGGCATGGTCCTCTGCTGCCAATACCACATTCTACCTCCTGATTCATAGTGACTATTTCTGGCTCATTGTCAGCTTTAACCTGCTTCCGTTGTTATTTCTATTCTGTCTACGACAAACACAGCTAATACTAGCTTTAAAAATATGGATAGGTATTGCAGGTAGTTTCTTTCTAATTCATGCTTTTTACTGGCCAAGCTATCCTATAACCACGCTTTTGATTATTTCATTTAATCTACCTTTTTTAAATTTACGCAATAAAGAATTCATGCACACTTACATCAACCCGATGCCATGACTCTCAAGTCACCTTAGGACATATCTTGCCATTGGGTCTAAAGACGCATCGATTAAAATAAGCACACACTTGGCTGGTATGGGTTGAATCATGGTACAGATTTTACAAAAACGGGCGCCTGCGCTGACGATTCGTGCTGGCCATCTGGCACGTGAGCTGATTCTGCAACAAGGATTACAACCTGAACAGGTCGATATTATCCCCGGTGCTGCAGGTGGCCCAAAAGGAATCGGGATTCAGGGTCTGGATCAGGCAATTTTTGGCGAGTTTTTCCCACGTGCCCCACAACGGCGTACTCTCGTTGGTTCCTCGATTGGTAGCTGGCGTTTTGCCAGTATGGCTGCACATGGGGCTCAACAGGGAACCGAGCGTTTAGCTGAGCTGTATACCAACCTTTATTTCCATAAAAAAATGACCCGCCAGGAGGTCAGCGAAGTTTGCCGCGGCATGCTACTCGACCTGGTACAAGGCAAGGAAAATGATCTGGTCAATCATCCGGATTATCATCTCGCTGTGATTTCAATTAAAGCCAAGCACATTTTCCAGAGTGACAAAGCGCTGCCTTTACTGGCTTCTGTAGCCGGAATCGTCGGAACGACTGCTGTTGCACGTAAACACAGCCGTCATTTTATGCAGCGTGTGATTAGCCAGCCGAATATGGGGGAACAATTTCAAATCGCGGAAGATGGATTTACTACACATTATCATGCCCTGACCGAGCAGAGTGTATTGTCCTGGCTGATGGCCTCGGCGTCGATTCCCGGGGTAATGGCAGCGGTGAACAATATTCCGGATGCACCGCAGGGTTATTACCGCGATGGTGGCCTGATTGACTATCACATTGACCTGCCCTTTCAGAGCAAAGGCATTGTGCTCTATCCACATTTTACTGACAGCATTACCCCCGGCTGGTTTGACAAGTTATTTAAACGTACCTCAAATCCGGAAAATCAGGCACGCACCTTGTTGCTTTCTCCATCGCAGGACTATCTGCAAAGTTTGCCTTTAGGCCGCTTACCGGATCGTAAGGATTTTACCCTGAAGGGCCTAGATCAGGCAGAGCGGATCAAATTATGGAAAGCCTGTATTGCTGAAAGTCAGCGTTTAGGCGATGAATTTTTGGAACTGGTCGAGAAGCAAAATTTTGCTGAGGTCATGAAAGGCTTGTAATTGACCGAGAGTGCCCGATTATTTGTATAATTGCCTTCATTTTGTGAACTGTTGAGATTTATGCAGAAGTTTTTAGTGGTCCTGCAATACCTGTGTCTGGCCTTTGCCGTCTATCTGACTTATAGCGTGAGCATGTCGCTGTATAACCAAGATTTTGTCCTGATGGAGCTGGTCGCTGATATTGGTACGATTCTGATCTGTATTGACTTGGGCGTGTTTTTATTTAGCAGTAAAACCAAAGCAGGCATTACCATGGAAGAATATGCCAAACGACTGGAACAGCCACCGTCGAAACTGGTTTATGTGACACGAAAAATGGGGCATCTGGGTATTTTGCTGATTATTACCAGCTGGATTGTACCGATGATCAATTCATAAAAATCAGATATAAAAAAACCTCCCGATGGGAGGTTTTCTTTTAGCAATTAAAGATTACTTTGAACCTTTAATCCCTGCTTGTAATAACAATGCGCCTAAACCACCAATTTTTTGCTCTTGTGGTTTAGCCACTTGAGGTTTCTTGCCCTGAGGACGCTCACCTTGCGGACGCGCTTGCTGTGGACGTTTGCCTTGAGGCTTACGCTCACCGCGCTGTTCATTGTTTTCACGACGTGGCTGACGTGGTGCTTTTGCCGGCGCTTCAGAACCTTCAGGACGCATCGATAAGTTCACACGATTACGTTCAGCATCCACATTCAAGACCCGCACTTGCACGATTTGACCCGGTTTCACCACTTTATGCGGATCCGCGACAAATTCATTGGCAAGTTCAGAAATATGTACCAAACCGTCTTGATGCACACCGACATCGACAAATGCACCGAAGTTAGTGACATTGGTCACCACACCTTCAAGCTGCATGCCTTCAGACAATTGCGCAACTTCAGTAATGTCATCACGGAACTTCGCCGTACGGAATTCTGGACGCGGGTCACGACCCGGTTTTTCCAGTTCGCTTAAAACATCTTTGATAGTTGGCAGACCGAACTTCTCATCTGCAAATTCTTCAGCATTGACCTGACGAATGATTTCAGTATTGCCAATGATATCTTTCACTGTCGTCGCTTTCGCTTCAACAATTTTAGATACAAGTGCATAAGATTCTGGATGCACTGCAGATGCATCTAATGGCTCAGAACCATCTTGAATACGCAAGAAGCCTGCTGCCTGCTCAAAAGTACGCTCGCCTAAACGTGGCACTTTCTTCAAGGACTGGCGATTATCAAAACGGCCATTTTCCTTACGGAATTCCACAATTTGCTGTGCAATCGATTTATTCAGACCTGCGATATAACCCAAAATCGCCGCAGATGCCGTGTTGACATCGACACCCACCGAGTTCACACAGTCCTCTACCACTGCTTCAAGGGTTTTCGCCAGACCAGTCTGATTCACATCATGTTGATACTGACCCACACCAATCGATTTCGGATCGATTTTTACCAGCTCAGCCAATGGATCCTGTAAACGGCGTGCAATTGACACTGCACCACGAATCGACACATCCAGCTCTGGCAGTTCTTGTGATGCCAGTTCTGATGCTGAATATACCGAGGCACCTGCTTCAGACACAGATACACGCGTCAGTTTAAGATCGCTGTTCGCAGCCATCATTTCAGCCACTAAAGCTTCAGTTTCACGGCTTGCCGTCCCATTACCCACTGCAATCAGGTCAACATTGAACTCGCGGCATAAACGTGCCAGTTCAGCCAATGAACCTGCTTTATCATCTTTGGGTGCAAATGGATAAATCGTGCTGTGCGCCAGCACATCACCCGATGCATTCACCACAGCCAGTTTCACACCGGTACGGATACCCGGGTCAACGCCCAGAGTGGTGCGCGCGCCTGCAGGAGCAGAAAGCAGTAAATGACGCAAGTTTTCAGCAAATACGTTCATGGCTTCTGTTTCAGCAGCCAGACGTTTTTCAGTCAGCAATGAATGTTCAATGCTTGGACGCACTTTGCCAAGCCAGAACAGTTTTGCGGTTTGCTTCAAGAAATCCTGACGTGCTTGCGGCTGAATCGTGTCTAAATTGTATTCAGTCTCAATGCGTGCCAATGGTGCAGCATCTTCGCCATCCACTTTCAGGCCCAGAACGTTTTCTTGACGGCCACGCAGCATCGCCAATAAACGATGTGAAGGCACTTTGTTCAGGTTTTCAGAGAAATCGAAATAATCACGGAATTTTTTACCGACTTCTTTCTTTTCTTCAGAAGCAACCAAACTTCTCAGCACTGCAGTTTTGGCAAAAGTGGCTTTCAGTTCAGTGGTCAGCGCGATATTTTGTGCCCAGTCATCAATCAGGATGTGCTGGATCGCATCAAGCTGGCTTTCAGTATCTGGATAATCGTCATGGCTAAAACCGGCCAATGCGTCGCTTGGATCTACCGCTTCAGCAAAAATTTTCTCAGCGATTGGGCCTAAACCGGCTTCCTTGGCCTTAAATGATTTACTGGTACGTTTTGGACGGTACGGTGCGTAAATTTCTTCTAATGCATTTTTGGTTTCAGCTGCATTCACACGCGCCAACAAATCATCAGACAATTTATCTTGTTCTTTGAGTGATTCAATCACCTTGTCACGGCGCTCATACAAATCACGCAAGTATGATAGACGCGTATCGAGTTGACGTAATTGCGTATCGTCTAAGCCTTGCGTTACTTCTTTACGGTAACGTGCAATAAAAGGAACACTGGCACCTTCATCAATAAGCTTGATGGCAGCTTCAACTTGGTTTGGACGTACGGCAAGTTCTTTTGCCAACTGCTGAACTAAGTCAGTCATCGTGTTTGATCCCACAAGGATAAGTACTAAATGGCATGATTATAAAGACCGGGCCTATAAAATCCACCATTGTTTTTATTAATTTGTCTCAACTTTATATTATGAAGTGCGACAGTTTTCAGCTTTTCTGAATATAGTTTGCATGAACTTTGCTTTTTATGTTGCTCCAAATCATATTTTTTGTCCATTTAGATGTATATATTTGGTATCTATGTCTTGATTTTAACTGCAATATTTGGTGCTTTAGAGCATAGTCAATTAATATCAATGAATCGTATACTCAAAGCATATTTCATTTTTTGTTTATGACGACAATAAAGAATAAAGGAGCATCTCATGAGTTTAGTTGTACCTGCTGAAAAAGCCGATGCCGTACATACCGAAACAGACCGAGTCGAACGCATCTTGGTTGTTGATGATGATGTTCGTCTGCGTACCCTATTGCAACGTTTTCTCGAAGATAAAGGCTTTGTGGTGAAAACTGCACACGATGCCACGCAGATGGATCGACTTTTACAGCGGGAACTGTTTTCTCTGATCGTGCTCGACTTTATGCTTCCGGTCGAAGACGGTTTAAGTATCTGTCGTCGTTTACGCCAATCCAATATCGATACGCCCATTATTATGCTGACCGCGCGCGGCAGCGATTCTGACCGTATTGCAGGGCTTGAAGCCGGTGCGGACGATTACCTGCCTAAACCGTTTAATCCGAATGAATTGCTGGCGCGTATTCGTGCGGTATTGCGTCGTCAAGTGCGTGAAGTACCGGGTGCACCGAGCCAGCAAATGGAAGTGGTCTCATTTGGCCCCTGGTCACTGGATTTATCAACCCGTACATTGACCCGTGAAGGTCAAGTCGTGACTTTAACCACAGGTGAGTTTGCGGTATTGAAAGCTCTGGTTCAGCATCCACGCGAACCGCTCACCCGTGACAAGCTGATGAATCTGGCACGTGGTCGTGAATGGGGTGCCATGGAACGTTCGATTGATGTTCAGGTGTCACGTTTACGCCGTCTGGTTGAAGAAAATCCGGCGCGTGCGCGTTATATTCAGACCGTTTGGGGTGTGGGTTATGTGTTTGTTCCAGATGGTGCGGAGTAAATTAATACCTTGATTCATGACGGAGTCTTATGGTTTAAGCTCATTTATAGGGTTTAACCTGCGGTTCGCCTTACTTTTGTTTCGACAAAAGTAAGCAAAACCATTGTCATCCGCAAAACTCGACAACCTCCGTCATTCAAGCAATTCTCTCGCAGAAACATCATTGACCATCTTGAGTCCTGCCTCAAACAGTTGCGGATGACCTTAACGTGTATCCAACTACGAGGGGAACCCTCCCCTTTTGAGCAAAAGGACGCAGTGTGAAACTCGACCCCATCGACCCACAAAAATTTACCGATTTTGTTACCTACTCAGAAAAAAAACGCACCCGTGGGGAACGCTTTCTAGACAAGATCAAACCGCGTTCTGCCGCCATGCGTACCACAGTTCTGGTGGTCTTTGTGGTCTGTTTCAGCCTGTTCATGTCTTTGTGGTTCTTCTGGCGTACCTTATTTTTACCTGAAATCCAGCAACATGCGCGCTATCTGGCCATGGAACTGGAAATTCTCAATAATCCCGATCTGCGCCTGTATCATAAACAGCAGGAAGTCGATATTGATACCTGGTTAAAAAACCGCGTTGGTATTGAATATGTGACCAATCCGGCAGAGTATCCCACTGTCCGGGAAAAAGTGATTGCAGAATTTTTTACCCGGCAGATCGAAACCAAGCTGGCCAAAGAACTACGTATTGAAGAGGCCACGGTCTATTTCCAGTTTAAACCAAGCCCGCGCATCTGGATCCAGACCCCTGAAATGAATGGTCACTGGGTGCAAGAGCCTTTAAAAACCTATGCCAATTATAGTAATGAGCTGATTCTGGGCTGGTTACTGGGCACGCCGATTATTGTCGGCATTATTATCCTGACCTTGGTGCGTCAGCTGAACCGGCCTTTACGCCGTTTGCAGGATGCTGCCAACAGTTATAGTCGTATCGGTTCGGCGCCCTATCTGGATACCAATCATGGTCCACTGGAAATCCGTCAGGTCAATCATGCTTTTAACCAGATGATTTATACGCTAGATCAGACTGAACGCGAACGCCGCATCATGCTGGCCGGTATTTCACATGACTTGCGCACGCCTCTAACACGGATTCGCCTGAGTGCCGAAATGATGCCGGATGAAGACTTTCTCAAAGAAGGCCTGATTTATGATGTCGAAGATATGGATGCCATCCTGAATCAGTTCATCTCCTATATGCGTGATGGTTCTGATGAAGAGCCGCAGGATACCAATGTCAATGTGCTGCTCCAGGAACTGGTCAAGCAGTTTAAACCGCTCGATATCCGCTTTACGCCACAAGACATCCCTACCATTCAGGCACGCAGCATGTCGCTAAAAAGGCTGATTGGTAATCTGATCAATAATTCGAAACGTTATGGTTCAGAACCGATTGAACTGTCTGCTCATGTAGAAGACGGGCACCTGTTGATTTGTGTTGCAGACCATGGAGAAGGCATCCCGGAAGATCAGATTGAAGCCCTGATGCAGCCTTTTGTACGGGGTAATTCTGCACGGACTGTACAAGGCAGCGGCTTGGGACTGGCAATTGCCAAACGGATTGTCGATATTCACCATGGTCAGTTGCGTATTCATAATCGTCCTGAAGGCGGACTTGAAGCCATCATTTCATTGCCCTTAAATCAGGCTGGCACAGAGACGCCTCCCCCTGCCACCACACTCGATAAAATCCGACAAACCTTGACTGATCACTTTTAAGAAGTGATCAATAATCCAACAAACAACTTTTTAGTTTTTCTATACAATTCATTTTATATTTCATTAAATCAACAATTTAAAAATCATCATTTTTTATTATACCTACATTTAGCTAAAAAATTAGACCTTAGCCTAACACCTATGCACAATACATTTTTTGAGCGGTACAATCCGTCTCATAGTTTAAGAATTAATGAGAGTTAAAATGTCTTTAGATCGTATCCGTTTAGCCTCCCTACACAACAAAGTCATCAGTCCAGAACAAGCGGCTGAATTCATCAAAGATGGCATGACTGTGGGTATGAGTGGCTTTACTCGCGCGGGTGAAGCGAAGGCGGTTCCTTTAGCTTTAGTTCAACAAGCAAAAGCAAATCCATTAAAGATCACGTTAATTACTGGTGCATCACTAGGAAACGATCTAGACAAACAACTGACTGAAGCTGGCGTACTGGCACGTCGTTTACCGTTCCAGGTCGACAACACTTTACGTAAGGCGATCAACAACGGCGAAGTGATGTTCATCGACCAACATTTGTCTGAAACTGTTGAACAAATGCGTAACCAACAGCTGAAAAAACCAGATGTTGCGATCATTGAAGCGGTTGCAATCACTGAAGATGGCGGCATCATTCCAACCACATCTGTAGGTAACTCTGCAAGCTTTGCAATCTTTGCTGAAAAAGTAATTGTAGAAATCAATACCAACTTAAGCCCGGCATTTGAAGGCTTACACGATATCTATATCCCGTCATACCGTCCAACGCGTCAAGCGATTCCTTTGACTCAAGTGGATGAGCGTATCGGGACACATGCGATCAATATTGATCCAGCAAAAATTGTCGGTATCGTATTCAACAATGACTTGCACGACTCACCATCTACAGTGACTGCACCAGATGATGAGACGCAAAGCATCGCCAATCATTTGATCGCTTTCTTTGAAAAAGAAGTGGCTGAAGAGCGTCTACCGAAAAACTTAGGTCCATTACAGGCGGGGATTGGCTCAATTGCCAACGCAGTATTGACCGGTCTGAAAGATTCGAACTTCGAAGACTTGATCATGTACTCAGAAGTACTACAAGACTGTACCTTTGAGTTGATTGATGCAGGCAAAATGAAGTTTGCTTCAGGTTCTTCGATTACCCTGTCTGCTAAATATGGCGAGAAAGTATTTAACAACCTGGAACAATACAAAGACAAACTGGTATTACGTCCACAGGAAATTTCGAACCATCCTGAACTGGTACGTCGTTTAGGTATTATCGGTATCAACACGGCACTTGAGTTTGATATTTACGGTAACGTGAACTCGACTCACGTCTGCGGTACCAAAATGATGAACGGTATTGGTGGTTCAGGTGACTTCGCACGTAATGCGCACCTGGCGATCTTCGTGACCAAATCTATTGCGAAAGGTGGCGACATCTCTTCTGTAGTGCCTTTTGCTTCACATATCGACCATGCGGAACACGATGTAGATATTCTGGTAACTGAACAAGGTTTGGCAGATCTTCGTGGTTTAGCGCCACGTGAGCGTGCCCGTGCAGTGATTGATCACTGTGCACACCCCATGTATCGTGATGCCCTGAATGATTACTTTGACCGTGCTTCTGCAAAAGGCGGCCATACGCCTCATCTGCTTCGTGAAGCGCTGTCTTGGCATTCAAACTTCGAAGAAAATGGTCACATGCTGGCTGTTGAAGCTGCAGTAAAAACTGCATAATTGACTGCATTCGAAAAACGCCCTACGGGGCGTTTTTTTATGGGATTTTTATCTTTCTTGAATAGCCATAAGCAGACTCTCTGGACAAAATCATCAGGCTATCATTCATATTCTCGTCCAATCTTCATGCTGCCAATATGCTGTAGAAATCCCCTTCTGATGCTCAAGGACTTTAAATTCTGATTCTTCACCCTCATACTTAAACACAAGAGTAAATTAGAGACATGACATGCGCGTAGATATCTGGTCAGATGTGGTTTGCCCCTTCTGCTATATTGGTAAAAAACGTTTAGAAGCAGCTGCACAAGAAGCAGGCATTGAACTTGAAGTGCATTGGCACAGTTACCAGCTCGACCCTGAAGCACCAGTGCGCCAGGAAGTGTCCAATTCTGAGCGTCTGGCACAAAAATATGGTCGTAGCGTAGCTGAAGTCGAAGAAATGCAGCGTAATATTGCCGAGATGGCCAAAGCTGAAGGCATTGAATTTAACTGGGAAGGTGCCAACTCAGGCAATACTTTCAATGCGCATCGTATTATTCATCTGGCGCAAAGCAAAGGTTTGGGTACTGATGCACAGGAAGCTTTCTTCTATAGCTATATGACGCAAGGCTTGGCCATTGGAGAGCGTGAAACACTGGAAGATGTCGCAGCACGTATTGGCCTGAATCCGGTCGAGGTCGATGACTTACTGGACTCTGATGAATTTTCCGATTTTGTCAAATTTGATCAGGAAGTGGCACAGGATCAGCTCAAAGTGACTGGTGTACCTTTCTTTGTTTTTGATCAACGTGTGGCCTTGGCAGGCGCGCAGCCTAAAGACGTGTTCTTGCAGGTTTTTGAGAAAGCGCTGGAGACTGCAGCAGAAAATCCGGCTGAATAATACTCAACAGAGAGTTGCAATACGCCTAGGCAATCGAACTCAGAAAATTTATAAAAACATCCCCATTTCAGATGGGGATGTTTTTTGCATGTCATTTACACTCATTGACTTAGTCGACCAGAAAACTAATTTTTAAATTTACACGATATTCCGTGATTTTATTTTCTTTGATGACCACCTTCTGTTCATTGATCCAGGCACCTTGTACATTTTTGATGGTTTCTGTGACTTTTTGAATACCGGTTTGAATCGCATCTTCAAAGCTTTTCGTACTGCTTGAATTAACTTCCACCACTTTTGCAATTGCCATAATGAAACTCTCATTGTAAACATGAATGAAAATCCATCTTAGTTCATTCCCACAGGATTGCAGCAGCGCGTAAACAAGCGACAGCAAAAACTTACATGGATTGAACAAAGCTTTCATCTGAGCAGATGAAAATCTGTTGACCTTATTTTGGCAGTTCATGATATTCAAATTTCCATTGTGACTAACAACCATAAAAGCCCCGTAAACAGCCGAAACCCAGACTAGAGCAAATACACTAATATATTGTTTTGTAGAATAATTTTTCTAATTTTTAGGTGCTGCTTTTGCCGAATCTATCATTTTCTATTCAGCCTTATTTGCTATGATTTCACCCGAATCAAGTTTAAATACTCTCCCCTCTGTTCAAGTTGTTGAACACCCTGATATTAAAGGTCGTCCCATGAATGCTCTTAAATTTGCTTTCGCAGCAACTGTTATGGCTTTTTCTGTTCAAGCATCAGCGCAAATGGCACAAGTGGTTTATCTGCCAGACTTTCCGGCAAGCAAAGCACCTGCTGAAACTGTAAATACAGAAACTGCAACGCCGGCAACTGAAAAAACTGCTTAATACCCAACAAGTTTTTATGCAAACAGGCTGATTGATTCAGCCTGTTTTTTTATATCGATTTAATTTAGCTGCTCTCTGAAGAAAATCTGTATTTTAAAAATTATCGATCATTTCATATTTTGTTATTTTCCATTGATATTGATCGCTTTTTTGTCATTAAATTTACTAGTTTATAAATATAAAACAGTTAAAATAAATCACTATTTCATGTGATCTACGCATATAATTGTAGCAATATAAAAATACTGATAATACAAAAGCATTGTTATGAACAGACTTCAGGCATTGGTGCAGGGCAAAATTTCACCTCAGTCCATTTCTATTGATTTTCTGATTGAAATGGCAGAACGCCATACAGATCCTCATTCTGCTGAATACAAATTAATCGAGTTGGCGCTGAATATGGTGCTGGCCCAAACTTTGGATAAAGCGCTAAAACATATCTAGAGATATAAAATGAATGCTTTAAAAAAAGCACACTTAGTCAAGGAATTACATGAATTGATCCAGCAACTGGAGCATCAGGCTCTACCTCTGTACGACGTGGCCCGTTTCAAAAAAAGAATTCGTGATATCTTTAATCTTTGTGATGAACCTATTTTTAAAAATCAGATTTTAGCGTTTAAAGCCCAGACCCAGCCTGAACTTGCTGCCTATCAATTTTCTGCCAGTACCCCCTATCATCTAAGTTTTCGTGGTTATTTCACCGAGATTCCAGCTCTGGAAAAGGCACTGTATACCCAGCCAGATATAGGCTGGGCAGTTCTACATCATCCTGAGCGTGGCTGGCAGGTCTGGCTAATTCCGGCACCGAAGCATCCTGCACTAAACAGTGAATGGAATGAGTTACAACAATGTTCTATCTGGCTGTCACAGCAACAATTGACAACCGGTCTGCAAGCGGCTCCTCCATTGACTGTACCGGCCTTATCCCTGAATGAAGCAGAAGCCAGCTTAAAAGCGGCGGCCACGACTCGATATCATCGTGGCCGACAAAAAGCAAAAATCAACTCATTAAGCTTAAATCATTCAGATGAACCACACATTCAGATACAGGCCACGTCTGAGTATCTAGATCATCCATTACCCACTGAAACTGCGATTGTGCAGGAAAAAATTATTGTCCCAGAAGTGATCGATTTTCCCACCGAGATTCAACTGGGAGACGTGATTGCACAGGTTCAGCCTTTGACTCCGGAAGATACCAATCTCCAGCGGCTTTGTGCTTTAGAATTGGAGCCTGATGTCGGGCATCCAGCCTATCTGGATATTGTGCTGTATTATGCCGCAGAAGATCACTGGCAGGCACGCCAAGTTTATTTGGTGGAGCAGCTGAATCTGCAAGGCCAGTTTATTAAATATCTGATGCTTTTGGGTGCATCAAGTCAATTACAGGCGCACTATTGTATTGAGCATTGGTTGAGTCAGCATCAGTATCAGGCTGCTGCGATTAAATCGCTGTCGTGGCCTCAATTAAGTACAGGTTTCACGCAATTGCATCTGTTGTCAAAAGCCTATTTGCAACAAGCAGAAATAGTCTGGACACAACCCGATTATTATCCTTATATTCCGGCAGATTCGATTCAGAAACAAAAATTTATCTCATTTGAGGAAGCCCTTGCGGATTTCTCTACACCGATACTCTTATTGCAAGAACATCAGCGAATACGCGTGATTCATGGTGAAAAACGCCTGTCTCTCGCAGAGGATGAACTGGCCTATCCATCTATCTTGCTGCAACGTGATCAACAGCTAAACTGGCAAAAAATTCACACGATTATTTTAATGATGTCGCAACCCATTCAGGTCATGGAGCTTTATCAGGCAATTCAGACTCAAATCATTGAATAATTGCTGTTATTTTGTAGCTTTAACTTGCTTTTTATCGCTATATTTAAGAAAACTACAGCTGAATAAAAGAATACAAGAGTAATAAATATCTCATGCAAATAAATCGAATTACTCAGATCTTCCTGCTCTCTCTTGGCATGGGAATCAGCAGTAGCATGTCTTGGGCAAATTCAGTAAAAGATGCTTCTTCAGACCAGGAAAAAAACTCGGAGAGTGTTGAGCCGGCACGTTCAGGACTGCTGGATCAAATTCCGCGTTTGATTGATGCAACACCAACCATTCTTCCAGAGCAGTCGAATACCGCCATCGTCCCGCCAACGTTAGAAACGGAAAATCATTCATGGGCCGATCAGAAACAGAAAGGCATCCGAGAATGGGCAGATCGTACTGCGCATAAAATTGATAACTGGTTTGGTGAAACTGATCCGGATCAGCCGGCTGCCGCCACACTGCGTGTCATTTTGGATAATCGCTGGGATGAATATGAGGGTTATGAGATTAAGCCCCGTATCCGTGGCAGAATCAAACTTCCCACTTTAGAGCAAAAGCTGAGTCTGGTCTTCGGTGATGACAGTCTGGACAATGAATTAGACAGTAATGTCGCGATTACCAATGAAAATCCGGCAACATCTGGAGATAAGCGTCTCGATACCAAGCGCGCACGCCAGGATAACAGCTCATTCGCCTTACGCTGGTCGGAATGGTCAGACCGGATTCCTTTTGAAACCGATCTGGATCTGGGTTTACGCTCCGGAGATGATATTTACCTGCGCGTCAAAGCCAGTAAAGATTGGACACTGGAAAATGACTACTTTTTTCATGCCGAACAGATTTATCGCTACGGGATTCAAAGTGAAAACTATTTGCGTACCAATCTGGAACTGATCCATGCCCGTCCCAATCAGGCATTTTTTTCCAATCAGCTCAGTCTGACCTATGCAGATGATCAAGATGATGATCTGACCTGGGACAACTATACCTTTAGGCAACATCAGTTTTTTCAGGACAACCGTTTTAGCTATGGTATTTATACTGGCGGTTATCTAAATGACAAGGATCTGCGTCTGAATCGCTGGGGACCGTATGTGTCCTGGAGACAGCCTTTTTTACGTGAATGGTTTTTTGTCCAGACCGACCTCAACTATCTGAATGATCATCGCGAAGATCGTGATCACTATGTTGGTGCTTTGGTGCGTTTAGAGGCATTGTTTTAAACTCAAGCGCGGTGCAAAGCTAAAAAATCCCTCCGTAGAGGTAATGCTGATCAGTTAAGGAGTTTAGAAATAGACTCTTTAACTTTTTAGTCGTTCACGACGGAGTCTTAAATTTATAAATCAAATACTTAAAAATAATTTGTTACTTTGGTTTCGCCCAAATGAGAAGCGAAGCTTCGCAAGGAAGGCATCTTGCGAAGCAACACTCCTCACCGCAAAACTCGTCAACCACCATCGATTAGTAAATTTGTCGCAGAAACAATCATTTTTAAATCTTGCAGTGCAATACACCTCATGCCTTAAACAGTTGCGGATGACTTTTCTATCTATCAGATATAATCATGAATTTGAAAAAGAAAATGCCAGTCAATTCCTTAACTGACTGGCATTACTCCGTAGAGGGATTTTTTAGCTTAGAGCATCATGTATTAAGCAAGCAACAAGCTATTGATACGCTTCACATACTCAGCAGGATTTTCTGGTAATCCGCCTTCTGCAATCACCGCCTGATCAAAGATCACATTGGCCAGATCGTCAAACTGCGCTGAGCCATCCAGTTTTTTCACCAAAGGATGTTCCGGGTTGATTTCCAGAATCGGCTTCATATCCGGTACAGGCTGACCTGCATCTTTTAGCATACGGATTAATTGTGGAGATAGTTCCCCTTCTCCAGTCACCAGACAGGCCGGTGAATCGACCAGACGCGTAGTCACGCGCACTTCTTTGGTCTTGTCTTTGAGTGAATCAGTCAGCTTCTCGACCACCGGTTTAAACTGGGCTGCGGCTTCTTCAAGTGCTTTTTTCTCTTCAGCATCCTGAAGATCGCCCAAATCAACTGCACCCTTAGACACGTTTTGCAACGGCGTGCCATCGAACTCATTCACAAAGTTCATCGCCCATTCATCTACGCGTTCGGTCATGAGCAGAACTTCAATGCCTTTCTTCTTGAACAGTTCCAGCTGCGGTGAATTCTTTGCAGCATTCAGGCTGTCTGCAGTCACATAATAGATGGCTTTCTGGCCATCTTTCATGCCTGCTTTATAGTCTGCCAATGACGTGCTGACTTCATCATTGTTCGAGGTTGCATAACGCAGCAGTTTCAAAATACGTTCACGGTTGGCAAAATCTTCACCCAGGCCTTCTTTCAACACTGAAGCAAATTCCTGATGGAAAGTCTTGAATTTTTCCTGATCTTTTTCATCTTCAGATTTGGCCAGATGATCCAGAATCGTCAGGATACGGCGGGCATTCCCGTCACGGATGGTTTTCACATCGCGGCTTTCTTGCAGTAACTCACGGCTGACGTTCAGTGGTAAATCGGCACTGTCTACCACGCCTTGTACAAAGCGCAGGTAATTCGGAATCAGATTATCCGCATCATCCATAATAAAGACGCGTTTCACATACAGCTTGATGCCGGCTTTTGATTCACGGGTGAAAATGTCATGTGGGGCTTTGCTTGGAATATACAATAACTGGGTATATTCAGTACTGCCTTCCACCCGGTTATGCGCCCAAGCCAATGGCGCCGTGAAATCATGGCTTAAGTTTTTATAGAACTCGACATATTGTTCTTCAGTAATTTCAGACTTGCTCCGTGTCCAGAGTGCGCTGGCCGAGTTAATCGCTTCCCACTCATCAGTCTTGACATACTGGCCACCTTTCGGTGTTTCACCTTCAGCCGCTTCTTCCTCCTGCCAGACTTCTTTTTGCATCTGGATTGGCAGGCTGATGTGGTCTGAGTATTTATTAATAATTTGCTTAACCTTATGGCTTTGCAAATAGTCCAGCGCATCGTCACGCAGATGCAGAATAATATCGGTACCACGACCTGCTTTTTGAATTTGTTCAACTTCAAATTCACCAGTACCGCCACTAATCCAGCGTACACCTTCAGATGCATCTGCACCGGCACGACGTGATTCTACCGTGATCTTGTCTGCCACAATAAAACCTGAATAGAAACCGACCCCAAACTGGCCAATCAGCTGGGCATCGGCCTTCTGGTCACCGGTCAGTTTAGACATAAAGTCTTTGGTGCCCGATTTGGCAATGGTGCCTAAATTATCAATAGCTTCCTGTTCGCTTAGACCAATTCCGTTATCTGAAATGGTAATGGTCTTATTCTCTGCATCAAGGCTGACACGAACACGTAAATCCGGATCATTTTCATAAAATTCGGGATGATTGATCCCTTCAAAACGCAATTTGTCACAAGCATCCGAGGCATTCGAAATCAGTTCGCGCAGAAAAATTTCAGGGTTTGAATAAAGCGAATGGGTCACGAGATGTAGTAACTGAGCCACTTCAGCCTGGAAACTATGTTTTTGTGCGTTAGACTCACTCATTAATCACTCCTTTTATTTTAAATACAGGTCAATACTGTTGCCTATATGAATGGAGTGAGTTCCTCAATTTTCAATAGTCAGTGGTATATTTTTTCACAAGATATTTTTGAGCACTTGATCTGGCAGGGTTTTAATCTTTGCCAGACCGACTGTCAGACTTAATAAGGCCCAAGCTTATAAATGCGCTGAAACTGCAAGTCCAGTTGCTGTTGACGCATATTATAGACTTGGTTCAGGCAAGAGACCGATTCCAGACACTGGTCGCGAAACTGCAACCATTTGACCTGATCGCGCTGTATCACTGAACGCGTGCCCATGGGAACCATACGCCGTAAGATATGATAGCTGGTACTCATTTTGACATCGGCATCATTAAGCAGACGATGTTCACAAATGGCTTTTTCGGTCACGGTTTCAGCTTTCTGACAATCAAAACTTGCGGCATAGGCAGGTGCGACCAACAGGCCGCAGAAGATCACAATACTCTTCATTAAAAATCTCATGCTGATCTTCCTTATTATTCAATTATTAAGTCGTATTCAATTAATATTTACTTTATTCGTTTTAATATATTTGAACATTGCCAATCTGCTCAATTTCAATAGGTTATAAATCGTTGTTATTTTGAAAAAAAAGCCTCATACAAGATGAGGCCTTTGGAAAATCAATCCAGAAATATGAAAGCTTAGAATTTATAGCTATAGCCGACTGTATATACCCAAGGATTTACCTTTAATTCACCCAAGTCGACTTTTGTACCATCAGGCGTTGTCAAAGTAAGATCTGTTTCAACTTGAGCGTAGCGAACATCTGCAAATACACCCCAGTTTTTAGCATCGGCTGGCTGGAAGTTAAAACCAACCTGACCGGCTACACCATAAGCGACATCTGCATCAAGCTTATGACCTGGTAATGCAATTTCCTCATCCCAAGGAACCACTACGGTTGCACCAATACCGACATAAGGAGTAAAGCGAGTTGAATTTTTAAAGTTGTATTTAGCAGTAATCGTTGGTGGTAAGTGCTTAAACTCAGCTGTTTTCTCACCAAAAGCTTCAGTTGCAACATCATGCGTAAATGGCGTTGCTAAAAGAACTTCTACTGACAGAGGTGAATTTTCAAAAAAATACTCAACAGATGGAGTAAAACCAATTTCATTACTTACTTCTGCTTTTCCAGCAATATTCAATGTCCCGTTGTCGTCATTCTGTGGCGCCAATACAGAACCACCGACTTTCACTTGCCATTGACCTGCCATCGCAGATGCAGAAAGACCCATTAATGCAATTATAGCAACTTGTTTTAACATTTTAAAATACCCCACTGGAAGATTATTTATTAAGAATTTAAATATTAATTTAATGATAAACGTGGAGGGATTTAATATGCAATAGAGATTATAAAACTAAATTACAAATATTATTTAAGTTATTGTTTTTATATATTATTTATTTTAAATATACTAAATTGGTTGGTTTTAATACCAACTAATCCAATCAGATTTAAATAAGGTTATTTAAAGAAATAAACTCATTTTTATATTTAAAACTATTAAAACATGTATTTTAAATATATATTATAAAGCTATTTAAAATACTCCTTGAGTGAATTTAATATTCACTCAAGTCCGTATAATTAAATTACAGCACCATCGCCGCAATCCAGCCAAAAATCATCAGCGGGATATTAAAATGAATGAAAGTTGGAACCACACTGTCTTTCATATGGTCATGCTGACCATCCATATTCAGACCGGATGTTGGGCCTAGAGTTGAATCTGACGCTGGAGAGCCGGCATCGCCTAAAGCCGCCGCAGTCCCGATAATGGCAATGGTCGCAGCCGGGCTGAAACCAAACTGGATACACAGCGGAACATAAATAATCGCCAGAATAGGAATAGTCGAGAAAGACGAACCAATGCCCAATGTGATCAGCAAACCAATCAACAGCATCAGAAATGCGGCCAGTGCCTGACTATTACCAATCCAGTTTACTGATGCTTCAACCAAGGTTGGTACCTGATTAGTCGCTTCAATCACCGCGGCAAAGCCTTGTGCCGCAATCATGATAAAGCCAACTAGCGCCATCATGCGCATACCGGTAATGATCACATCATCCGCTTCTTTCCATTTAAAGATCCCGGCACAACTCAGGATCGCGACACCGACCAGACCAGCCAGAATCATCGAGTCTGAATAAAGCTGTACCGCCAATGTGGCAATAACTGCAAGACCTGCCATCCAGATGGTAAATTTGGCAATCTGCGGTTTAACCTGCTCAGCCACACCCAATTCAGCGGAAATACTTTGCTGTTCCTGGACATGAATATCTTGATATTGACGTGGTTTGCGATAGCTAATAAAGATCGCCACCAATAAGCCTACAAACATCCCGAATACTGGAATTGCCATCGCAGATGGAATCTGGTCATAGCTAATTTCAAATCCGTATGGCTTACCAAAGGTATTGATGTTATGACCCAGAATGTCATTCAGGAAGATTGCACCAAAACCGACTGGAATCAGCATATAGGTTCCCACCAGACCAAATGTCAGCAAACAGGCAATCAAACGACGGTCGAGCTTTAAATGGTTAAATACAGTCAATAATGGTGGAATCAGGACTGGAATAAAGGCGATATGTACCGGAATCACGTTCTGGGAAAATACCGCAGCAATGGCTACTGTAAAAAAGATCAGATATTTCACCCGGTTTTGTGCTTTAAAATCAGCCTCACCTTTTAAGGTGTTGATCATTTTATACGCCAACAAATCCGGCAAACCTGAACGTGCCAACGCCAAAGCAAATGCACCTAAAATACCGTAAGCCAAGGCAATTTTGGCACCGCCGCCCAAGCCATTGTTAAACGCGTCCAAGGTTCCCTGAAGGCCAAGACCTGCCAGTAAACCACCCGTAACAGCACCAATGACCAGGGCAAAAACCACAGGTACACGTGCCAATGAGAGTCCGAACATGACTCCAATAGCAGCAAGAATTGCGAACATAATGAATCGGAATAGAGAGAAAGCGGCTATTTTATCAGAAAATTCGGATAAAAATTCCGCCACTTTTCCTTTCAGCAGTCATGTTCAGTGCTGAGGCTGATTAGACGACTTCAGCAGATTGACGCTGAATAAAGTGATCAATTAATTGAGCCACTTGTTCTGGCTGGCTCAGAATTGCCCAGTGATTGGCGTCCAGTTCCACTTTAGAGAAATTATCGACCCATTTTGCCATCTCATCGACCAGATCAGGCCCGACAAACTGGTCATATTTCAGTACAATCGCTTGTACCGGACAGATGGCAAAGCGCTGCCGTGGTCGGGCCAAACGCGGTAAAAAATTGGCCCGATACAGGTTTACCCCATACTTGCCATCTTTGACGATCTTCGGGTTCAGCGGCAGATCGTCCCGTCTTTCTAATTGCCGGACAATCTTGGCCCAGCGCTGCGGATTAAAAAAATTCCAGGCCAAGGGGGCTAGTAAAGGCAACTGAAATACCGCGATATACCAGGACTTGCTCATTTGCTTTAAAAATTTTGCTTTGTCTTGATTGAACTGCTCGCGCATCCAGAAAGCAGCATGATCCAGACAAGGGCCAGACAGCGTGCTATAAGACAGAATTCGGCCTTTGAATCTTAAATCTGTGACAGATTCCCAAGACTGAATTGAACCCCAGTCATGCGCTGCCAGATGAAAACCACGATTCGGCAATACCTTACTCACTACCTCTTCCAGATCCTGACTTAAGCGTGCCAGGCGGTAATCCGAAATTTTTTGAGGAATACTGGACTCACCTGCGCCACGTACATCATAGCTCACAACAAAATAATCCTGACTCAAATAAGCAATGACTGGCTCCCAAACCGCTTGATGATCAGGATAGCCATGAACCAGTACCAAGGCCGGCTGTTCTGGTTGTCCATAAGTTTTGACACAGAGACGCTGCTGATCCGTGGTATCGACCCATTGCATGTGCATTTCCATCTTTTGATCCTGTTTTTATTATTGACCACTTAGTTTATAAATCGGCATGATTGATCAATGCCAGCGCATTTTTGTTGCTCTAGTATGCATAATCACAGCCGCAAAAAGAATGTCAGTATGAGCCTATTCCAGAAAATTCAAAAACTGCCTCTGGTTTCAAAATTTATTCTGAACCGCTATGCCCCTTATCGTGGTGCAGGCATTGAAATTAATAAGATTGATTTTAATCATTATCACGTTCGGGTCAAAATGCCGCTGACCCGTAAAAACCAGAATATTGTCGGTGTGCATTTTGGTGGCAGCCTGTATTCGATGGTCGATCCCTTTTACATGTTATTGCTGATGCATCATTTGGGGCCGAAATATCTGGTCTGGGATAAAGGCGCCAGCATTCAGTTTTTGGCACCGGGTCGCGGCACAGTGGTGGCGGACATTCGGATTTCTGCTGAAGAAATTGCCACGATTATCAATCTGGCAGCCGATAATGCGCCAGTGTATCGCCATTACCAGCTCAATATCTATGATGAGGCTGGCGTTCGAATTGCCGAAGTACAAAAAACGGTTTATATCCGGCGCAAACAAAGCAAAGGAAAAATTCAAAAAACTGGATAAGGTAAAAGCGCCACATGGGCGCTTTTAGATCTGAATCGATTTAAAGTCAGTGTAGACTTAACGACGGCGGTTATCCTGTTCGATCGCAGCACCTGCGCCACCACCGATTGCACCACCAATCGCAGCACCAGCATTCCCACCGAATATGCTTTTACCTACAGCTGAGCCTACAGCACCGCCGACACCACTATAGGTCGCATTACGGTTTGAGCCACCTTGGGACTTACTTCCCACGGCTGCGCCTGCACCACCACCGACTGCAGAACCAAGACCACCCCCGACACTATTACCTACACCACCACCGACTGCACCACCTAAGGCGGCAGCACCGATACGCTGCTCATTGGCAGACATACTTTCACAACCTGCCAGCATAAAGGTGGAGAGAGTTGCAACTGCCATCACACCCATTAATTTTTTCATGACTTTGGCCTTCCTTTTCATACTTTAATTCAGCTTATCTTCATTTTATAAAACTAAAACATGGAGCGTGTTACTTCTCTCGGTATTCCTGCTGAGTTTTGTAAGTATCAATGGATTATTCCGCTGTTTAGCCTTTAATTAGCTTTTAATTTTTATGTATTTAAGACAAAAAAAGACGCCCGAAGGCGTCTCTTTTTTAGCTTTAACTTGAATTAGAATTCTTCGTTAAATGCTTGACTTAAAGCTTGATCAACATCAGAGAAGTCATTGTGCAGTTCAAATTCTGCAGCTTCTGCTTCTTGACGACGACGCTCGAGATGGTAAGCCAAACCTGTACCCGCTGGGATCAGACGACCTACAACCACGTTTTCTTTCAGACCGCGTAAGTCATCTTCTTTACCTGTTACAGCCGCTTCAGTTAACACACGTGTGGTTTCCTGGAACGATGCAGCAGAGATGAACGAGTCAGTCGAAAGCGACGCTTTGGTAATACCCATCAACAGACGTTCAAACTTCGCAGGGAACTTGTTTTGTGCAAGAACTGCTTGGTTTTCCTGTACAACACGGATGTAATCCACTTGTTCGCCTTTGATGAAGCTGGTATCGCCACCATCAGTGATATCCACTTTACGCAGCATTTGACGTACGATGACTTCAATGTGCTTGTCGTTGATTTTTACACCTTGCAGACGGTATACGTCCTGAACTTCGTTCACGATGTAGTTGGTCAGCGCCACTTCACCTTTCAGACGTAAAATGTCATGCGGGTTCTGTGGGCCGTCAGAAATGGTTTCACCACGGTTCACATGTTCGCCTTCGAACACGTTAATGGTACGCCATTTCGGAATCAGCTCTTCGTAAATCTCAGAGCCATCATCCGGTGTAATCACCAGACGGTTCTTACCTTTGGTTTCTTTACCGAAGCTCACAACGCCCGATACTTCTGCAAGGATTGCATGCTCTTTCGGCTTACGTGCTTCGAACAAGTCAGCTACACGCGGTAGACCACCGGTAATATCACGGGTACGTGAAGATTCTTGTGGTACACGACCGATGACATCACCGACACCAATCGTTTCGCCATCACGGACAGAAAGAATGGTGTTTTGTGGCAAGAAGTAGAACTGTTCAGTGCCTTCAACTGTGTCTAACACTACAGCAGGACGCAAATCTTTACCTGACGCAGGACGTGAAGTCACTGGCAAGATTTCGATGGTTGACATACCTGTTGCATCATCAGTTTTCGAAGTCACGGTCACGCCATCAGCGATCTGGCTGAAACGCACTTTACCTGCAACTTCTGTTACCAATGGATGTGTATGCGGATCCCAAGTCGCCACGATACCGCCTGCTTCTACAGCTTCGCCATCTTTTAGCAAGATAGACGCACCGTAAGGCAGTTTATAGCGCTCACGCTCACGACCTAAATCATCCGCGATACCGATTTCACCTGAACGTGAAGTCGATACCAAGTGACCTTTGGCATGTTGTACTGTTTTCACGTTGTGGAAACGCACTGTACCCTGGTTACGAACTTGTACGCTGTTTGCAGCAGACGTTCGGCTTGCAGCACCACCCACGTGGAAGGTACGCATAGTTAACTGTGTACCTGGTTCACCAATCGATTGAGCTGCCATGACACCAACAGACTCACCCGGGTTCACCTGATGACCACGCGCTAAGTCACGGCCGTAACATTTCGCACATACACCGAAAGTAGACGCACAGTTTACAACCGAACGTACTTTAATTTCGTCGACACCTTGGCTTTCGATAAACGTTGCCAGTTTCTCGTCAATTAAAGTATTACGTGGAAGCAGAACTTCGTCTGTACCGACACGTTTCACATCTTCAGCAACCACACGACCCAATACTCGTGCACCCAAGTTCTCGATGACATCGCCACCTTGAATGAATGGTGTCATTACTAGACCGTCGAAGGTGCCACAATCTGGCTCGGTAATCACCAAGTCTTGCGCAACGTCTACCAGACGACGCGTCAAGTAACCAGAGTTCGCAGTTTTCAGTGCTGTATCGGCCAAACCTTTACGCGCACCGTGTGTCGAGATGAAGTACTGTAGTACAGTCAAACCTTCACGGAAGTTCGCTTTAATAGGCGTTTCAATGATCGAGCCATCCGGCTTCGCCATCAAACCACGCATACCCGCCAACTGACGAATCTGAGCTGCCGAACCACGGGCACCCGAGTCAGACATCATGTAGATCGAGTTGAATGATTTTTGCTTCTCGTCTTCACCCTGTTTGTTTTTAACAGTCGTGAAAGACAAGTTGTCCATCATCGCTTTAGCAACCTGGTCATTGGTACGCGCCCAAATATCGACCACTTTGTTATAACGTTCGCCGGCAGTTACGAAACCTTGTTCGAACTGTTGTTCGATTTCACGAACTTCAGCTTCCGCTTTACCAATAATGACTTGTTTTTGTGGTGGAATAACCATGTCTTCCATACCGACAGATACACCTGAACGCGTCGCCTGACGGAAGCCTAGGTACATCAATTGGTCAGCGAAGATAACAGTATCTTTCAGACCCAATTTACGGTAGCAAGAGTTAATTAACTTAGAGATGTTTTTCTTGGTCATCTCAACGTTAATTTGCTGGAAATCCATACCTTCAGGCACAACTTCCCAAAGTAGGCAGCGACCAGGTGTGGTATCTACAATAATGGTTTGATGTTCACGGTTGCCATCTTCATCGATGACAGTCTGGTGTACACGTGCTTTAACGCGAGCGTGTAGATCAACCTGACCTGTTGCCAGTGCACGGTTTACTTCGTGAGTATCCGCGAACACCATGCCCTCACCTTTGGCATTGATTGCATCACGCGTGATGTAATACAAGCCCAAGACAACGTCCTGAGACGGCACGATGATTGGCTCACCGTTCGCTGGAGACAAGATGTTGTTGGTCGACATCATTAACGCACGCGCTTCTAACTGCGCTTCAAGTGTTAATGGTACGTGTACCGCCATTTGGTCACCATCGAAGTCGGCGTTAAACGCAGCACACACGAGTGGGTGTAGACGGATCGCCTTACCTTCAATCAGGATCGGTTCAAATGCTTGAAGACCTAGACGGTGAAGTGTTGGCGCACGGTTCAACATCACTGGATGTTGACGGATCACGTGAGCAAGAACGTCCCAAACTTCTGGCGTCTCGCGCTCAACCATTTTCTTCGCAGCTTTAATGGTGGTTGCTTGACCAGATGCCTGTAGTTTCGCGAAAATGAATGGCTTGAACAGTTCAAGTGCCATTTTCTTCGGAAGACCACATTGGTGCAAACGCAGGTTTGGACCAACGGTAATGACCGAACGACCTGAGTAATCGACACGTTTACCCAATAAGTTCTGACGGAAACGACCTTGCTTACCTTTGATCATATCTGCCAAAGATTTAAGCGGACGCTTGTTCGAACCGGTAATTGCACGACCACGACGACCGTTGTCCAACAATGCATCGACAGACTCTTGCAACATACGTTTTTCGTTACGTACGATGATGTCTGGCGCTGCAAGGTCAAGAAGACGTTTTAAACGGTTGTTACGGTTAATCACACGACGGTAAAGATCGTTCAAGTCAGAAGTCGCGAAACGACCACCTTCAAGTGGTACCAACGGACGAAGGTCTGGTGGCAGAACTGGAAGTACAGTCAACACCATCCATTCTGGCTTGTTGTTCGAATCGTTGAATGCTTCCATCAACTTCAAACGCTTAGAGGCTTTTTTCAGCTTGGTTTCTGAAGTTGTCACAGGAATTTCTTCACGAAGACGCGCAATTTCAGCTTCAAGATCGATGTCTTTCAACAAGTCTTGAACCGCTTCTGCACCCATTTTCGCTGTGAATTCATCACCATGCTCTTCCAACGCATTGAAGTATTCTTCATCGTTCAGAAGCTGGTATTTCTCAAATGGCGTCATACCGGGATCGGTAACCACATAAGATTCGAAATACAATACGCGTTCGATATCACGTAGCGTCATGTCTAATAATAGACCGATACGGCTCGGCAATGATTTCAAGAACCAGATGTGTGCAACTGGAGAAGCTAGCTCGATGTGACCCATACGTTCACGACGAACTTTCGCAGTTGTTACTTCAACGCCACATTTTTCACAAATGACGCCTTTGTATTTCATACGCTTGTATTTACCACACAAGCATTCGTAATCTTTTACTGGACCAAAGATTTTGGCACAGAATAAACCATCACGTTCAGGTTTGAACGTACGATAGTTAATGGTTTCTGGCTTTTTAACTTCACCGTGAGACCATGACTTAATCATTTCTGGTGACGCAAGACCAATACGGATGCGGTCAAACTCTACAGGAGCATGACCGTCTGAATCCGTCTTTTTGCGCATGATATCGAGCAAGTCTTTCAATTTTTTTCTCCGTGTGTCGAGGAGATTTTCACTTCTCGACTGGGTCACAAATATTGTTTTTAACTGAATTGGGAATCCCAAGAATCCCCCTAAATCCCCCTTTATAAAGAGGGACTTTCCCCTCTTTCTTAAAGAGGTGAGAAGCATTGCTTCGCAAGGGAGATTCAATGGAACTAATTAGTCACCATTTTTCAGTTCAATGTTGATACCTAAAGAACGGATCTCTTTGGTCAATACGTTGAACGATTCAGGCATACCCGGGTCCATATAATGGTTACCATCTACAATATTCTTGTAGATACGGGTACGGCCTTCAACGTCATCCGATTTCACAGTCAGCATTTCTTGTAGCGTATATGCTGCACCGTAAGCTTCTAGTGCCCAGACTTCCATCTCACCGAAACGCTGACCACCGAATTGTGCTTTACCACCCAGCGGCTGTTGCGTGACTAGAGAATAAGAACCAGTTGAACGCGCATGCATCTTGTCATCAACTAAGTGGTTCAGTTTCAGCATGTACATATAACCTACAGTTACTGGACGGTCGAAACGCTCACCAGTACGACCATCATATAATACTGTCTGACCAGTACTTGATAGACCTGCAAGTTGTAACAATTCTTTGATCTGACCTTCTTCAGCACCATCGAATACAGGTGTTGCCAAAGGCACACCAGCACGCAAGTTACCAGAAAGTTTCAAGATTTCTTCATCAGTCAAACTGTCAAGATCTTCTTGCTCGCCACCAACTTTGTTATAAATCTTGTCCAGGAAATCACGAAGCTCAAGTACAGTACGCTGTTCTTTCATCATCTTGTCGATTTGATCGCCAAGACCTTTGGCAGCCATACCTAAGTGAGTTTCAAGAATCTGACCCACGTTCATACGCGATGGTACGCCCAGCGGGTTCAGTACGATATCAACAGGTACACCATTGGCATCGTGTGGCATGTCTTCTACCGGCAAGATGTTTGATACAACACCCTTGTTACCGTGACGACCGGCCATCTTATCACCCGGCTGGATGCGACGTTTTACCGCAAGATAAACTTTAACTACTTTCAATACGCCAGTGGTCAGCTCATCGCCTGTAGAAAGTTTGCGTTTTTTCTCAGCAAATTTCTCGTCAATTTCGAAGCTCTTCTCTTTCAAGAACACTTGAATTTGCGTTAGACGTTCAGCGATTGCTTCATCAACCGGTTGAATTTCAAGAAGATCAACAAGCTCTAAACCAGACAACACGTCTTCAGACAGTTTGTCGCCACGTTTAGTGGTACCGCCACCATTCGACTCTTGACCGTTCAACAAACGAATTACACGTTCACGTGCTGCTTCTTCAAAGATCTTGAACTCTTCTTTCAAGTCTTTACGGTAAGCATCAAGCTGAGCTTTTTCAATTGCTTGAGCACGTTCGTCTTTTTCAAGACCATCACGTGTAAACACTTGAACATCAATCACAGTACCTTTGGTACCAGATGGAACGCGTAAAGATGAATCTTTAACGTCAGCTGCTTTTTCACCGAAGATTGCACGAAGCAATTTTTCTTCCGGCGTTAGCTGCGTTTCACCTTTAGGCGTCACTTTACCAACAAGAATATCACCTGCTGTTACTTCAGCACCGATGTAAACAATACCTGATTCATCAAGTTTAGAAAGCGCTGCTTCACCCACATTCGGGATATCGGCCGTGATTTCTTCAGCACCAAGCTTAGTATCACGTGCGACACATGACAATTCCTGGATATGAATCGAGGTTAAACGGTCTTCTTGAAGTACACGCTCTGAAAGTAAGATCGAGTCTTCGTAGTTGTAACCGTTCCAGGTCATGAATGCGACGCGCATGTTTTGACCAAGCGCTAGCTCACCGCCATCAGTCGATGGACCATCAGCTAATACGTCACCACGACCCACTTTATCACCCAGGTTCACCAGAACTTTCTGGTTGATACAGGTGTTTTGGTTTGAACGGGTGTATTTGATCAGGTTATAGATATCTACACCTGCCTCACCTGCGATCATCTCTTCTTCGTTCACACGAATGACTACACGAGATGCATCAACAAACTCGATACGACCACCACGCTGAGCGATCACACATACACCAGAGTCATGTGCTACGTTCGCTTCCATACCCGTACCTACGAGTGGTTTGTCAGCGATTAACGTAGGAACAGCCTGACGTTGCATGTTTGAACCCATCAATGCACGGTTGGCATCATCGTGTTCAAGGAACGGAATCAGTGACGCAGCCACAGATACAACCTGCTGAGCAGATACATCCATATGCGTTACTTTTTCCGGCGGCATGCGTACGAAGTCACCTTGGTGACGTACAGATACAACTTCTTCTAATAAATTACCATCAGCATCTACTGCAGAATCGGCCTGTGCAATCACAGTACCCACTTCTTCAATCGCAGACAGGTATTCAATGTCCATGGTTACACGGCCATCAACTACTTTACGGTAAGGCGTTTCCAGGAAACCGAAGTTGTTCGCTTTAGCATATACAGAAAGCGAGTTGATCAAACCAATGTTTGGACCTTCCGGCGTTTCAATTGGACATACACGACCGTAATGCGTTTGATGTACGTCACGTACTTCAAAGCCCGCACGTTCACGCGTCAAACCACCGGGACCAAGTGCTGATACACGACGCTTGTGCGTGATTTCAGACAACGGGTTGTTTTGATCCATGAACTGAGACAACTGGCTTGAACCAAAGAATTCTTTGATTGCAGCAGCAACAGGCTTCGCATTGATTAGATCTTGCGGAGACAGGTTGTCTGTTTCAGCTTGAGATAAACGTTCTTTAACAGCACGTTCTACACGAACCAGACCGACACGGAATTGGTTTTCTGTCATTTCGCCCACAGAACGAACACGACGGTTACCCAAGTGATCGATATCGTCGACTTCACCTTTACCGTTACGGATTTCAACTAATGTTTTCAATACATCAGTGATATCTTCGTTCGAGAGAATACCTTCAACTTCACGCGACTTCTGGTCTGTACCCACTTCATAAGGACGACCCAAACGACGGTTGAACTTCATACGACCGACTGGAGACAAGTCATAACGCTCAGAAGAGAAGAACAGGTTATTGAACAGGTTCTCAGCTGCTTCTTTGGTTGGTGGCTCGCCCGGACGCATGACTTTGTAGATTTCGACCAATGCTTCTTCACGAGTGGTCGTAGTATCTGCACGTAGAGAATCTGCAACGAATGAACCACGGTCGATATCATTGGTGAACAGAACATTAAACTGCTTCACGCCGCCTTCTGCAATTTTCACCATGACTTCATGGCTCAATACGGTATTTGCAGCAATCACGTCGCCATCTTTTAATGCGATGTCTTCAGCCGTGATACGCTCATACAAATACTCATCAGGCACTGCAAGTTTTTCAAGACCTGAAGCTTCCATCTGACGTACATGACGCGCGTTAATACGTTTACCTTGTTCAACGATTGCCTTGCCATCTTTATCCAAGATGTCAAATTGTGCCATTTCGCCGCGCAGACGTTCCGGCACCAAGTCAATTTGATAGCTACCCATGTCAAGATATACAGGGACTTTCTCGTAGAACATGTTGAGAATGTTTTCGTTGCTATAACCCAGCGCACGCAGCACCACAGTCGCAAGTAATTTACGACGACGGTCAATACGTACATAGACCAGGTCTTTGGCATCGAATTCAAAATCTAACCATGAACCACGGTAAGGAATGATACGCGCTGAATAAAGGACTTTACCACTTGAGTGAGTCTTACCTTTATCGTGGTCAAAGAATACGCCTGGTGAACGGTGTAATTGAGATACGATTACACGCTCGGTACCATTAATTACAAAGGTCCCGTTATCCGTCATCAATGGCATTTCGCCCATATAGACTTCTTGTTCACGTACGTCTTTAATTGACTTCGTTTCACGATCTTTCAGGATCAAACGAATTTTTACACGCATTGGTGCTGCATAAGTTGAGCCACGAAGAATACATTCGCGTACATCAAACTCAGGCTTACCAAGACTATACTCAACAAATTCTAAAGCAGCATTGCCAGAATAACTTTCTATAGGAAAAACTGAACGAAATGCGGCTTGGAGACCGATATCTTCGCGGTTTTTTGGTGATTTGCCATCTTGTAAGAACGTTCTGTACGAGTCGACTTGAATCGCGAGCAGGTACGGAGCATCCATAACGCTAGGCAATTTACCAAAATTCTTACGGATCCGTTTCTTTTCGGTATATGAGTATGCCATCTGGAGTCCTCGGAAAGTGTAAACCAAGCCCGCCTGCAGAACGGGCTCAGAAGGAATTACGCTGGCCGATATGGCCACCACTCTTTACAAATGCTGCAATTTTTAGTGGTATTAAAACGCTTATCAATATTTTTTTACTGAAAAATATTGGTAAACGTTTGTTCATTATGTTTATTTTTAATTTGTATGATTTTTATATCATGCAAACAAAAATCGAGCCGATTATTGTAACGCAAAAAGGCTGATGACCCAAGAGCCATCAGCCAATTTTTGGAGCTGATTATAAAAAAACCGGCTCCCTTAAGCTATTACTTAAGAGTAACTGTAGCACCAGCTTCTTCAAGTTTCTTCTTAAGTTCTTCGCCTTCTTCTTTAGAAACGCCTTCTTTAAGAACTGTAGGAGCGCTTTCAACCATGTCTTTAGCTTCTTTCAAGCCAAGGCCAGTTGCTTCACGAACTGCTTTAATTACAGCAACTTTGTTTGCGCCAAAAGAAGTCAATTCAACATTGAATTCAGATTGCTCTTCAGCAGCAGCAGCAGCAGGACCAGCAGCAACAGCTACAGCAGCAGCAGAAACGTTGAATTTCTCTTCGAAAGCAGAAATAAGTTCAACAAGTTCAAGAACAGTTTTTTCAGCAACTGCGTTTAGGATTTCTTCGTTTGTTAAAGCCATGAGATTAACTCCAAATGGGTATTGAATGATGTGTGTGTAAGTTTGAGCTTAAGCAGCTTCTGACTCGTTTTTCTCTTGAAGCGCTGTAAGTAAGCGGCCCAATTTCGAAATAGGAGCTTGAAGAACGTTTGCAAGCATAGTAAGCGCTTTCTCTTGGTTCGGAAGATTCGCGATAACGCTAACTTCTTCGCCTTGATAAAGTTTGCCATCAAATGCAGCAGCTTTAAGTTCAAATGCTTTATTAGTTTTAGCGAATTCTTCGAACAAACGTGCAGCAGCACCCATGTCGTCTTCAGAAGTCGAGAAAGCTAAGATTGTTGGGCCAACAAGGTTGTCGTTCAAGATATTGAATTGAGTATCTTGAAGAGCGCGTTTAGCCAAAGTGTTACGCACGATACGTGTGTGAACACCTAGTTTACGAGCTTCAACGCGAAGAGCAGTTAATTGCTCAACAGTTAAACCTTGATAGTCAGCAACAACAGCGGCAAATGCAGTAGAAGCAACTTCAGTTACTTCAGCTACGATCTGTTTTTTGCCTTCGATAAGAAGAGCCATTGTAAAACCTCCTAACGGTGATTTATGTACTTACGCGAAGTACACTCCCAATTCGTTAATCCATCACTGGACTAACACGCGGAGGATGAACAAATCACACCACCGCGTCTACGCAGGCTGGACGATTAAGAGCGAAGCATAAAACTCCCCTCGCCCGCGGTCTTTGACGCTGATAAATTTTCATTTATCAATTCAAAGTTTGCCTAAGTTTGCAAAATACGACGGAGCGTTTCTTGCGTAAGTTTTAAAGCAGTGCTTTAAAACTTACTCAGGGCTTTAAAATTCTGTATAAGTCGAGACTTATTTAGAAACGTTTGCTACATCAACGATCAAACCAGGACCCATAGTTGAGCTCAAAGTGATCTTTTGAATGTATACGCCTTTAGAAGTCGCAGGCTTTAAACGTTTCAAGTCAGCAACGAGTGCTTCAACGTTTGAACGAACAGCTTCAGCAGTGAAACCTACTTGACCGATCGCAGCGTGGATAATACCCGCCTTGTCTACGCGGTAACGTGCTTGACCAGCTTTTGCATTTTTAACTGCAGTTGCTACGTCAGGAGTTACCGTACCCACTTTAGGGTTTGGCATTAAGCCACGTGGACCAAGGATCGTACCAAGTTTACCTACAACGCGCATTGCATCTGGAGCAGCAATTACAACGTCAAAGTCAAGGTTACCCGCTTGGATGCTTTCAGCAAGATCATCGAAACCAACAACGTCTGCGCCTTCAGCTTTAGCAGCTTCAGCAGCAGCGCCTTGAGCGAATACAGCTACACGTACAGTTTTACCCGTACCTGCAGGAAGTGTAGTCGCGCCACGAACAACTTGGTCAGATTTACGAGGATCAACACCTAGGTTTACCGCGATATCCAAAGATTCTTTGAATTTAGGAGCTGGAAGGCTCTCTAAAACTGCAACAGCTTCTTCTAGCGTGTAAACTTTGTGCGCTTCTACAGCAGCTACGATCGCTTTTTGACGTTTAGTTAATTTAGCCATGTCTTAAAGCTCCACTTCCAAGCCCATAGAACGCGCAGAACCAGCAATGGTACGTACACGTGCGTCTAAATCAGCACCAGTCAAATCTGGTTCTTTAGTAGTCGCGATTTCTTCGATTTGAGCACGAGTCAACTTACCAACTTTAGTTTTGTTAGGTACAGCTGAACCCTTCTGGATACCAGCAGCTTTCTTAAGAAGAACAGCAGCAGGTGGAGTTTTCATGATGAATGTGAACGACTTGTCGTTGTACACAGTGATCACGACTGGAATTGGTAGACCAGCTTCAACTTTTTGTGTCGCAGCATTGAATTCTTTACAGAATGCCATGATGTTCACACCACGTTGACCTAGTGCAGGACCAATCGGTGGAGATGGATTCGCTTTACCAGCTGGAACTTGCAGCTTGATATAGCCGTCAATCTTCTTAGCCATTTCAAATTACCTCTGGGTGCAAACGCCGGTGAAGGCTCCCCAATGATTTCAAGTAACGATACCGTTACAACAACAATGCCTGATTTGCACGCAAATCAGGCGTTTTCAACCCAAACCAATTAAACTGATTTTTCGACTTGACGAAATTCCAGTTCAACTTGAGTTGGACGGTTAAATACATTAATGGTCAGCGTTAAACGTGACTTTTCGTACTGAACTTCTTCCACCACACCTTTAAAGTCTGTGAATGGACCGTCAACTACGAGTAATTCTTCGCCTGGTTCAAACATCGTCTTAGGACGAGGTGCTTCACCAGTATTGCGTACACGCGCAAGAATCGCATCGGCTTCTTTTTGCGTAATTGGCGCCGGTTTTTCCGCCGTACCACCAATAAAGCCTAAAACTTTCGGACATTCTTTAACAATGTGCCAAGTGTCGTCATTCATTTCCATTTCGACTAGAACATAGCCAGGAAAGAACTTGCGCTCTGATTTACGTTTCTTGCCATCCTTCATTTCTACCACTTCTTCGGTAGGAACCAGGACTTCACCAAAGCTATCGGCAACAGCGCTACGCTGGATTCGATCATTAAGCGAACGCATTACTTGTTTTTCATAACCTGAATAGGCATGAATAATGTACCAACGTTTCATAGCTCTCTTACCCGATAATAAACTTGATTAACCAGCCTAAAATATAATCGAAACACCATAAAACAATGGAGGTAATTACGACTACAACAAGAACTTGCCAAGATGTGGACACAGTCTCTTGCTTGGTAGGCCAGGTCACTCGACGGAGCTCGATTCGTGCATCTTTCAGCAGACGAATAAAGCCTTTGCCTTGATGGGTGGCGTATAATAAACCGAATGCTGCAACGATACAAGCCAAAATCACCCCAACACGCACCCAAATATCATTCGCAGGGGCCCAGTATGCTGGTAAATATTGGTTTACCATCATTGCACCAACCAATAAAATCAAGGCGATAACCCATAGAACCATGTCTAATGGAGAACCAGAACTTACATCTACTGCAGGATTATTTCTTTGAGGAATTGCCGCTTCGCCTAATGCGTCGCGTGATTTTTCATTCGACATTTTTGTACTCGTCGTAGGTTTCGCGACTTATTATATGACCAATTTTGCCGACATCAAGCGTCTTTTTCAAAACTTGGCAGGTCAGGAGGGACTCGAACCCCCAACATTCGGTTTTGGAGACCGACGCTCTACCAATTGAACTACTGACCTGCAAAATAACAAGTTGGAGCCGAAACCCCAACCCGTTTATCTTATTCTATGATTATGCAGTTACTTTAGCAACTACACCAGCACCCACTGTACGACCGCCTTCACGGATCGCAAAACGTAGACCTGGGTCCATTGCGATTGGGTGGATTAGCTCTACTGACATCTCAACGTTGTCACCAGGCATAACCATTTCCACGCCTTCTTTAAGCGCGATCGCACCAGTTACGTCCGTAGTACGGAAGTAGAACTGTGGACGGTAACCGTTAAGGAATGGAGTGTGACGACCACCTTCTTCTTTAGAAAGTACGTATACTTCCGCATCGAATTTAGTATGTGGCTTGATCGCACCTGGTTTAGTCAATACTTGACCACGTTGTACGTCTTCACGCTTAGTACCACGTAGAAGAACACCACAGTTCTCGCCTGCACGACCTTCGTCAAGCAATTTACGGAACATTTCAACGCCAGTAACTGTAGTTACTTGAGTATCACGGATACCAACGATTTCAACTGATTCGCCTACTTTAACAATACCAGTCTCTACACGGCCAGTTACTACTGTACCACGACCAGAGATTGAGAATACGTCTTCAATTGGCATAAGGAATGGAAGGTCGATTGCACGTTCTGGCTCTGGAATGTAAGAGTCAAGTGCTTCAACCAGTGCAACAACAGCGTCTTCGCCATACTGACCAGCTTCACCGTTAAGTGCAGCAAGTGCAGAACCGCGGATTACTGGAGTGTCATCGCCCGGGAAGTCATAAGTAGAAAGAAGTTCACGAACTTCCATTTCAACCAGTTCAAGAAGCTCTTCGTCGTCTACAAGGTCGCATTTGTTCAAGAATACAACGATGTAAGGTACACCTACCTGACGAGAAAGCAGGATGTGTTCACGAGTCTGTGGCATAGGACCATCAGTCGCAGCACATACAAGGATCGCGCCGTCCATCTGAGCAGCACCAGTAATCATGTTTTTAACATAATCGGCGTGGCCCGGGCAGTCTACGTGAGCGTAGTGACGAGTTGGAGAATCGTATTCTACGTGTGAAGTATTAATTGTAATACCACGTGCTTTTTCTTCTGGTGCAGAGTCGATTGCAGCGTAATCACGCGCTTCGCCACCGAATTTCTTCGCACATACAGTTGCAATCGCAGCTGTTAAAGTTGTTTTACCATGGTCGACGTGACCAATTGTGCCCACGTTAACGTGTGGCTTATTACGTTCAAACTTAGCCTTAGCCATGTTAATACTCCTCGTTTACGTCGAACACAATTCTGAGTAAAACCCAGTTCCGACATGTCGTTTTAAAAAACCAAATACCAAATACTTGAAAAGCAGACTAAATAGCCTGCTTCTGAAATATTGTGCAATAAAAATTGCTAAACTGTAATCTGGAGCTCTTATCGAGATTTGAACTCGAGACCTCTCCCTTACCAAGGGAGTGCTCTACCACTGAGCTATAAGAGCAAATATTAGCACTTCAATGGAGCGGGAGACGAGGGTCGAACTCGCGACATGCAGCTTGGAAGGCTACCGCTCTACCAACTGAGCTACTCCCGCACGATGTTGGTACAAACCACTTATTGAAGTATTAAAATTGGTGGTGAGGGAAGGATTCGAACCTTCGAAACTTTCGTAGCGGAGTTACAGTCCGCCCCCTTTGACCGCTCGGGAACCTCACCATTTTACACTTACATCAGTGCTGTTCTTTACTCAACCCTTGAAACTCTCCAAGATGGTGCCGGCACACGGATTCGAACTGTGGACCTACTGATTACAAGTCAGTTGCTCTACCAACTGAGCTATGCCGGCGTTTCTTAGTGTTTCGTACGTTTCGTATCGGAACGGTGTGCAGTTTAGCAAAACTCACAAACCATGCAAGTGTTTTTTTCAAAAAAAACCTCAAAAACTCATAAAATCAAACCATTTGATGATAATTCAACCGCTTTGATCACTGCGCGAGCTTTTATTTGGGTTTCATTCCATTCAGATTCGGGATTTGAGTCGGCAACCAGTCCTGCTCCGGCCTGAACATAGACTTTATTTTCACGGATCACACAGGTACGAATCGCAATCGACATGTCCATTTCGCCGTGCCAGCCTAAATAACCGACAGCGCCTCCAAAAATTCCGCGTTTTACCGGCTCAACTTCGTCAATAATTTCCATGGCACGAATTTTTGGTGCACCTGAAAGCGTACCGGCAGGGAAAGTTGCCTTAAAAACATCCAAGGCATCGACATCGTCACGCACTTCACCCTGTACATTCGAGACAATATGCATGACATGCGAATAACGTTCGATCACCATTTGATCAGTCACTTGAACTTTACCAATTTTTGCAATGCGTCCGACGTCATTGCGACCCAAGTCAATCAGCATGACATGTTCGGCAATTTCTTTTTCATCAGAGAGCAAGTCTTGCTCAAGGGCCAGATCTTCTTCCTTGGTTTTGCCACGTGGTCGTGTGCCTGCTAAAGGACGCACTGTGGCAATGCCATTTTCCAGACGTGACAGAATCTCTGGCGAAGAACCGACAATATGGAACGGTGTATTGTTTTCCAAGGTTTGCCCTTGTACCAGAAACAGATACGGCGAAGGATTCAGATGACGTAGCGCACGATAGACCTGCAAAGGATCACCATCGAAATCTGACACCATACGATGCCCGGGCACCACCTGCATCACATCGCCGGCACGAATATATTCTTTGACCTTTTCAACCGAGGCAATAAAGTTGTCATGTCCGGTTAGAGATTCAAAATGTGGCGGACTATGTTTTTCAGCTTTCAGGCTAATCGGTGTTGCCAGAATATTTTCCAATTCATTCAATTGTTCATGTGCTTTTTCATAAGCAATCGGGTCAGCTGCATCGGCATGCACAATCAGAAATAAGGTATCTTTTAAATTGTCAAAGACAATGACGGTTTTAGACAACATCATCCAGATATCAGGCAAGCCAACCGGATCTGCTTCAGGCACATTTTTGAGTTTTGGTTCAATATAACGCACGGCATCATAACCAAAGTAGCCCACCAGACCGCCAGTGAAGCTTGGCAATGCAGGCAAGTCCTGTTGGGTCGGCACTTTAAACTGAGCCTGAAAGTCACGAATATAGTGAAAAGGATCTGCACAGTGCTGCTTTTCAATCGAGCCGTCCGCATGCTGTACCGTCAGTTCACCGGCATTACAGGAAAATACCGTAGATTCGCCCAGCCCAATAATCGAATAGCGTGCCCAGTTTTCTCCACCTTCGACAGATTCAAACAGATAAGCCTGCTGATGCTGCTTAAGACGCGCGAAAATAGAAAGTGGGGTATCCGTATCGGCCAGACGCTGACGGTACACTGGAATCAGGTTATAGCCTTGTGCAGCAAGTTGCTGGAATTGTGCTTGTGTGGTCATGCGGTTTTTCTCTTTAAATTGGGTTTACTCAGTGTATAAATAGACTTGAACTGAGCGACGCCATCGAAAAACCTGATCACTATTCATTTTATTTTCCTAACACCCTAATTAAGCAAGCAATTCACGTAGATCATCTACAATTTCTTGAGGATGACAGTCTGCTATATTTTCACCGTGATTATAGCCGTAGCTCACCACAATACAATCAATCCCGGCGCGACGTGCAGCCTCCACATCATTGGAAGAATCCCCGATCAGTAATACCTGTTCTTTCGTTACACCATACTGTTCGACACAGTGCAATAATTGACGCGGATGCGGTTTACGTTCGCTAAAACGGTCGCCACCAATGGTCTCGGCAAAATAATGTGCCATATCCAATGTCTCTAAAATAGCACAAGCAGGAAGCTCCGGCTTATTGGTGACGCAGATCAGGGTTTTGCCCTGCGCTTTGGCCCAGTCGAGAAACTTCAGAATCCCGGGAAATGGAACGGTGTCGACACAAGGATCGACATTATAAATATCCAGAAAAGTATTCAGCAGCTCCTGATGCTGTGCGGGTGTAACTTCACCGACCAGATGTAGCAATACACTTTCACAAAATATCGAGGTGCCCTTGCCCACCCAGGTACGAACCTGCTCTTCCGTGACCAAAGGCAATTGCAACACATTCAGGCTCATATTCATGGCACGATACAGGTCATGCGCCGAATCAACCAAAGTACCATCCAGATCAAACAAGATCAGTTCACGCTGTTCTAATTGTGCAATAGACATCCCGACCCTCTTTTATATTATTCGCAGCCACAAAAAAGGCATGCGCTGTGCATGCCTTGATTGTAACCAATCATCGGCTTATTTGAACATTACCCAAGCCATAATTGCCAAAATAATCAATACAATCACTGAAATCAAACCAACAGACACATTTTTCTGGGTTTCTTTTTCCTGCTCTACCCGTGACACAGGCTGCTCAACCGGCATTGGCGTAGGTTCTGGTTTCACTGCAGCAAGATCGACGCCTTCAGGAATCGGCGCTGGTTTTGGAATCCCGACATGGGTTGGCATGCCATCTCGGGTCAGCTGGACTGAGGCATCTCGCTGTGTCAGTTCCGGTATACCCTGCTCATTCATTTGTTGTGCTGGCGTTGGTTCAGTCACTTCAACCTGTGCCACGACTTTTTCTGCCGTGGCTTCTATTTCTGCTGGAACTTCTACCGCAGCCACAGGCGCCAACACGGAAAATTTCAGGCTGGCAAACTGAACGATATCATCCTGTTTTAATAAGGTTTCCTGTGCAATCTGCACATCATTGACGAAAGTGCCATTCGATGATCCTAAGTCCTGTACCCAGAGCGCATCATCTTTGAGCAAGAAAGCAGCATGTTTGCGCGAGATCTCTGCGGCCTGCAACACAATGTCTGCGGCCTGATGACGTCCCACCAGCATATCACGGTCAATGCTAATCTCTTGCCCTGTCAAGTCACCTGTAATCGCGTGTATTTTCCAAGTCATGAATTTACTTCTCTTTTCTCTTTGACATTATCATAACATGCTGTTTGTTCATGCTACATCACTTAGCTTTTCGGTCTAAGTGTTGTGGTGGTCACGGTATTTTTACGCTTTTCGACGTGTTGTCCGGGTTGTGACTGCAACACAGGCTCAATCGCGACAGGCGTGACTACCACAGCAGCTGGCTGAGTCGGCACTGGAGCCGTCGGCACAGTTTGATAAGACGAATTTTGTAAAGGTGTTTTCGAAACCGGAATACGCTGTTGATAGACATCACCGACCTGTTCAGGCAGCTTGGCAAAATTACCATCAGCATCCAGGGCCAGTTGCAGACTATACAGTTGGCTATAACGTTGCTGGGTCAGTTTACTGACTTCATTTTTATCCCCCACAATCGTTGGATGGATGAAGATCAGCAGATTACGTTTCTGATTAGATTTACCTTCAGAACGGAATAAACGCCCAAGACCAGGGATTGCGCCCAGACCCGGAACTGCCTGACGGCCATAACTGGTGTTATCCGAAATCAGACCACCCAGCACAATGGTTTGCCCATTTTCAGCCAGAATCGAAGTTTTAATCGCACGCTTGCTGGTCACCAGATCCTGCGCTTGTCCACGATCCCGATTAACAGCCGATACTTCCTGCTCCACTTCCAGACGCACCGTACCATCTTCACCAATATGCGGCACCACTTTTAAAGTGACCCCGACATCTTTACGTTCAATCGTGGTATAGGGATTGGCCACCCCAGCAGCGCCAGTTGAAACCGAGCCTGTCACAAAGGGTACGTTTTCACCGACCACAATATAGGCTTCTTCGTTGTCCATGGTCACAATGGATGGCGTAGACAACAGATTGGACTTGGTGCTTTCTTTTAAGGCCTGAATCAGCGCACCATACAGACGGCGTGAACCATCACTGCCTTCACGATAATCACCAAGCACCAACGAAGTCCCAGCTCCCACGGTACTTGCAGCACCTGCACCACCGCCGGTGAGATAACCGGCTGCCACATTTTTTAGACTGGTACCAAAATTATCAAAGTTAATCAGCCCAATACCGCTACTGATATCTCCCAAGGCCCATTGCACCCCAAGCTGATCGGCATCTGTACCTTCTACTTCGATAATGGCAGCTTCAATCAGTACCTGTTGACGGCGAATATCCAGCTGATTAATTGCTGATTCGATTTCCCGCATCAATTGCGGATCGGCCTTAACCACCAAAGAGTTTTGCGTGGCATCGGCAATAATACTCACCCCGTTTGCGCTAAAGCTGCTAATTCCACCCTGCTCGGCGTTCATGCCGGTATTCAACTGAATAGCGGAGGAAGTATTATTTCCGCTGGTGTTGCTACTGTTGTTATTGTTTAAACTGTTATTCGAACTCAGGGAAGATGAACCCGAAGACGTGCCAGTGGAATTTGAACTACTGTTCACCGCCTGCCCTGTCACCAGTCCCTGCAAGATCTCTGCCAGATTCTTGGCACTGGCATATTTCAAACGAAAGACTTTCAAGCCGCCCAGACGGTCTGCCGCCGGCACATCCAGGGTTTCAATCATTTGACGCAGCCGCTTACGCGTCGTCGGATCACCTTTAATGATAATCCGGTTGGTGCGGGTATCTGCGATGACACGTACCCGCGAACCACGAACATCTTTGGCTGCACCCGTGGCTGTCATGGACTCGATCAGCTCGATCATTTCCTCGGCCTGACTCGATTGTAGACTGACCGCTTCCATATCATTTTGACCGGTGCCATCCAGATTACGAATGATGGTTTCCAGCTGATAAATATTATTGGCCCGATCTGATACGATCAGCGCATTGGTGCCCGGCACTGCTGCCAGATGGGCAAATTGCGGCATCAAAGGGCGCAGTGCTGGAATCAGATCATTCGGATTGGTATTTTCCAGCCACAATACCCGAGTCACGATCTGGTCACCACTGGCACGGCTTCTGGCATCATAGGGAATGCCCGAGCTTTTGACATTGCTGTCCGGTACCAGCTTGATGGTATTGCCCGAAGGAATCGCCACCACACCATTGACATTGAGCACACCTAAAAACAGGTCATAGACTTCATTTTTATTCAGTGCTTTATTGGAAATAACGGTAACATTACCACGCACCCGCGGATCGACTGCGAAGTTCTTGCCGGTAATGTCAGCCACTTCATTAATGAATGCGGTGAGGTCAGCATCCCGCAGGTTGATTTTCCAGGTTTGCGCATAACCCGCCGTACTGATCATTGCTACGAGCGGGGCGGCCACACAACATGCCCATGCTGATCGATTATTATTAAATAAAGCCATAAACTTTTGTGTTTCCTAACCCTATGCGTGATGACACATCACTTCAAATCTTGTTGTATGGTCATCGTCTGATCACCACGTTTTATTTCGAGTTTGACCTGACCTTCACGTCGAGCCTGTTCCAGTAATTGCGCCTCGGTTTGCCCCTGCGATAGCGTCTGACCGTTTAAAGATAAAATCCGGTCTCCCGGTCTTAAACCGAGTCGATTACGCAGTGCAGCTGGTGTCCGGGAAGTGATTTCAAAGCCTCCATCCGACGCACTGACCCCCATATGCTGTAAATACTGATCCTTATTTTCCTGCATCTGCTGGATTGCCCGACCGATTTCATTTTGCGCTGAAGGCAGATTTTGTGCTTCAGCTGCGCTATTCATAGTCGAAGATGGAGCAGACATCATATTAGATGCTGGGGTTGCCGGCACGATCGGCTGATTCAAGCCATTTTCCAGACCCTTAAATAACACTTCTTGAGTGGCACCGGTTGCTCTGCGCAGAATGACCCGATCCCAATAGACCTCGGCCAGCTCAAAACCACTATTGCCCAGCATTTCTCCAACGCGATAACGATCCACCTGATCATTGACTTTCAGCACCGCAGAAGAGTTATAGCTTGGACTGGCAACCACCACGCCTTGCAAAAGAATATTGGCAGCTTCTGCTCCTGCTGCTGTTTGTCCACTTTCCTGAAACAGCGAAAATGCACTGATATTGGGGATTTGCGCCTGTTGTGAACCCAGTTCCACCCGATCCAGCTGCATAGCTTGAGGTGGCGCAATCAGCAACCAGAACATGGCCGCCAGTTTCCAGCATAAATATAGAATCAACAACAGCAACACGACAGGCGCAACACGATTGGCCTGTTTCAGATCGATATTTTTTAGATCGCCAAGAGAAATGGCCATTAGTTCAAGCCTCCCATTAGGGGTTGGCGGGTACTAATCACATAAGTATCCAGGCCAGCTTTACCTTCATAGGAGGGTGCATTCATTAAAAAGCGCTGGGTGAGCTGGATATCGAGCATCAGACTGGGATCAAGCTTGATATTCAGCATACGTTGCTCTCGGTTATCCCGAACGTCGAGTAAGAGCTGTCCGCTCTCATCTGCCAGTTGTCCGGTCATGGCCGGTACATTCATACGTTCCTGACGCTGGGCAAAGCTATAAATCAGCTCACCACCCGCCCATTGCATTTGCCCGGTCACCTGACTGAAGCCTTGTTCCTGTTTATATTTAAAATCCAGCTCTTTAAACTGAATAGCAGTCGCTGGCCATTGCCAGTCTGCCACTTTTTTTAAGGTTTCCGGCGCGAGCTGACCCTCAAGATTTTTGACGATCAAGGCTTTATTCAGCCCATAGCCCATGATCCCTGAAAGCTGAGTATTGCCGCTATGCAATTCAACATCTGCCCCAACTCGCAGCAACAGCAAGTCCAATGGCCGTACTTTCCAGTTCAGGCTGCCCCGCAAATTACCTTTTTTCCAGTCAGCACTGCCCTGCCAGATATTCCCGTTTACATTGTGCAAGGCCTGATTATTTTTATAAAATTTTGAAATCAACCAGGCAGCTGGCACTTGCAGGATCACAAAGACAAAAAACGCCACAAGCGCAAGGATGAACCATTTTAAAGTTTTAGGTTTATTGCTCATCCCACCACGACCAATATCTCAAGTCTAAATCCCCATTTATAATGTTTTCCTTATACAGACACATTATGCACACTTTTTTCCCAACGCCAATTCATAGATATAAAAAAACCAAGCAATCATGCTTGGTTCAGCAATCTTAGACTGTCTGTATGACAGCCTAATGACGAGATCAAATCGAGGCTTAGATCAAGAAATCTTCAAGCTTGGCACCTTTGTCCAGCTCTGCCACCAACCAGCGCGGCTGCTTGCCACGACCCGTCCAGGTATCATCTGGGTTGCTTTTGCTACGATAACGTGGCTCTACCGATTTACGTGATGATTTCTTGCGTTTAGACGCGCCAAATTCAAGTAACTGTTCAACCGTCATACCTACTTTGTCAGCAACGGCCAAGATTTGCTGATAAGCATCTTCGATCTCTTGGTCTTTTTTTGAAGCAATCAGTGATTCTGCTTCGGCTTGTAAACGCTTTAACTCTTCTACTGATAAATGAGTAATATCTGGCATAATGCTCTCCGATTAAATAATATTATTTGTTTTGTTAAATAATACCCCATCATATTTATATTAAATAAAACATTCAATATAAATATTTAAATCAATAACAATAAAGTTTAGAAATAATGACAAAATTAAATAATCAATTCATTTTTTAGATTTCATGTCCGGCTGTTAATTCAAGTGCTTCGATTTTCTTTCGGATATGTTCTGGAATTTGAGTTTTCTGCAGGGTTTTTTGATCAATACAAACAATAACCGCTTCAGAAGTTGCTACTATACTTTGCTGTTTTTCACTCCATAATAAATAATGCATGCGGAATGCACTATTTCGAATCTCTTCAATACGTGCTGCAATTTTTAAATGATCTGGAAAAACCACCGGTTTTAAATAACGGCACTGATTTGAAGAGACCACCGTAGAGACCGATTCATTCAGTAAATCCAATGCATTCAGATAAGCCAGACGTGCATTTTCTATGTAACGATAATACATGGCATTATTCACATGGCCCAATGCATCCATGTCTCCCCATGCCACGCTCTGTGCATAAACCACTGGATATTTTTGTAATTCTGACATGATGATTCTCAAATTTTAATTTCGATAAAGTTTACATTGGATTCAAATACTGCATTTAACTGCTGGAGCAAGTCTTCACGGTCTTGTAAGGCCGCTTTAATTCTCAAATAACTCATACGAATATCATCAGGATATAAGTCAAGCAAATGCTGGGCTTCCTCTGTATAACCGGTGGCCTGTAACACATGCCATTTTGCAAAACTCAAAATCGGTAATGCCGGATACTTGGTTTCCCAATGCGAAATCTGCTGTGCAATATGATCATAATCCGGGTTCTGCCGTAACAATTGCTGTTGAAACCACAAATAAAATACGTCCTGATTAAATTGTTGCTCTAATAAATGAATTGCCATTGTTTCATGTTCGGCACTCATTTCAGGTATTCTGAATAATAATTTCAACCATAATAACTTGACTGTATAGTCACGATCAAATACTTGCTTTTTTAAATCTAAATAACGCTGTTGTAAATAAATTAAATCATCTTGTGTGGCTTGATCATAGGCCAATAATAATTGTTCAAGCCATATTTTTTTTACTTCTTGTTCTAAATGTCCATATTTAGTCGAGCGTAAATATAACCAGGGAAACTGTATGGCAAATACGCCCCATAATGTGGTGAGTCGCTGTTCATAGGCTGGTTTCACCTGTATTAACCATGGTGATAATTCATGCTGATTTAAAAATTCTAAATGGGTCAGTGCTTGCTCACCGTGCTGTTGCGATAAATAAATTTCAATTCGCTGCAATTCTGCCAACTCAAATGCCATCGGGTTAGACTGATTTAAAGCAGTCAAGGCATCTGTATATTGCTGTTGCCCCCAAGATAATCGTGCATCAATAATATGTTTGAGTAAGCCCGACTTGCTAAAAGACTGCTGAATAAAATCCCGTTGATCCTGAGCCGCATTTAATAACCAGATCACAGCCAGTTGTTCATAAGGATGTAAATGGGCAAAACTAAATACGGTTTCATTTTTACGCTGTTCACGGCTGCGATACTGTTTGATCGCGTACCAGAGGCAATGGATCAGAAAACTGAACGTGACCAGTGAGGCTGCCAAAAACCACAATGTGGTTTGTAACTGCCACTCACGCCAATATAAATAGACATAGCCGGCCCCATGCCCATAACTCAGGATGCTCAGCCCCGCTATACCCAGTAGGCAGATAAATAAATAGGCCAGCAAAATCTGTTTCATAAGCAATTAGCCAACTAAGGTGCGTGTATTTAATAAAGGCGTTGGAGTGACCGGTGTGGCCTTGATTTGATGCAACTGCTGAATCCAGTACTGACTACGTGCATCCGGTAATTGCTCCAAGACATCAATCACCGCATTCAACGCTTGCTGAAAGGCGACAGATTGATCTTGCTGCAACGTATTTTGTGCAATGAGCAAGCGCAACTGAGCTTCTTTCAATACCAGATGCCGTTGCATTAATACGGTACTCGGCTGCTCTGCAGCTTCGATCTGTATCCAGCGCTGCCAGAAAGAGCGTTGAGTTTCCAAACTTTGAAGATGCGGAGCCTGAATTTCTTTTTCAATTTCAGCATCCATCTGCATCAATACTTCTTTTAATTTATTTTGCTGCACCAAGCGACTATTGACGAATTTTTTCAGCATGTCCTGATCTTTCGCAATCACTTGCTGCAGACTACTGACCAAGGCGGGCGCCAAGACATACTCATCCAACTCATTCTGCAGGTGGTTTAGTTTTTCAATGGCGGTGGCATATTGTTGCTGTTGTAGTGCAAATTCAATCAGATCCAGCTGCTGTTGTACGAGAGCAATATCATTCTGCGTGTCAGCAGTTAGCACTGCAGCTGCTGCCTGAGCTGAGGGAGCGCCTGCATTTTGCTGCTGGGCGGTAAACTGGCGTTTTAATGCCACAAACTGATCATTGAGATTGGCATTTTGCTGGTGCAACTGTTTAACACCTTGATGAAGTTCAGTCTGCGCTGCATTGAGAACATAAAGGTCATAGCTGAGTTTGATGAGCCACACCACACTCAAAATGAAAAATACAATAAATAGTTTCTTCATGCGTTCCCTAGTATCAGCCTCATTTTTTGCAAGATCGTATTCGCCTCTAAATCATCAATTTGCACAAATTCAAACCCTGCCTGATGCTGCTGTTGATATTCCCCAAGAAGAGTGGCCAAACGCGGCCCCAAAACCAAATAACGGGCCTGATGCATTAAATCCGAGTTATCCTGCATTAATGTCAGCCAGTTTAACCAGCTTGCTTCACTGCTGATTAGCACGGCAAAGCGCTGCTGCGCTTCAAGCAATGCCAGGTTTTCTGCCAAAATTATTGCTGTGCTTGCGGGGCATTGCCGCCGATATAAAATAAAATTCAAAATTTTGATATTATTTGCACGCAGATGATCCATCATAAATTGACGACCACCTTCTCCGCGCCAGAAGGCCACAGCTGAGCCAGCAGGCAGTTGCCTTAACACGGGTAATTGCAACATGCCTTCCGAAGTTTCAAGTTCAGGCACATGACTTTGAATACCATAACCAGCTAGCGTCTGCTCAGTGGCTTTACCCACCGCCACCCATTGCACATCTGCCAAGCGCGATAAGGTAATTTCCGCCTGCTGCAAATATTGCATGCCAATCTGGGCGGCAGTCGGACTGACCACCACAATGATTTTGGCCTGATCCAGCTGGCGATACAAGCGTAACAGCTCGTCGGAATAAGGCTGTGCGTGCAATTCCAGCAAAGGCAATTCTAGTACAGAAATCTGCGCTGCCTGTAACTGCTGAGTCAAACTCGCAGCACGCTCACTCGGACGGGTATTAATCAGTAACATCAGTTTGAATAAAGTGCTTTCAGCAACTCGCCTGCACCTTGATCGAGTAAATTTTTGGCCAATTCCACCCCTAACTGTTCAGCTTCTGCAATTTTTCCAGTGTGCTGTGCACGCAGCAAAACCGTTCCATCAACACTGCCGACACGACCTTCGATTGAAATCACATCATTCTGGAGCGTGGCATAGCCGGCAATCGGCACCTGACATCCACCTTCCAGATAGGCATTAAAGGCACGCTCAGCACGTACGCAGGCATCCGTTTCTGGGTGTAATAATGGCTGAATCAAGTGCAGTACCGCCTGATCATGGGTACGGCATTCCAGCCCCAGTGCACCTTGACCTACGGCCGGTAGACTGATTTCAGGAGTCAGAGCATGACGAATACGTTCTGCCAGACCTAAACGTTTCAAACCGGCACTGGCCAGAATAATCGCATCATACTGACCGGCATCCAGCTTGGACAAACGTGTACCGACATTCCCGCGCAAATCAATGATTTCGAGATCAGGGCGCTGTTTTAAAATCTGGGTTTTACGGCGCAAACTGGAAGTGCCCACTTTGGCGCCCTGTGGCAATTCATCAAAGCTGGCATAGGTATTCGAGACAAAGGCATCCAGTGGATCTTCACGCTCACAGATCACCGCAAGACTTAAACCTTCCGGCAAGGCCATCGGTACATCTTTCATGGAATGTACGGCCAGATCGGCACGGCCATCGAGTAAAGCAGCTTCTAATTCTTTTACAAATAGACCTTTACCACCAATTTTGGCCAGCGGCGTATCTAGGATTTTATCGCCCTGTGTAACAAAAGTGACTAACTCGACCTGCAAACCAGCGTGCAAATCTTGTAGGCGCGCACGGATATGTTCCGCTTGCCAAAGCGCAAGTGGACTTTGTCGAGTTGCAATTTTTAGGGTCTTCATAAATTTCAATAACAGTAAATGAGAACAATAGTCTAAACTTAACCTGCTCACTTTAAAATGCAAGTGAATTTATACAAGTTTCAACTGAATGCTCTCATTGATTCCTGCTATAGCTTTTGAATCCGATCCCTTAAAAAGGGCAAATGTCGCCGACTGACCGCTAAACGGTCGTCCAGCTCACGACAACGCACCTGATACTGACCTGAACTGACCACTTCCAGACCATCCAGATAATTCACAGAGATCAAGGCATTACGATGAATCCGGATAAACTGGTTCCCAAACTCCTGCTCTAGCTCCTTTAAGGTTTCATCAATCAGTACACTGCCGTTTTTATGACGTACAGTGACATATTTCTGATCCGCCAGAAAATAATAGATATTTTCAACTGGCACCAATTCGACACCACGATAGGTCTTTGCCGCAATCTGCTGGCGGCTGATATTGATTTCGTCCATATTTTCTTTTTGTTTTAGTTGGCTCATCTGAGCTTGGGTAAGTTTAGTTAAGTGCTCCAAAACCTGTGCCAATTCCTGTTGCATCACGGGTTTAAGCAAGTAGCCTTCGGCATTTGATTTAAATGCATCCAGCGCATGTTGGTCATAGGCCGTACAAAAGATAATTGCCGGCATCGGGTCCAGCTGACGCAAATACTGCGCACAAGCAAGGCCATTCATTTCAGGCATTTGAATATCTAATAGTATGACATCGGGTTCGTATTGGTGAGCCAGATCAATCGCTTGACGACCATGACTTGCAGTCGCCACCACATCATGCCCCAGCTGAGAGACTAAACGTGATAATCGCTCGACAGCCAAAGGCTCATCATCACAAATCAGGATGTCCATTGCTCCTCCTTACCCAGTTAACATGATCAAATACATGATAAAGCTAACTGCGATTTCTTTGATTTATTTTTATTTATATTGATATCGCACTACCGTCGTAAACATCCCTTCGCCGGCAAAGGTTTGAAAGGTCATACTGGGTCCGTAATAAGCTTGCAGACGCTGTCTGACATTTTCTATTGCAATACCATGCCCCTTTTTTAAAGTTTTATTATCCTGCGTATAAGGGTTAGTAATAATGATATTAATTTGATTTTGCAATATTTCAACCAATATGCTTATCGTACTCTTTGTGAGAATTTTTTCAACTCCATGGAAAATACTATTTTCTAACAAGGGTTGTAAAGTTAATAATGGGATTTGTACTTGTGAGTATAAGTCTTTGTTTTCTAACTTCCATTCGATTTGCAGGCGTTCACCCAAACGGATCTGCTCAATCTCCAGATAGCGCTGGCACAGATCAATTTCCTCTTGCAGACTGACCAGTTTCAACTCCTGAAAACTGGCACGAAATAAGCGGGACAGATTCAGCAGCATCTGTTCGGCTTTATCCGGATCGATGCTGATCAGGCTAATCACACTGTTCATACTATTGAACAGAAAATGCGGTTGAATCCGCGCTTGCATGGCCTGAATCCGGGCATTCAGTTCACTATGCTGCTGCTGTTCCCATTGTTCACGCAAATACAGGTAGCGAAAACAAAACATACCGAGCAAAACACCCAAACTGAGATGTAACCCAACCTGATCCAGGGCAATTGCCAGGTTTAAGCCCTGAAAATTAAAATTCATTCCAAAATGTATCACAACATTCAGACTGATGGTGGTCAGCACCACAATGGCCTGTAGTAGCAAAAAACCGGAAATGAGCGCCAGCTTAATCCCCATATGCTGAAAGGCCTGATGGAATAATTCCACCAGTGCTGCAAAACATAACAGTACCCAGTTGATATACAGCATATATTGCAGCAGATGCATCGCATTTAAAGCTTGCCACGACTGTGCTTCTGCGAGCGCTAGAATCATGGCCAGAATATTGCCGCCGACAAACAGTTCCAGCAAATAGCGAAGATTGCCAATCTGGCTAAAAAAATAGGAACTTTGTGTTTGCCCATTTATCGATGCGAAAGATTGAGCAGATGTGACTTCGGCAATAGGCTTTGAATTTGTTATACTCTTTTTCGTTCTACTGCTTTTAATCTGATTGAGCCGACATGACCACATCTTCTAATTCCTCTAATCCATCACAAGCCCAGACTTCGGGTATGTGGGGTGGTCGTTTCTCTGAAGCGACTGATGCTTTTGTTGCTGAATTTACAGCATCTGTTCAATTTGACCAACGTTTTTATAAACAGGATATTGCAGGCTCGATTGCCCATGCAACCATGCTGGCCAAAGTAGGCGTACTGACGGCACAGGAACGCGATGACATCATCGAAGGTCTGACTGCCATTCAAGCCGATATTGAAGCAGGTAAGTTCGAATGGCGCATTGACCTAGAAGATGTGCACATGAACATTGAGTCGCGCCTGACTCAGCGTATTGGCATCACAGGCAAGAAATTACACACTGGCCGTAGCCGTAATGACCAGGTCGCAACTGACATTCGTCTTTATGTACGTGATGAAATTGATGCGATTTTAAAATTACTCGAAAAATTACAAAAAGGTATTTTAAGCCTGGCGGCTAAAAACACCGATACCATCATGCCGGGCTTCACCCATTTACAAACCGCTCAGCCGGTGACTTTTGGTCACCACTTAATGGCCTGGTTTGAAATGCTGGTACGCGACTCTGAGCGTCTGATTGATTGCCGTAAACGTGTCAACCGTATGCCACTGGGTTCTGCTGCACTTGCAGGAACCACCTATCCGATCGAGCGTGCTTACACCGCTGAGCTGTTAGGTTTTGAAGCCGTTGCTGAAAACTCTTTAGACGCAGTATCGGATCGTGACTTTGCAATTGAATTTAATGCTGCTGCCTCGTTAATTATGATGCACTTGTCTCGTATGTCTGAAGAACTGATTCTATGGACTTCAGCGCAGTTCAAATTCGTGAATATTCCGGATCGTTTCTGTACGGGCTCTTCAATCATGCCACAGAAGAAAAACCCGGATGTGCCTGAACTGGTACGTGGTAAAACCGGCCGTGTCTATGGCGACCTGATGAGTCTGCTGACCCTGATGAAAGGCCAGCCGCTGGCGTACAACAAAGACAATCAGGAAGACAAAGAACCCTTGTTTGATGCGATCGATACGGTACGTGGTTCATTGATGGCATTTGCCGACATGATTCCTGCACTGGTTCCAAACATTGCTGAAATGCGCGAAGCAGCGCTACGTGGTTTCTCTACTGCGACTGATCTGGCAGATTACTTGGTGAAAAATGGCGTTGCATTCCGTGATGCGCACGAAATTGTCGGCAAAGCTGTAGCACTGGGTGTTGCAGAGTCGAAAGATTTGTCTGAGCTGACACTTGAACAACTTCAACAGTTCTCTGACCTGATTCAGGCCGATGTATTTGAAAAAGCGTTAACACTTGAAGCATCTGTGAATGCACGTAACCATATTGGTGGAACTGCACCTGCGCAAGTCGAAGCTGCTATTGCCCGTGCTTATACTCGCTTAGAAAATCTTTACGCTTAACTTTTTTAGCTTAAATTCGGAGTATTGATATGTCTCGACAAGTATTTTGCCGTAAGTATCAACAAGAAATGGAAGGCCTGGACTTTGCACCCTTCCCAGGCCCCAAGGGTCAGGAACTGTTTGACCATGTGTCTAAACAGGCTTGGCAGGAATGGCTCAAACACCAGACTACGCTGATTAATGAAAAGCGTTTAAACGTATTTGAACCGGACGCGAAAAAGTTTCTAGAAGAACAACGTGAAAAGTTCTTTAGCAATGACGAAACTTTGGAAAAAGCTGAAGGGCTAAAGCCTGAGTAATGTTTAGAGCGCTGCTCTAAACATTACGCAAGACAAGCGAAGCACGTAGTTTCGAATGTGATAAAGGGGTCTGAAAAGGCTCCTTTTTAGTATCTCTAATACTGCTCCACCCGAACGCAAGACAAGCAGCTATACTGCGCGTAGGCTTTAATCTAAAAGAGTCTCTTTTTTGAGGCTCTTTTTCATTTCTGAAATTATAAATCTTTCTTTCCAATAGCGCTTTCGAATTTCAAGAACAGAGTAATAGCAGTATGCTGAAACATTGATGTGTTGGATTCAGGGTTTTGATTGGGCGGCGGCCGGTATTCTGTACTTTTTAGACAAAAGCTGAAGGATTAAAAAGCATTTTTACCTAGCCTATCCCCCGCCAATAGTCAGCCACTATCCTGCTGAAAAACATTCATATTTGTATCAAAATTATAGATTGTAAATCCTACATACAGACTGATCACAAAACACAACAATCTGCTACAAGAAGTCATATGATTTTGCAAAACGGTCTCTCTATAATGAGCTCTAAGAAGATGAGATATCTTTGAATAACTATAACAATAAGCAACAAATACCCCGATTTCATCCCAGTTCTTCCCCCAAAGGCTGGGTATTTTTTTGCCTGTGATTTATCAAATTTTGATAATTTCGGAGCATAAAAAAAGCCCCTTTCAAGGAGCTTATTTTTTAATTTTGCTTAAGGCTGTTTCAAATAGGGCCAAGCCGCTTTCAGATAAATAAACATCGACCATAAAGTCAGGATGACTGCTGTGTACAATAACGCATAGGCCAGCATTTCCAGTGGTGGCCAGTTCAGCAAAAACACGGTAATCGCAATCATCTGAAAAGCCGTTTTGTATTTACCCACGGTTGATACTGCAACATTGGTTCGTGCACCCAGTTCTGCCATCCATTCACGTAATGCTGAAACAGTAATTTCACGTGAAATAATCACAATCGCAGCAAAAGCCATCGACATTGAAGGTTGCCATTGCACCAATACAATCAGCGCAGCTGCGACCATCAATTTATCTGCGACCGGATCGAGAAAACGGCCAAAAGCAGAGGTCTGGTTTAAAGTTCGAGCCAGATAGCCATCAAACCAGTCCGTCACTGCAGCCACTACAAAAATCGTGGTCAAAATAATATGCCGTGTCATGTCGGAATGGTTGGCTTCAAAGCCCATTGCAGGCGGCCAGTAAGCCACCAATAAAAATACCGGAATAAGAGCGATACGCGCCAAGGTCAAGATATTTGGAATATTCAGGATACGACCTGTAGTCATAGACACCGCCAATTGTTCCCCTCATGTACGATGAAAATGCACACTTTTTTAGAGGTTTGATCCATCATTAATAGGCTTCACTTTATACGAATTGGCTGTCAGTGTCACTAGGCAAACACCGTCACTGTTTGTCTTGCCATCGCAATCAGGCGATTTTCTGCATCCCAGAGATAGGCATGCTCGGTTGCATAACCATCCGCAGCATGATCCGTAAATACTTTATATTTAAACCAATCATGCAGTTGATGCTGAAGCGGATGCACATAGGTCACGCTCCAGGTCAGACTACTCGCGGGTGTCATACTTTTAAACATCGGTAGTACACCAGGTGGCCAGATGTCGAAAATTGCCATCAGGTCAGCGATCAGGAATTCACGATTGCTATGCTTTTCAGGATGAAAACGGCACCAGCCGCCAAAGTCCGGACGTGAGCTGGCACTACAAGGCAGATTGACGTCCGCCCAGGCGATTTCAAAATGGTCATAACATTCTGGCAGGCCATAACCCGCAGGAATCTGCAACAGCTGCTCTGGTGCAGCATAGTCAGGTGCCTGTTCTTCTTGCTGCACCTGAATTTCCGAGTCACGCGAGATACCAAAACTGGCAATCAGAATACTTTGTACTACCTCGTCTTGCCATAGACGTACTTCGATGGTGGTGACCGACTTACCTTCCCGCAAAATTTCAGCACTCAGTCGCACTTTCGCCTGTTGGATCGGCCCAACAAAGGTGACGCTGCAACTGAGCAGATGTTTGGCCGGATCATTGATCTGAATAACCGCTTTTTGCATCATCATTGCTGCAGCCAGACCACCATACAGGGTGCGCCCCTGTAACCACCCTGATGGAAATTCCACCCATTCCTGTTCGGAAATTTGTGCATAAAGCGCCTGCAAAGACATGTTGATCCCTCAGTGAGTCTTGATCCTCAGTATATTGAGTCAAGCTTGCTCTGCTGTGAATGATCAATGACCCGTGCGTCAATGTGCTCTTTTGCCCTTGCATTGGGCTTGATAATTATTCATGCAGCACTTTATAGATCATCCGTGCCATGACTGAACCCAATCCCGGCACCAGTTGCAGATCTCTTTCTGAGGCTTTCAGTACCCCCTGAATCCCGCCAAAATGGGTCAACAGGTCACGACGGCGTTTTGGCCCAAGGCCCGGAATGACTTCTAGTACCGATGAACCGCGTTTTTTATCGCGTTTGGCGCGGTGCTTGGTAATCGCAAAGCGATGCGCTTCATCCCGCACCTGCTGAATCAAATGGAGTGCCTTATGATCTTCTGGCAACTGAATCTTGCGACCATCGGTAAAGTGCAGGGTTTCCAGACCGGGTTTACGCCCCTCGCCTTTGGACACACCGACCATAAAGGCCTCCAGCCCCAGTTCCTGCATCACTTCCATCGCCATATGCAGTTGCCCCTTGCCGCCATCAATCAGGAGTAAATCTGGCAGCATGGCTTTTTTATAACGACGGGTCAAAGCCTGACGCATGGCGGCATAGTCATCGCCCGCCTGAATGTCATGGATGGAAAACTGACGATAATCACGTTTACGTACCCCACCACTATCAAATACCACACAAGACGCGATAGTGTCTTCACCCATGGTATGCGAAATATCAAAACATTCGATCCGGTCCACCGGGCGGCCGACCACCTGTTCCAGCTGATGGAAACGGTCATTCAGCTCAAAATGATTGGCCAGCTTGCCCTGAATCGCATGCTGTACATTCATTTGTGCCAGTTCCAGCCATTCCGCGCGGGTTTCTCGTACCTTGGACTTGATCTGGATTTTCTTGTCAAAATGCTGCGACAAGGCAGCTTCCAGTTCCTTGTGATCGGCCACTTCGACATTGACAATCAGCTCGGCCGGAATTTCATCCGCCACCTGAAAATAGAAATTGGCAATAAAATCGGCAAGCATCTGCCCCAGATCATCACTGAGCATATCCGGGAAATAGCTTTTTCCGCCGAGCATTTTACCGTTGCGCACATGCATGATCTGCACACAGGTCACCCCGGCCTGATAAGCAATCGACAGGATATCGGCTTCGCCTTTGAGCTTATAAATCGCCTGCTGTGACTGCACATCTCTTAACAGTGCCATCCGATCGCGATAGAACACGGCTTTTTCAAATTCCAGAGCTTCGGCTGCCGCTTCCATTTTTGCGATCAGTTCCTGATTCAGCTCCTTGGTATCGCCCTGCAAAAAGCGAATCGAGTTATCCACATCTGCTTTGTAGTCTTCCGGAGAGATAAATCCGACACAGGGCGCAGAACAGCGCTTGATCTGGTATTGCAGACAAGGACGGGTTCGGTTGGCAAAAAAGCTGTTTTCACAGGAACGCACATTAAACAATTTTTGCAGCACCACCAAGGTATCCCGGGCGGTATAGGCACTCGGATAAGGCCCAAAAAACTTGCCGACCTGATGCTTGCCCTTGCCGCGCCCACTGGCCAGTCGTGGATAAGGTTTATCTGCGGAAACAAAGATATAGACATAAGATTTATCATCGCGCAGCATAATGTTATACGGCGGATGATGCAGCTTGATCAGGTTCTGTTCCAGCAACAAGGCTTCGGTTTCAGAGCGCACCACCAAGGTCTGAATATCATAAATCCGCGCCACCAAGGCCTGGGTTTTGGGATGATCCAGCGTTTTGACAAAATAGCTGGAGACCCGGTTTTTTAGATTTTTGGCTTTCCCCACATACAACAGTTCGCCGTCTTTGCCATACATCCGGTAGACCCCGGGCAGGCTGGTCATATTGGCCAGAATTTTCTCGATATGAGGACGTGCGTTTTCGTTCACCTAAAGCCTATTTTTTACATGCAATCTGCAGATATATGTGATGATTATTCGGTTATTTTCAAGCGAAAACACAAAATTCCCCTCAACTTGACACCCAATTTAAAACTATAGCTCAGCCATCTTTGCAATCTATAGCTTTCTCCGCATGATCTGATTGCTAAAAGCTCTAAATTTCAACCTTTAACTTTGCTATGCTCGAAGGGTCTAGTTTTGAGATGATTCGCATGACCATGCAGCAATCGGGCATCCATATTGTTCAACCATCCAGCTCCACCCATCACCCATCTGAGCGTGATCGCCGGATTGGCAAACCGCGTTTTCATTTCGAGCCGAATCACGTGATGCAATTGCTGCGTGAACGGATGATTGGACAGGATGCCGCACTGAATGAAATTGAAAAAATGCTGCATGTGGTCAAGGCCGATTTCTCCAGTCCGGAGCGTCCACTCTCGGTCACCTTGATGCTCGGCCCAACCGGCGTGGGTAAAACTGAAACCGTGCGTCTGATTGCCGAAGCGATTTATGGTCGTCCGGATGCTTTCTGCCGGATTGACATGAATACCCTGGCACAGGAACATTATGCCGCGGCACTCACCGGTGCGCCGCCAGGTTATGTCGGTTCTAAAGAAGGTCACAGCCTGTTTGATGAAACGGCGATTGCCGGCAGTCATACCCGTCCCGGCATCATGCTGTTTGATGAGCTGGAAAAAGCCAGTAACGAGGTGATTCGCGGTTTGATGAATGTGCTGGATACTGGCCGATTGACCCTGACAGCCGGAACCAAAACTATTGATTTTCGTAACTGCATGATTTTTATGACCAGCAATGTCGGCGCACAGGCGGCACAGCAATATCTGGATAAACTCAGCTACCTGCCACAGCAAATGCAGGCACTGTGCCTGAAACATGTACCCACCCAGCGCATTATTGAAAAAGTCATGCAGCGTAAATTCGATCCTGAATTTCTAAACCGGATTGACCGCAGCCTGCATTATCAGGCGGTACAGCATGATGCCCTGCCGCGTCTGGTCGAAATTGAACTGGAAAAACTCAATAAACGCCTGCAACATCAAAACCGACAGGTACATTTATCGGATGCAGCCAAAGCCTATTTCTATCAGGGCTATGATATTCGTTACGGCGCCCGGCATTTGGGCCGCAAGCTGCGTACCGAACTGGAACCGGTTCTGGCGCTGTATTTTTTAAGCCAGCCCGAGCAGTTCAGTCTGCATCTGGACTGTGTCGATGGACAATTTGTGGTTCTGCCTGAGCAAGCAAAAGCTTAAATCATGCAGACTCAATATCCGGTTTATTTGCTTGAATCGCTTGTCTAAAAGTGGTCGGATCTTTAGGTGAAACCAATACAAATTTCTGCACGCCGTCTTCCGTATAGTCAATCCGCAGACGCTTTAAGGACAAGGCCGGTGCAATAATGGAATGATCCGTCGGCTGAATGGACTGGATGGCGCTCAACGGAATCTGCCAGCTCAACCACAGGCTTTTAATGCTCAACACCCCATTTTCCAGCACATAGCGCGTACTCCACAGCGGCCACCACAGAATAATAATGGTCAGAATGTAGATGGCAGTGTGCAGTGGATATTGCTGCAGGGTGCCTTTGGCCTGCATGGTCAGCAGCAGTTGCAGTAACAGGCCACTCATACAGATCAGAAAAGCGACCAGCCACCAGTCTTTTTTGGAACGAAATACCTGCATCGAGATCCCCATATCTATGTGCCTAATCATCATAAACAATTCTGTGCCAGATGACAGAGGTCATATCCAACAGAAGCACTGTTATTTCAGGCCTAGCATCAACATAGGCATGCTGGGGCTGAAATCCTCAGAAAACCCTCGACTAAAACAATCAACTGCAGTTTTATTGCGGCTGATCCGAAAATATCTATACATGCCTGCACGCCCTGTACTGAGCGAGATTCAGCCCTGATTTCCCTTGTTCCACAGGCCGATAATTGACTGAATTGACCAAATAGCGGTAAAGCCTGCCCTTGAATATTGTCCACCCTGCTCCATATCAGTCAGGCTGATCAATGAAAAATAATGAATTGAAACAGAATCTTTGGTTCATCGGGCTATAAGAAACTGAAAGGAAAAATTATAACCGGTCGGATCAAGCCGGCAGAAATTGATGACCATTGCGTCACGGCTTGATACAACTTGTTATGTTCTTTTTGGATATAGTTATCGTAAGATTAGCGAAGTCAAAAAGTGCGCGGGACATGCGCACTTGCTTCACAACATCAACTTAGAAGTCCTCCAAAATAAAGGAGATCAGGGCATGATCCACGCTGGCAATGCCATTACCGTCCAAATGCTTGAGGACGGGATTGCAGAATTCCGCTTTGACTTACAAGGTGAGTCCGTTAACAAATTCAACCGTGCAACGATTGAAGATTTCAAGGCTGCGATTGACGCAGTTTCCGCAGCAGACATTCAGGGTTTAATCGTTACTTCAGGTAAATCTACATTTATTGTAGGTGCTGATATCACTGAATTCGGCGACAACTTTGCTCAGGGTGAACAAGCGATTGTTGACTGGGCAATGCCAGTACATGAAATTTTTAACAGCTTCGAAGACCTCGACATTCCTAAAGTGGCGGCCATTAACGGCATGGCACTGGGTGGCGGTTTCGAAATGTGCCTGGTATGTGACTACCGTGTCATGTCAGAACAAGCGCAAGTAGGCCTGCCTGAAATCAAGCTGGGTATCTTCCCGGGCTTCGGTGGTACAGTACGTTTAAGCCGTCTGATCGGTATCGACAATGCTGTAGAATGGATGGCCATGGCCAACCCGAAAAAGCCTGCTGCTGCACTAAAAGACGGTGCTGTAGATGCGGTGGTTGCTGCTGAAAAACTTAAAGATGCTGCACTTGATCTGGTCAAACAGGCGATTCATGGCCGTTTAGACTGGAGAACCAAGCGTCAGGAAAAACTGGATCCGGTTAAACTCAGCCCGATCGAACAGATGATGGCGTTTAATTCATCGAAAGGCATGGTTCTGGCCAAGGCCAATCCGGCTCAATATCCGGCGCCAAAATTACTGCTTGATTCATTACAGGCCGGTGCAAGCTTGCATCGTGATGACGCGTTAAAAGTTGAAGCTGAAGGCTTTGCCAAAGCTGCAGTTACGCCACAAGCAGGTGCATTGATCGGTTTGTTCCTGAACGACCAGATCGTGAAAAAAACCTCGAAGCGCTATGAAAAAGGTGCGCATCCGGTGAACCAGGCGGCGGTACTTGGCGCTGGGATCATGGGTGGTGGTATTGCTTATCAGGCGGCGAGCAAAGGCACACCAATCATCATGAAAGATATTGGTAATCCACAGCTTGCATTGGGTATGTCTGAAGCGAACAAATTGTTGACCAAACAGGTTGAACGCAAAAAAATGACACCAGCGAAAATGGGTGAAACGCTTGCACGTATCCGTCCGACTTTAAGCCTGGAAGAGTTTAAAGAAGTGGATATCGTGATTGAAGCGGTAACTGAAAACCCTAAAATCAAAGCTGCTGTACTTGCTGATACTGAAAAATCAGTACGTGAGAACACCATCATTGCTTCAAATACGTCTACGATTTCGATCACGCGTCTGGCTGAAAGCCTGCAACGTCCTGAGAACTTCGTGGGGATGCACTTCTTTAACCCGGTACATATGATGCCTTTGGTTGAAGTGATCCGTGGCGCGAAGACCTCTGACGAAGCCATTGCAACGACTGTGGTACTTGCTCAGAAAATGGGTAAAACACCAATCGTGGTGAATGACTGCCCGGGCTTCCTGGTCAACCGCGTATTGTTCCCTTACTTCGGTGCATTTGACCTATTGCTTAAAGATGGTGCTGATTTCCAGCAAATCGATAAAGTGATGGAAAAATTCGGCTGGCCGATGGGCCCTGCTTACCTGATGGACGTTGTCGGTATTGATACTGGCGTGCATGGTGCAGAAGTGATGGCTGAAGGCTTCCCGGATCGTATGAAACCGGACTTCAAAGGTTCGATTCAAACCATGTATGAGAACAAACGTCTGGGTCAAAAGAACGACGTGGGTTTCTACAAGTATGAACTTGACCGTAAAGGCAAAAAAGCCAAAGTGGTTGATCCAACTGCATATGAGCTTGTGGCCTCTGTTGCAACTGTGGAAAAACGTGAATTTGACGCTCAGGAAATCATTGACCGTATGATGCTGGCTTTCTGTAACGAAACGGTTCGTTGCCTGGAAGACAACATTGTCGCGACTGCTTCTGAAGCAGATATGGCAATGATCATGGGTGTCGGTTTCCCTCCATTCCGTGGTGGTCCATGCCGTTACATCGATCAAACCGGTGTAGCTGAGTATGTTGCGCTTTGCAATAAGTATGCGCACCTTGGTAAAGCTTATGAAGCGCCAGAAATGTTGCGTGAAATGGCTGCTAACAACAAAAAATTCTACGGTTAAGGAGCAACGTGAATGGCTACTTTAAATCCACGTGACGTTGTCATCGTCGATGGCGTACGTTCAGCAATGGGTAAAACCAAAAACGGTATGTTCCGCAATGTACGTGCGGACAGCCTGTCTGCTGAACTTGTCCGTGCCCTGATGGTACGTAACGAATTCGACCCGAATGAAGTTGAAGACGTGATCTGGGGCTGTGTCAACCAGACTCTGGAACAAGGGATGAACATTGCCCGTAATATCGCATTACTGGCAGACTTGCCGAAAACTGTGGCTGGTCAAACCGTGAACCGTTTGTGTGGTTCGTCTATGCAGGCGATTCATACTGCGGCTGCGCAAATTGCCACCAATCAGGGTGATATCTTCATCATTGGTGGTGTCGAGCACATGGGTCACGTTGGCATGATGCACGGTATCGACCTGAACCCGGAAGCGTCTAAGCATTATGCCAAAGCGTCCAACATGATGGGCTTGACTGCGGAAATGCTGGGTCGCATGAATGGCATTAGCCGTGAGGAACAGGATGCCTTTGGTGTGGAATCACATCGTCGTGCCTGGGCTGCGACTGAAAATGGTCTGTTCCAGAACGAGATTGTGGGCATTGAAGGTCACAACGCTGATGGTTATAAAGTTCTATGTGATATCGATGAAGTGATCCGTCCGGATGCCAACATCGAATCATTCCGTGCTTTACGTCCAGTGTTCGATCCGAAAGGCGGTACAGTGACTGCGGCAACCTCTTCAGCCTTGTCTGATGGTGCTTCTGCAATGTTGCTCATGTCTTATGAGCGTGCACAAGCCTTAGGTCTTAAGCCACGTGCCGTGATCCGCTCTATGGCAGTTGCAGGTTGTGATGCTGCGATCATGGGTTATGGCCCGGTTCCGGCAACGCAAAAAGCCTTGAAACGTGCTGGCCTTGCCATTTCTGATATTCAGACTTTTGAATTGAACGAAGCCTTTGCTGCACAAGGTCTGTCTGTTCTTAAAGGCTTAGGCATTTATGACAAACAGGACATCGTAAACCATAACGGTGGTGCGATTGCGTTGGGTCACCCACTCGGTTGTTCTGGTGCGCGTATTACCACGTCTTTGCTTAACGTGATGGAACAGCAAGATACGCAAATTGGTCTTGCGACCATGTGTATTGGTTTGGGTCAAGGTATTGCGACAATTATCGAACGTGTTTAATTCTTAAATACTCAGATAAAAATAAACCCCGCTTAGTGCGGGGTTTTTTTATACAAAAAAAAGAAATTGATGCCCTTTCTTTTTTTGATGATGAATCAGGCTCACCGTTTATTTTTTTGAATGATACAAAATCTGCCGAACGGGTAAGATTCGATTGTGCGCATGAATTAGGCCACACCGTTATGCACACACATAATAAATATGTCCGCAATGAAGTAGACAATCGCATTTTAGAAACTGAAGCAGATAAGTTTGCTTCAGAATTTTTAATGCCTACTGAAGGTTTTTTAAGTACAGTTCCTTCTTATTTAACGATTGAAAATATGATCGACTATAAGAAAGTATGGCGAACATGTTTAAAGGCTATAAATTATAAATCGCATAAATTGCAACGTATAACAGATTGGTTTTATCGAAGTAACTCTATGAAAATTAATACCTTAGGTTATCACATTAATGAGCCTAACGAAACTCACCGTGATGAAAGCGTAATGCTTCCTAAATTAATTTTAACATTAGCTTCAGATCCAAAATTTAGTAAGCAGAAAATGCTCGATGAAATTCGTATATCTGAAAAAGACTTTAATGAACTAACATTTGATTCTTTAATTAAATATGAAGAATCTAAATCTCGACCAAAGCTTTATGTCATTAGTTAAAGCTCTTCGGAGCTTTTTTATTTAAACTAGAATGTTATCCCTTTGTAAAATTGGTTTATTTTTCCACCATTAAAATCTTAATTATGAATCGCTTAAATTTTATCTGTGTATGATCAAGCCTCTTTTTTCCTACTTCCTTAAGGGGTTTATATGAACATGCTTAAAACAATGCTTGCGACTGCAATCGTAGCAACTTCTGCATCTGCAATGGCAACTGAAGCTCAAGTAGCACCTGCTGCTACAACCACTACAGTTCAAACTGTTGCTACAGAAGCGGTTGCGCCTGTGCAAGCAAAAGTTGAAGCTGCTCAAGCCACTGCTACAGATGCAAAACAAGTAACTGAAGCGAAAGTTGAAACAGTGAAAGCTGAAACAACTGCTCAAGTAGAAACTGCACAAGCAACCGCAGAACAAAAAGTTGAAGCTGCAAAAACAGAAGTAGCAGAAGCAAAAGAAGCAACTGTTGAAACTGCTGCTGAAGTAAAAGAAGCGACTACTGAGAAAGCCGAAGCTGCTCAAGCAGACGTAAAAGCTGAGAAAAAAGGCTGGTTCTCTTGGTTCAAAAAAGCTGCTTAAGATTTTTTGAGCATAAAAAAGATGTCATTACGACATCTTTTTTTGTTTTGAACACTCTCATTTTAATTCAAGAGTTTAACAGCAGCTTAAAGCACTTATTCGACCTTTTGCGCCAGCATGGTCGCAAAATGCTGTTTAATCCGTTGGCCCTGCGCATCCACCCGATGCAGCTCACCAATATCTTCATTGTATTTCACAATCTTCCAGTCCTCATAATAAGCCCGTAACTCGCCCGGCTTAAAGCTAAATGGAAAATCGGGCTGTACCGGAATCTCTGGCGTATCCATCGCACAGACAATCAGGTTATAACCACCCGGCACGGTGGCCTGCTGCATCTGCGCAATCAAGGGTGCAATGGTTTTCGCCTCGAGGAACATCATCACCACGGTGCAGCAAATGAAGTCATACTGGCCTGTAATGCTGGTATCTGTGTTGAGATCACGGCGCTGGATCTGCACGTGATCAATGTGCTCCGTCTGCACAATCTGTCTTAAGGTCTGCAAACTGTTTTCATTGACATCCCAGGCATCGACATTAAAACCATTCTGACTTAAATACAGCGCATTACGTCCTGTACCGCAACCGACATCCAGCGCACGGCCACCCTTTAAATAGGGCATGGCAGCCAGTACTTCAGAATGGGTAGGATTCAACTGATATTTTTTGATGAAGTAATCTTCAGGCCGGCAATAAAAACGCAGCTGGCATTCGATATCCTCGCTGGCAGAAACAATCTTGTGCCAAGCCTCAGGTTCAATAAATGGCGGTTGCTGCGCTGGTGTAAACACATGTTCAGATTGCACCGCACCGGATGCTTCCAGCATGGCAAAATGCAACTCACCTTTAAGTAACGTCAGTTTGGCCCAAGTCCCTGCTTTGGTATTGTGCTGATTCTTGAAGCCCTGAGGAATACTCTTTTCTGTCCAGACCGGAAGTTGCTTATAACAAATCAGTTCTTGCATCAATATCGCCCTCCATCTCATGCATGCGCCGCCTGTCATGCTTATAGCGACGGTTTTATTCATTTCAGCATAGCTGGTTCAGGCCGGAATTGGAATCAGCGCTTATTTACGCTGTGCCAATACAGCAGCAAGATGCAGACCAAATCTGGAAAATAAAAAAGCTGCCTCGATCGACAGCTTGAGTTTAGCCAGAGAATGAATAGGGTGACTGGATTAATGCAGTAGTTCTGATTGTAGCCAGCGCATATAATTTTCCTGATCCATAAAATCCGGCGCGCCTCCCAGATCCAGACTGAAATACTGCTGATTAAACTGGATGACAATCTGTTCGGTATAGTGCCAGTCTTCTATCAGCTTGAAATATTGATTCAAGAAAAATCGGCTCCTGCCCTCATTATTCAGACTTTGTAATTTTGGACATGTTTTATTTGCGACAAACTCACCGTACATCTGCTGAATATCAGCAAAAACCTGAATTGTTTGCATGACTCACCTGCCTGAATGTTATGTCGTGATCTGTGCGACCCCTCCAACTTAGCAAGCGAGTTTGAACAGCAGATGACAGTCCTATGGCAATCCGGTTATCTCTGCCAAGTTATAACTTGTTTTCCACCGCTTTCTGGTTGGCACTCGCAATGTGTTCCATCTGCTTATTCAGATTTAATATTTCTTTATACAGTGCATTAAATTCTTGCACTGCTTGATCTTCATAGAACATGAAGGTTTTATTTTTCTTTTGCCATTTATGCTTTTTCAATACGGCAAACAAGGCATCGGCCTTGGCCAAAGTCTGTTTTTCAATTTCAAAAATGACATGCGCATTACTATTTTGTTGACTATCTTTCAGGGTCTGGCTCAGTTGCTGGCGATAACGGTTTTTAATATCCAGTTGCTGTGCCTTATTGATCAGTTCGGCATCTCGCTGCTGAATTTTCTGCTCATAGCTGTTGACGATATGATGAACCTGCTTGAGCATGGCTTCAGTTTCTTTATAGTCTTGTGCCTGATCCTTGGCCAGGCGGTCGATATCCAGAAAATTCTGCCAGTTGGCCGCTTTTAAATCACGCAGGTACTGATTCCGCTCCTCGGCACTGTCACGCAATTGACCCAGCATGAATTCAGCCATGATGGCATAGTCTCCATCCAACCGGTCATCTTCAAGCTCAAGCTCAATCGGCTTAGACCAGTCCTGCGCTTGCTGCGCAATGCTCTCGGTCTTTTCTTCAAGCACAGTTTCATATTCGAGCAAATCAGCCTGATGTTTTTTCTGGGCAGAGTTTTGATAAAACAGTCCGATAAAAATTGCCAGTGTCACAGCGGCTAAAATCATAAAAACACGCGGCATGCACATGCTCCCCTGCTGCAAGTTATGTATAGATTTCCTTTTTATCAATATGCTTATTTTTTAAGCATAAATCAATTCTTCTATACAAAACCTCTGCAAAGGCACGGACTGTTCCAAAAGGAAATCAGATCGAAATCCTGTTTTAAACTCACGCTGTATCGTTTGACTTTATCTAGCAAGCGTTTGCCGAACACCATTCATTCAGCAGCGCCCGGTCAATATTATTCAGGTTGAACTGTTCTCGGGCAGTCTGAACTGAAGTTGCATTACGGTTAATGCCAAATGGCACCAGCATCAGATAAATACCATCACGTGGGTCAGCAGAGCGCAAACCATCCGCAATCGCCTGCACATACTGTTGCAGCCCCGGTGGCAGGCTATCCAGTCGTGCCGGATTGCTGCTAGGTAGAATGTCGAGATCACCCGCGAAATCAGTATTGACCGTGTAGTCCTGCAATTCGCGTTCAATCTTCATCATCCGCATCTTTAACGCCTTTTTCTGGCTGGATTGTTGTTGCAGGGGAAGCATGAACTCTGTTTCTTCACGCAATTCACGATCTGCCATCACGGTCAGTGTCGGTAAAGTGACTGAATCTGGTGCGGCATGTGCATCGACCATGCGCAGTGCAGTAAACAGGCTCAGTAACATCAGGAAAGTTGTGCTAAGGGGACGCATAAGGAAAACCTCCGCATCATCATTTCAGGGGGAGAGACCCTATTGTTCCTTAAACTTGTGTAAACATGATCAGTATTACTGTGAGTATTGATACACGGTCATTTCAGCATGATTACTGGCGTATCTTTCGATGCTGGTTTTAAGCGGGCGATTAGAAATTCATGCTCCTTTTACCGTAAATTTTAGCAATAAAAAATCCCCGACTGGCGGGGATGGATAGGTAGCATTGGACAGTATTTCAGGGCTGTTTCGGTAATTGTATGACAGCAGGTACATTAAGGTGATTTTCAAGCAGGTCGATATTCACCTTGTCCAGATTGATCTGGATCTTCATATTGCGATCTGGCTGTAGGCTGTTACTTCGATCAATGCCAAAATTTTCCAGAATGGTATATAACCCTTGGGTTGGATCACTGGATTGCAGTCCCTTGGCAATGGTCAGCACATACTGCTGTAGTGCCGGTGACAGTGAATCTAGATCAGGGGCTTCTATGGGCTGGATCTCGAGGTTTGCCACCACATCAGGATTGACCATGAAATTCTCTGCATCCCGGGTACCACGAATCACCTGATGCTGTAAGGCGCGCAGATTCTTTTCTTCCTGTACAAAAGGCACATAGCCGGTTTCATTACTCATTTCAGGTTCGGCCATCACGGTCAGGGTCGGTAGCGTCACGACCGCTTGCTTGTCCTCGGCTTGTGCTCCGATGCTGTAAACACCGAGCATGAGTCCGAATATAGACATTTTCATGATATTCATTGGTTTGCCTTTCCCCTATTATTGATGGCCCAAATACTGCAACTGACGATGATCCAGTCTATTTTCAATATTCTTATCTACTAGATTACATTGATTAATTGGATAACTCATGCTTGCTCAGATGAATGGCAACTCATGTGAATTATCCTGAAAGTCAGCAAAGCATGGACTCATCGTCTGAAAGCCGAATAGTGAGGCAAAACCACTGTTTTCAGCTGAAAGACAAAATGACAGGCGAAAAAAAACCTCAAACAATGTTTGAGGTTTTTTCGAATATGGTGGCGAGACCCAGGATCGAACTGGGGACACACGGATTTTCAATCCGTTGCTCTACCTACTGAGCTATCACGCCGATGCGGTGTATTAAGCCGTATCTGGCTGCATTAGTCAATCAAAATTATAAAAAAAATAATTGAATGACTGAATTTTGGTCTAAAAAAAATCCCTGATGGGATCAGGGATTGAAAACTTTAAAATGTTTTAAAATATGGTGGCGAGACCCAGGATCGAACTGGGGACACACGGATTTTCAATCCGTTGCTCTACCTACTGAGCTATCACGCCGATGTCGCGTATTAAACAGTTTCAGCTTTAAATCGTCAAGAGCGCAGAGAATAATTTTCATCAAATGTTTACTTTTCCATCAAATCGCATCAATTTGAGTCATAAATTAAACAGTTTTTACCAAAGACTTCACTAATAAAACAAATCTGCGGTCTTAGTTACAAAAAAAGCAGCCCGAAGGCTGCGACTGCTTGATCTATTTTTAGATTTTTTCCAGATTGGCCAGACAACGATGGATGGCACCACACCCCGGCACAAAATTCTTCACCCCTTTTTCTTCTTCCATGCGGCAGACTTCACTGACCAGCCTTTCTGCAACGCCACGCCCGCGGTTGGCCGGATGCACCACGATATTTTCCAGAATCCGGCTTTCTCCCTGTCCGGTGCACCAGATTGCCCCGATAATCTTGGTATTAAATTCTGCACTATAAACTGAGGTATACTGTGTAAGGTTTTGCTCTAGTTGTTCCATGGCATCTGCCCCATCACTAAATTCAGGGCTAGTGTCATACAGTCGCTCAAGCTGGCTGCGCACTTCATCATTTTCTAAAGAAGTATAAGCATGTACGGTAATAGGCATTGATAAACCCTCCTGAGCAATCTAATATGCGGTGACGTCGTCACGGCGAAAATATTTTCTACATCAATCATTTTGACGTATTTGAGGAACGTGTCTATGACAGATCGTATCAGTGAAGTGGTAAGAAATACCAACGAAACCAAAATTCGAGTTCGTTTGAATCTCGACGGTACTGGTCAAGGCACCTTAAACACGGGTATTCCATTTTTAGACCATATGATTGATCAAATCAAGCGTCATGGTTTGTTTGATATTGATATTCATTGTGAAGGTGATCTGGAAATTGATGACCATCATACCGTAGAAGACTGTGGTATTACCTTGGGTCAGGCTTTTGCACAAGCGCTGGGCGATAAAAAAGGCCTGAAACGCTACGGTCACTTTTATGCACCACTCGATGAATCTTTAAGCCGTGTTGTGGTGGATCTGTCTGGTCGTCCAGGCCTGTTTATGGATATTCCATTTACCCGTGCCATGATCGGCCGTTTTGATGTGGATTTATTCTCTGAATTCTTCCAGGGCTTTGTGAACCATTCATTGATGACCGTGCATATCGATAACCTGAAAGGCAAAAACAGCCATCACCAGATCGAAAGCGTATTTAAAGCTTTTGCGCGTGCGCTGCGTATGGCCTGTGAAGTGGATCCGCGTGCTGCGAACACGGTCGCTTCAACCAAAGGAACGCTGTAATGACCCGTATTGCCCTTCTTGATTATGGCATGGGAAATTTGCACTCTGCAGCAAAAGCACTCGAACATGTCGGTGCCACGGTTGATGTGACCAATGATCCCAAACTGATTGCGCAAGCAGACAAAATTGTCTTTCCGGGTGTAGGCGCCATGCGTGACTGTATGCAAGGTATGCATGAAGCAGGTATCGATGAAGTGGTACGCAATGCCGTGTTTAACAAACCGGTACTGGCAATCTGTGTCGGTATGCAGGCCTTGATGCAGCATTCTGAAGAGAATGGTGGCACAAATGCGCTGGGTATTTTCAAAGGTGCGGTCAAGCATTTCCCGGAAATGGCCGGTCTAAAAGTGCCACATATGGGCTGGAATCAGGTACATCAGGCCAATCCAGACCATCCGATGTGGAACAATATTGAACAGGATGCGCGGTTCTACTTTGTACATAGCTACTATGTCGAGCCACAAGATTCAGAGCTGGTGGCTGCCAGCTGTACCTATGGCATCGAGTTCTGTACCGCGATTCATCAAGAAAACCTGTTCGCGACCCAGTTCCATCCGGAAAAGAGCCATACCGCAGGTTTGCAATTACTGAAAAACTTTGTGGACTGGAAAATCTGATTTTCCTTTCACTTAAAAAGCTCGCAGATTGCGGGCTTTTTTATTCGTTCAGATTAATCTACCACCAGAATCATGACTATTTTTTAGTCACTAGAATTATTATTCTGCTTAGTCAAGCCCTTATATTTAAACAATAATTAAAGCATATGGGAATAAAATAATGTATCAATACTCTCACACTCGTGAATCAGCCTTAAACCCAAATGGATGTTTTGACCGCCTGTCTTATCTGGCTGGAACATGCTGATGACCTTGTCGCTCCTGATCCTCATTCCGCTGGTCAATCTAGGCTTTATTTTTGCTTAAACGTAGAAAAGTAATTAAGCTGAGTGCCCAAGCCCAGTGAACTATTGATAATTATGGAAGCGCTCCAGCCGACAATACTGCCGAGCAAAGAACAGATTCAGGCCTTTCCTGTATTTCAAAATCTTCCCATGCAGCAGATTCAACTTATTCATAGTCTAGAACAATGTCTGGCTGTTGAACAGGAGCTGAAAAGCTGTGCACTATTTGGCTTTGATTCTGAATCCAAACCGACCTTTAAAGTCGATGAAATCTCTACCGGGCCACATCTAATTCAGCTGGCCACTCTAGACAAAGCCTATTTATTTCAAATGAACCCGGCCATCTGGGCTTTTCTTGCACCAATTTTTGCCAATCGTGATCAGATCAAGGTTGGTTTTGGCCTGAAAAATGATGCGCATCTGTTTCGTAAACGAGGCATAGAACTGAATAGCGTGATTGAGCTGTCGAAATGCTTCGGTCATTTTGGTCTAAAAAATCCGGTCGGACTGAAAAATGCCATCGCCCTGTTATTTGGACTAAATTTCCCTAAATCGAAACGGATTAGCACTTCCAATTGGGCCAGTAAAAACTTAAGTGCAGCCCAGATTGACTATGCAGCTGCAGATGCCTATGCGCCAGTGTTGGTATTTGAAGAATTGCTGCGCCGAAATCTACTCCCTAAAGAAATTCCGAATACATCACTGAAATTACGTCTACGCCCTTCGTCAAGGCTTTAATGTCTTCAGCACACCGCAACAATGTAACTTTGTGTAAATCAGATTCTGCCCCAAAAGTTGGCAATATTAAGACTGCTTAAATGCCCATCCCAAGTGAATTTAGCAACTTTCAGCGTCTCTTTAACTTGAAACTTAACTTCAGATAGAATCATGCCCAATCTTGAGGCATAAAATCTCAAAAAGCACCATAAAATTCAAATTAATTTACTGATTTTATTTACATTTTAAAACAATAACCATTTTCAAACTTAGCAATTTGAATATATTCAACTTTTTATAATTTCTTTATTTTTCATGATCTATTTGCAGTTTCTCCGTTCTGTTTTTTATTAAAAAATTTGCTAAAACATGAGCCATCTTATTCATCATCCGATCAGGATGTGCATGTTCTAGAGGGTTAATACACATGTTCAGTTTATTGAATGAAAAAATCAGTGGCGTGCTGAGTCTGGCACTGCAAGGGATTACGACAGCACTGGGTGTGCTGACTAAAACGGTGATCACCGTGGTAGATGAAGTGGTATCAACCGTATCGGATCTGACTGCGCCTCTTAGCGCTCAGCTCGGTGCACTGCCCGTTGTCGGAGATCTGCTATCGACCGTCCTGAATGTCAGCACTGGTCTGGTCAGTGGCGTCAGCGCAGGTGTACATGCCATCTCGGACCAGTGGATTGCAGGAGACTTAGCAGGCGGTGTTAATACTGCCTTGAATGGTACGACTGATCTGCTGGGTCAGGGTCTAGGGGGTGTATCTGACATTCTGGACAGTATGCTTGCCGCTACGGCTCCATTGACTGCTCCATTGGCTAACTTACCGATCCTGGGTGATGTGGTGACCGCGATTGGGCAGACTGGCAGCAATCTAAGTGGTCTGGTCGATGAAACCGGACAATATGTGGCAGCAATCAATCCACTTGAGCTGATTAACAATACCCTAGAAAATCCGGTCGCCAGTGTCGGCGGCGTAATTCAGGATGTATCGGGCACACTGGATGCCCTGCTCAATGACCTGGTTCCGGTCACGGACGTCGCGACCAGCCTGCCAGTTGCAGGTACGGTGGTCGGTTTAGTGGGTGAAACTGTCAGTACAGTCAATCAGGGACTTTATAAGTTGGGAGCGCAGCTGGGCCAAGTCAATTCACTAGACCATCTGTCTCAAACTTATAGCTATGTCTAATCAGTCTGACAGTGAAAATAAAGCAGATCGTATGCGCAGTCGCTGAATCATTAAAAGGATAAAAATAAATTACCTGACTGCGACCTGTCTTCGGACAGGTTTTCTTTATTGATACTGTTTAAGAGTTAGAAATTTCGACTTTATTTGCTAAGATGAACTCACTCAAATTCATTCTAAAGATTAAGCAAGGAGCGAAAGCATGCTGATCATCCCTGCAATTGACCTGAAAGATGGCAAATGTGTCCGTTTAAAACAAGGTCGTATGGAAGACGATACCGTATTTTCTGACGATCCGGTCGCAACAGCACAGCATTGGGTAAATGAAGGCGCTCGCCGCTTGCATTTAGTGGATTTAAACGGTGCTTTCGCAGGTACGCCTATCCATAAGCCAGTGGTTGAAGCCATTGCCAGAGCGCAGCCAGATTTACCGATCCAGATTGGCGGCGGTATCCGTTCGATGGAAACCATCGAGCATTATCTGCAAGCAGGCGTATCTTTTGTGATTATTGGTACCAAAGCAGTTCAGGATCCTGAATTTGTGGAAGAAGCATGCAAAAAATTCGCGGGTCATATCATTGTCGGCATTGATGCCATGAATGGCATGGTGGCAACCGATGGCTGGGCCAATGTGACGGATGTCAAAGCGACAGATCTGGCCAAGCGTTTTGCCGATGCGGGCGTATCCAGCATTGTCTATACTGATATTGCCCGTGATGGCATGATGCAGGGTGTGAATATTGAGCAAACCGTAAATCTGGCACAATATTCAGGTTTACCTGTGATTGCTTCAGGCGGCGTAACCAATATGGATGACGTCCGTAACCTGAAAGATCAGCCGGGCATTCTAGGTGCTATTACTGGTCGTGCCATTTACGAAGGTACATTAAGCCTGCGTGAAGCGCAGTTATTGTTAGATGAACAACAAACGCTATAATTAAGCCTGCTGCACAAGAGGTCTTCGGACCTCTTTTTTTATTTGTTATTTTCCGATCTCCTGACATGCCGACCCTCATTTCCAGCTTTCGCTCTCCCGCTCTGGCAGCCAAACTTCCGCAGCTTGCTTTAATTCTGATTACCCTGATCTGGGGCGGCAGTTTTATTACTGTACAATACGGGCTGAATTTTAGCAGTCCGATTATGTTTGTTGGGCTGCGTTTTGCTGCAGCCGCCATTGCCGTGACCCTGATCTCATTAAAATCTTTAAAAGGCATGACCCTCAAGGAAATTATTGCCGGCGCGGTGATTGGGATCATGATCGCCATCGGTTACGGCACCCAAACCGTGGGATTGCAAACGATTAGCAGCAGCGAGTCTGCTTTTTTAACCGCCTTGTATGTTCCACTGGTACCAATCCTGCTCTGGCTGCTGTTTGGTCAAAAACCACAGGTGATGACCTGGATCGGGGCATTGTTTGCCTTTATCGGGTTAGTGTTTTTGACTGGTAATGGCTTTGCAGCAATTCAGCTCAGTTTTGGACAAACTTTGACTTTACTTGGCTCCATTGCCATTGCCCTGGAGATTATTTTGATCAGTTATTTTGCTGAGCAGGTGAATGTACGCCGGGTCACAGTGCTGCAACTGATTTTTGCGTCCTTGTTCTGCTTTATGATTGCACCTGTTTTAGGTGAATCTCAGCTACCTGAATTTCACTGGCATCTGGCAGGCATTTTAGTCGGTTTAGGCATTGCCAGTGCGATGATTCAACTGGTCATGAACTGGGCACAACGTAGGGTAGATGCATCACAGGCAGCGATTATCTATGCCGGTGAACCGGTATGGGCAGCACTTTTTGACCGACTTGCAGGAGAACGCCTACCTGCACTGGCACTGTTGGGCGGATTAATGGTGGTACTGGGCGTAATTGCCAGTGAATGGAAACCGAAGTTTTTAAAGCGGAAAATAAAAGAATAAATCACTTAATTTCCTATTTTTAATCCCCCTAAATTCCCCTTTTAAGAAAGGAGAATTTTTTATATTTGTATTTAATTTTAGAAAGACACCATCTTGCCCGGATTCACCAGTACTCCCAGTCCATAGGCAGTTTTGGCAATTGGAATCACCACAGGGGCAAGTGTGCGACCAAACAACATATCCTGATGCTGAATAGTGGTCAGCATATTGAAATCATCTGCCTTGCCACAGAAATCATCTGCAATCGCTTTACCGATACGCACCGTTTGCGCCACACCATGCCCACTCCAGCCTTGCACGGCATAAATCGGGAATTTATTGCCAAATTTACGGCTGTCGGCTGCACCATTCATGGTCAGATCCGTGGTTCCACTCCAGACAAAATCCAGCTCAACCTGTTTTAATTGTGGGAATACATGCTGAATTCGACCTAACAAATACTGATGGGTTTTTTCAGGACTCCAACACGAACCTGTCCCTTCACCACCAAATAAAATTCGGTTTTGAGACACACCCCGGTAATAATCAATCTGGAACTGGGTGTCGTAGACAGGCGCATCGGTTGGCAATAGCTCTTTTAAATTTACTTCTAAAGGGGCTGTGGTACATACATAAGTATAAAATGGAATTGTGGTTCGATTGTTCTTTTGCAGCAGTTTAAACGAAGCATGATGTACGCCCATGACCACACTCTTACGCGCTTTTATTACGCCACTTATGGTCGTGACATAAATCCCATCTTCACGCTCTTCTACTGACACCACTTCAGTTTGCTCAAACACCTGTCCACCGTTTTGGCAGAAGCCATAAACCAGTCCACGGTTCAGTGCGAGTGGATGGATATGTCCCCCCAGCGAGTCAATTAGACCACCACAATAATTCTCTGAAGCAATATGCTGTTTCAGCTCATGCTCACCGACAATTTTGGTGTGGTCTTCACCTAAAAATTTACGTGCATCTGCCCCTTGAGTTAAACCAACCAAGTGCCCTTCATGCACTGCTGCGGTAATATGTCCACGTTTACGCTGTAGCTCAAGTTGGTATTTTTCTGCAATGTCATCGATTAAAGACATCGCTTCAGTAGAGCTAAAGTGCCAGAGTTTTTTTGCATCTGCATAGCTGAAATGCTCAATCATTTCTGACGCTTCCCAACGCGCTAGCCCCGGTGTGAGCTGTCCACCATTACGTCCTGAAGCAGCGCCACCAATGCGATTTTTTTCTACCAAAATGGTATCTATGCCATGTTCAGACAGATGGAGTGCTGTCGATGCTCCAAGTAGCCCACCACCAATCACCACCACATCACATTCAAGATCGGCATTTAAACCTGGAAACGCATGCCCAGTTTCGAGTGAGCTTTCATAGTAATTGGCAGGATGTTCAAAATTGCCATGTTTGGGATTAATCCAGTTCCACTCTTTGCCACTCTGTGTATTAATACTGGCTTTAAACTCGACATCTTCAATAAATTTTGGTTTATTCATTTCATCTTCTCACTATTACTTCAATACAATTGATTCGATCTTAGTAAGCACTACTAATCACAATATTCTGTTTACGCAGACGCTTATACATATAGAGCAGCACGCCTACTGCGAGCCAAATACAGCCACAGATCAAAGCTGACATTTCCAGGTTGATCCATAAACCCAACATCACGCCCACCGAAAGCAGGGGCAAAACCAAGTTAAGGAAGACATTTTTTAAGCCTTGACGCTGTTTGTCCTGAACAAAAAATTTTACAAATACCGAGAAATTCACTGCAGTAAAGGCAATCAGGGCACCGAAACTCACCATACTCACCACTGTCGCAAGATCAAGGCTGATGGCGAGGAGTGAAGTTAAGCCAATGAACAGCACGGCATAAAGTGGTGTACCCAACTTGTTATGCACTTGACCGAATGTGCGTTTATGGAAAATTCCGTCACGTCCCATGATATGGATTAAACGCGAGGCACTGGCATGAGTCGCCAAACCTGAAGCAAAGGTATTCATGATTTGCGCGCAGAGGAACACCGCCTGAAACAGTGCCCCACCGACATACATCACAATTTCAGGCAATGCTTCATCGGGGTTGTTAAAGCGGACATTGCTGGGGAAATACAACTGGATAAACCACGATGCCGAGAAGAAAATCACCCCGCCTGTCAACGTGGTCAGCATTACAGCACGTGGAATATTTTTTTTCGGGTCTCTAGTTTCGTGTGACATCGTCGTCACGGCATCAAAGCCCAGAAACGAGAAACATAAAATTGATGCCCCGGCAATTAACGGCAATATACTGCTATCGCCGTTCAATAATGGCGTCATGGTCAGGACGTGATGATAACCTTGCTCCGTACCAATACCCTTGATCACCAGATAGATAAACAGCAGCATTAAAATCAAGGGAGCCACCACAAAAATCAGGCTTAAGTTCGCCAAGATATTAATGCGGAAACAGTTAATCAGGGTCACCAAACCGGTAAAGATACAGACCCACACCCAATATGGCACGCCTGGAATCAGGGCTTCCAAATAGATCCCGGCCAGTAAAGCATTCACGAGCGGCAGCAATATATAATCCATTAAGGCACACCAGCCAACAAAGAAACCGGCTTTCGGCCCGCAAGATTCCGCCGTATAAGTATAAGCCGAGCCCGGTTTTTCTGTCTGGCGACTAAATCGCGCATAGCTGAATGCCGTTAACAGCATGGCACCTAAGGCAAGGATATACGCGAGTGGAACACGTCCCTCAGTGATGCCGGAAACAATCCCAAAGGTATCAAAAACAACCATCGGGGTCATATATGCCACACCAATGATCACGACCTGCCACAAAGACATTTTTTTGAAAGCAACTTGTGCTTTTTCCATTGATGTCACCTGAACATTATTTATTTTCGTTATTTGTTCAATTGCAATGACTATGCCATATAATAAAAATATAAATAAATTGAGTGAGGATAGAAAATGCCAAAGTACAATTTAGAAACTCGAATTGCAGCCATTCAGATGTATAAAAAGACCGATTACAAGGTGGCTGTCTGTAAAGAATTTGGCATCTCTCGGGTGACTCTGGATGCATGGATCCGCCTTGAAGAAGAAACTGGCGACTTGGTCCATAAACCTGTAAAAAATCGCGGCGCACCGGGCCATATTAAAGATTGGAATGAATTTCAAGTGTTTGTAAGATCTTTAAAATTTCAAAATATTAGTGATTTGGTTCCAATATTTGAACAGCGCTTTGGTTATGCAGTTTCTTATGCGGTTCTGGTGCGTGCTATTCATGTTTTACGCATGCGTCGCCGTCGTGGTCGCTTTTATTCTTAAATTAAAAATGAGCCCGACAATAAAATAATTCGACCTGTTAAATTTAAAAAAATAAATGTACATTAATGTAAGTTTTCTTTATTAAAAACGTAAACTATATTTATTAAAAAAGTAAATTTATGAAACAAAAAAGTAAAGTCTAAATATTAAAAATGTAAATTTATAAAATTAAAAATATTTAGCAATGTTCGTCATTATGTTCAATGATGATAAGAATTGCTCACTAAAATAGAGCAAGCTTGAATAAAAGTGGTGCGAGTTGGTAATTTTTTTCAGCCTATGCGGACAGCCGGAATCCGTTCTATTACATGAGGCATAAAAAAAGCAGCACTTTGGCTGCTTTTTCTACAATAAAATTTAGGATTTATACATCGGTCGATTGTCATTCAAGCGCATGATGCCACGAATCGCCCGATACACAATCCAGATCCAGGCCAGAAAGACCACCAACAAACAGAAAGCGGATGCACCAAATGCCACGCCTGCAAACAGGTTCGGATCTTCGCCAGTAAAGAACAGAAACAAAAATGGAATAAAGGCAATGATATTCCAGACCAGATACCACCAGAAACTGCGGATCTGCCAGGTGAAGTGGCTTTCAAAAATTGAACCACGCACATCGCGACGTTTGACATAGTTAATGATCAACGCCACGACAGCCAAAAGGCCAGCACTAAAAATGGCCACAATATATAGAATGTACAGTGCAAAAGTCAGTGTGCGATTTGGGTCTTTATCAATAGAATAGTTCACGTCCCCTCCTGATCTTTCCCCTAAATATTTAAACTGTTAAATGGGGAAATTAGCCATATAATCAAAATGATGTTAAAGGCTATAGTACAAAAATATATCTGTCGGAACGGTTGTTTTTGTGTTTTATGTCGCAGTTTTTGCTGGGCTAACCAGGCTGCTGGCCAACCACCTAAAAAAGCCACCAGATGCAGGGTATTTTCCGGAATACGTTGCTTACCCGATTGCGCCGCTTCCTTGTCCTGCGCATACAACCAGTAACTCAATGCATTCATCAAACTGATCAGCAACAAGACCAGTCCGCTGAGCAGACCGCCCAAAGTCAATGCGGTCAGCAACAGAATATAAACCACACAGGCAATCTGCATCGGTTGTAATTTCTGTGACTGCTGTTGCTTGGAGGGTTTGAGCTTGGCCTGAGACGTTTTGGTTTGCGATGCTTTCAGATACATGACCTGCTGTGCTTTGTATCGTCCGCGCTCATCTAAAATGACCGTGTAATCTAAGGCACAGCCGACAATCGGACGCGGACCTTGCTTGGCAAAGTCCTTGATATGCAGAAATACGCGATCTTTGGCCGAATCATTGGGCTGAATAAAGCCATAACCCTTGTCATCAAACCACTCTACTAAACGCCCCTGATCGCGCATATCCCCTGTCCTTTTGTCTTTATAAATTTTAAATATTTAAGCTGTAACGAATTTTAATCGCTCAATCAACATATTACGCATCTCGACTGGATTTTTTTGCAAAATATCTTCGCCAGTACGACCCAAGGCCGCGTTACGCTGTGCCACCTGTAACCGCATCATCCAGAAGCGACCTGCGGCCATGGCCAAGTACAACTCTAAACATGATTTTTCATCTGCTGTTAAGGGGCGGACGCTTTCATAGGCATTTAAAAAGACAATGGCTTTTTCTTCGTTTAAAGTGACATCCGGATAGTTGGTGCAAAAGTCATTTAAAGTAATCGCGATATCAAATAAAAATTCATCTTTGTTTAGTTCATAAAAATCCAGAATACCGTTGAGTTGATCACCCTCAAATAAGGTATTGTCCCGGAACAGATCGGAATGAATAAAGCCACGTGGACGATCTGGATAGACTGCTGTTAAAGCGTCATACAGGCCTAAAAGCTTGCCGAGCAATACTTTATCGGCCGGACTTAAACTTGGTTTGATTTCTTGGGACACGGTCAGCCAATACGCATGATCACGCACGAAATTACGTTCTAATTTGAAGTCCTGCAATGCCACATGCATTTTTGCCTGCGCCACTGCAATTGCTTCAACTTGTGCCACGGTCGATGGCATGGGATGCTTACCCAACAGGCGCGGTGCAATCTGTGCCGGTTTATCTTTAATACTATGAATAGCCTTGCCTGAATGCGATAAAGGCACCGGAACGGCCAAGCCTGCTTTGCCCAAATGTTGTAATACAGGCACAAGTTCCCCTGCCGCCTGTTCATCCATATCCTCAAACACGGTCAGCACATAGTGTGCGTCTTCGCAGACCAAAAAATAGTTGGTATTTTGAATACCGCCTTGAATCGGAATCAGATCAACCGCCTTTAAACCGTAGGGCGCTGCAAAATCCTGAACTTCCTTTAAAGTCAAAGTGGTATAAACCGACATAGAAAACCTGCGAAAAAACTTACATAATTTTGCTAGAATACCGTTTCCATCTGCCAAGGTGTAGCGCTTGCGTGGGTGAGTTTCATAATCGGCTGTAATAATTGGAAAAATTTATGCTAGCTAAACGTATTATTCCTTGCCTCGACGTTGATAATGGTCGTGTGGTCAAGGGTGTTCAATTCCTTGATATTCGTGATGCAGGTGACCCAGTTGAGGTCGCACGTCGTTATAACGAACAAGGTGCCGATGAAATTACTTTCCTTGATATTACCGCTACACATCATGGACGCGACACCACTTACCGTACTGTAGAACGTATGGCTGAATCGGTTTTCGTCCCCCTGACGGTCGGTGGCGGTGTGCGTAAAGTCGAAGATATCCGTTTGCTACTCAATGCTGGTGCAGATAAAGTCAGCATCAACTCGGCAGCAGTATTTAATCCGGAATTTGTCCAGGAAGCATCACAACGTTTTGGCGCACAATGTATCGTGGTCGCCATTGATGCCAAAAAAACCGGCGAAGATAAATGGGAAATTTTCACCCACGGCGGCCGCAAACCGACCGGCATTGATGCCTTGGAATGGGCAGAACAAATGGCCAATTACGGCGCAGGTGAACTCCTGATTACCTCAATGGATGCCGACGGCACCAAAGCCGGTTATGACATCGCCCTGATGCGTGCTATCAATGACCGCGTCACTGTACCGACTATTGCCTCTGGCGGTGTAGGAAATTTACAACATCTGGCAGACGGGATTATTCATGGCGGTGCTGATGCGGTACTGGCAGCGTCAATTTTCCATTTTGGTCAACATACCATTCCTGAAGCCAAAGCCTATATGGCAGCGCAAGGCATTGAAATGCGCCTTTAATTCAAAAACGAATTCCTATTTAAAAAAAGAGCATCACAACGATGCTCTTTTTTATTTCTACAGGATAAGCCTAGGCAATAAATCATTTGGAAAATACTCTCATCATCTGTGGCACATCCGGGTTTGCTCTAATGATGACTGCTTTGAAAAAGTATATCCATCGTTCTGTGGATTAAAGCAGAACAGCAAACACGACAAAAAAGAGTTAATAGAAAAGGACTTGTATGTTCAAAATGATATTTAGGGATTGTTATTGATCAATAGCCGCCGGACAGCGCGAAGCTTTCCAGTGCTGAGCAGCTTAAATATAAAGGACGTTATTTTCTTTCAATATTCACCCCAGTATGAGGATGAACAAGATCGCTCTATTTTGACCGATATTCAAAAGTAAAAATTAAATAAAAAAAAAGGAGTCTCGCGACTCCCTGTAAAAACCAAGATTAGACCACAGCGCTTGGTATTCAAAATAATTCATTACACCTAAAACATATAAGTATGTGGCTTCACTCACCAACAACCGTGAATATAGGCCAAATCAAAAGGATAATATTGACAATACATCTGCATTTTATTGACAAATCACGACAAGAACCGGGTTTTAGCGATTTAATGGCCTATTTAAGTGATTGGTCGCAGGATTTTTAGCAATTTTAGCCGGAGTTTCTGCCCACTTGGCTGGAAAATAACGGTCTGCCCAATAGTTCAGTTTTTTCGAGATCGGTGCAGGCAATACCATACCTAAAGGGTTCTGCTCCTGTAAATCTGCGGAGGAAATCACCCGGGTACCCAGCAGATAGTCGAACCAGGGTTTGGTCACACACCAGTTGGCATCCTGATTACTATTCATGTGATGATCATAATGCCAAGGCAGCTTTTTTTTGGCCCATTCTGGCTCCAGATGGGCACGACGATGCCGATAATAATAATTGCCTGCACTATATAATACGGCCAGCGTCATCCCTTTGGAAAAAGGATAAAACGTCAATCCAAAGACTGTAGCAACCACGGCAAGAGAAGCAATTTCATTGCGGGTACGCCAGTTGTTCAGTCCTTCTACATAACCGAAATCGGAAAATTCCGTTTTACGCACAATGCGGTGATGTTCCCAATGCGAACACATGCTTTCTGGAACCGGACTATAGCGGCTCTGTCCTTGGCGGTGAATTCCATGTAACACATATTTATGCGCAAACCATTCAAATCCATTGGCAACGACGAGTCCTGCCAGAAAACCTTTCCACATGATCTTTTACCTCTTGGTCTATTTTTCAATATAGGCTAAGTAAAAGACTAGATATTGACCAAAATATTCAATATGATTGACAAAATACGACAAAATAAAAGAATTAAAAAATGCTGGTTCTAAAAAACTACGTAGGCTCGATATACGGTGGTTTAGGACATTTACTTTTGGACTATTATCAGCTGAAACAGCTCGAAGTCCCTGAGAAATTATTGGCCATTCAAAATCTGGAACGCTTTGATTTTACTCTGTGGCGTGATCTGCTGACGACACTTGATCAACAGCTGCAGCGCCCGGCTTTGGGCCTGGAAATTGCGCAACTGGTCGAGACTAAACATCTCGGGATTATCGGTTATCTGGCACTTTCCAGTGACACGCTGGGTGAAGCCTTCATGCGCTATCATGACTACCATCGCCTGATCTATGATGGTAGCCCGCTACAAATCCAGGGGCAAGGAGATCATCTTTCGATTGCCTGGGGTGAGGTTCCTTTTAAGATGAGTACGCAACTGACCGATGAAATCGCGATTGCACTCATGATCGAATTTATTAAATCGAATATTCTGGATAATAATCATCTGCATCTGCATGAAGTGCATTTTCAGCATCCAACACCCAAAAATATAGCATTGTATGAACAGTATTTCCGCTGCAAGGTTCGTTTCGGTCAAGCCAAGACTCAAGTCCTGATGCCGGTCAGCGAGCTGTCTACGCCTTTAAAACAGGGTGATCAGACCCTACAAAAGCTTCTGAAACAACAAGCTGAAGCTTTACTGGAAAAATTCCCCAATTCCACCCAAGTTGACCAGCAGTTACAGCAGGCGATTCTGGTGGGCCTGCAAAAAAACCAGTTCCAGATTGAACATATTGCCCAGCAAATAAAATTCTCTGTCCGTCAGTTACAACGACATTTGCAAAAGCAGGGTAAAACCTATCAGCAATGCATGCAGGAAATCCGCTCTATGATGGCAATGCAATATCTGAAAGATCCGCATTTAAGCTTACAGGAAATTTCCATGCTGCTTGGTTACTCCGAGCAGAGTGCATTTCAGCGGGCATTTAAGCAATGGACCCAGCTGACGCCACAACAATGGCGCTTAGAATCTTTGGCTCAGACAGCTTGAGACGCTGCAATACTGAGACTAAAAACAGTAAAAAGCCCAATAGGAATATTGGGCTTTGTGTCTGGTTCCAGATGGAACATTCTCCAACAAATGAAAAAATCTTATAAAAATGGATTTTCAATTTCGTCCAGATCATCCCGCTGCAGCTTTTCTGGCAGATCTACAGTATTTTCCAGTTGCTGCACCACATCATTTACAAAAGCCTGCAAAACCTTGGCAGCCTTAAGACCTTCCTGATCCTTGGTGATCTGCAAGTTTCCATATAGGCTGACACAATCCAGATCATTTTCCAAGGTCAGATCATGAATGGCATGGGATTCACTGCCATTTTCAAATGCTTTAAACATATCCTCTCCACCTGTCTTTGTTATTTTCAATAATGGGTGAGATCGATGCTACTCGAATCCCACTTTTTTCAGCAAGTTTATTTCAATAACTGCAAAATATATTGCAATAGCGCATCTATCAGCTGTTTTATAATCGTATTTTGGGTGTCGTTATCGATTGCACCACCAGTCGCTGAGGACGTCGAGGTATTTGAACCTGAAGATTTAAACTCACGTTGCAGTGCCTGCAAGTTTTCTTTAGAGACGTCTTCCGCACACTGGCTTTCTGCATCCCAGTTAGAATATTCGATTTTCTGATTGGCTTTAACCGCCTTGGCCGTCAATGGCAAACGATAGGTATTGCGCTTCTGCTCTTCGGTCAATTGTGGGAACAGGTTAATTCCGAGCTGTTCCTCCAGATAACAGACACTAACAATACGCACTTTGAGCGAATTATCATTCGGCGCATAATAAGCACCAATCGCACCGGTTTTCGGCAGGTAAACTGCCTTATACACCGCCGTCGGTACAATCACGCCATTACCAATGGTTTTTAGTTTTTTCGCCGCAAATACCGGCCCGGTAACAACATAAGCATCCTGCTTCTGTTTGGTTACAATGGCACGGGTCGCTTCTTCCAGTTCACGCCAGACCTGCTGATTGTTTTTCGGTGCTTGCGGCACCATATTGGCCAGTGAGAAACTGTCCGACTGTGCAGCCTTATTGGGCATATCCGCATTTGGCGCCATATGCCCGCGATCATAACCGGAACCACGATAATCCGCCAACGTCGCCCGATGCACAGGTTTGAGCTGGGTCTCTTCATGAAAATTATCTTGACGCGGAATTTTCTGGCTTAAGCGTGCCGGTGTGAGTGCTTCAGCCACCCAAAGTGGGGTTTTCGAAACACCGGAATAACCAACGTTAAAGCCATTAAAGCACAGTGAATAACTGTCTTTTTTCAGGCTGTCTTTCATCAGATACGGCGGAACATCACGATAAAACTGTGTCAGACAGGCGGAATCGGATGAAGATGGCAGAGACACCCATTGACTGATTTTTTCCTGACCAAAGGCGATGGCAAAACTACTCGAAGCCACCACACCCAGAATGACTTTAGTACTATTTTTACTTAAAAACTGAAAAAGAGAGTTCTTGGATTTACGCTGCTTCTTGGCCATTATTACACGTACTTTTTAGATCAATACCGATTTTTCCCGAGCTTAACAAGCTGTGTATATGAAGTATATCTTGACCCTGCCATTCGCTTAACAAATAAACAATAATGGCTTAAAAGCCACGAAAGCTGTAACAAACTGTCTATTTTTTATTTCATTTTAAATGAGGTTTCGCAGTCTTTGAGTAGCTTTGATTGGAGCTGCCGGATGAGTATGTAAAGCTAAGCGCCTATCCCAATTCGTACAATTATTAGCAGTGGTGTCAATCATGAATTCCAAACTCTCTAAAATATTAGGTTTAGGATTATTCACAAGTGTAATCAGCGCAGGCGCATTTGCCGAGCCACCGGTTCAACCGGGTGAAACACTTGAAAGCTTGTCTAAAGCTAAAATTAGTACCACGGTAAATGGTCAGGAAGGCTCTCTAGAAACTCTAGTCAACTCTGGTCAAATCCGCCTTGTCGATCCGCGTACAGCTGCGCCACAGCAACCAATGCCAAATACGCAGCCAGCGATGCCAAATGATCCAGCGATGATGCAGGCACCAGGTAATTCAGACATGGTTTCGCCACAACCTCCTGTGGCAGAACCGGGTATGAATCAATCAGACATGCCGGCCAATCTGGCTGAACCGGCCAACAGTACTGAAGTCGAAGCAACCACATCTATGGCTGCGCCAGAACAACAGCCTGTGCTTGAAGAGCAACAGCAAGCTGCTGTAGTTGAAGCCAATGCAATGAATGCACAAACTGAAATTGCAGCTCAAGCCGATGCAGAACCAGTGCTGATGGAGCAGCCTTTGAATGCTGCACCTGAAGTGCCGGCTGCCGTAGAACTTGAGCAATAATCCGAAGCTCAGTTATTTACTGTTTCTCCCATAAAAAACCAGAGTGTGTCTCTGGTTTTTTATGCTTTTTAATTTTATTTACATCTGAATCTGGGTGCCCAGCTCGACCACACGGTTGGGTGGAATCTGATAGAAATCACTGACCGGACTGGTATTGCGCTGCATGGAAATAAACAGTTTTTCCCGCCACGGTGCCATACCCTCACCCACAGTATGCATAATCCGTTCACGTGAAATAAAGAAACTGATCTGCATCAGATCATATTCAAAACCCCATTTTCGATAAGCCTGTTGTAAAGCTACTGGAATATTGGGCTGATCCTTAAAACCATAATAGATAAATACCCGATAAAAATGCTCACTCAATTGTTCCAGTTCAACCCGATCTTGCTTAGCTACAAAGGGAACATCACGGGTAATGACCGTGAGCATAATATTACGTTCATGCAAGACTTTGTTGTGCTTGATATTATGCAGCATGGCATGCGGGACAATATTCGGTGTACCCGTCAGGAAAATGGCCTCACCTGGCACATATTTGGTACCTTCCCCCATTGAGATACTTTTAATAAACAGATCAATCGGCAAGGCATCCTGTTCCAGACGCTTCAAAACCAAAGCGCGTCCATCTTTCCAGGTCATCAAAATGGTAAACAGCACGGCACCAATCAGAATCGGCACCCAGCCACCCGAGGTGATTTTTAAAGAAGTTGAGGCTACAAAGACCAAATCCAGAGCCAAAAATGGCACAGCAAACAATGCCACTTTCCAGACCGGCCAACGCCATAAACCATAAGCCAGAATCGAGATCAGAATAGTACCGCAGAGCATGGTCATGGTCACTGCAACACCATAAGCACTGGCCAGATTGGCACTATTTTCAAACAGTAAAATCAGGATCAAGACCGAAATAAACAGCAGCCAGTTAATAAAGGGCAGATAAATCTGGCCACGTTCGACTGCCGAGGTATGCTTGACCGATAGACGCGGCAAATAACGCAGTTGAATGGCCTGATTGACCATCGAAAATACCCCGGTAATCACTGCCTGCGAGGCAATGACCGCTGCAGCCGTGGCCAGTCCAATCATCGGGAATAAAGCCCATTCTGGCAGCAGCATATAGAAAGGATTGGCCAGCGCTTCTGGACTGCGCAACAACAATGCGCCCTGTCCGGCATAATTCAGCAATAAACAGGGCAAGACAATAATAAACCAGGCCAGACGAATTGGCAGACGACCGAAATGCCCCATATCGGCATAAATTGCTTCCCCTCCGGTCATGGTCAGAATCACCGCGCCCATGGTCAGGAAAGCCACGTAGGGCTGATCAACCACAAAGTGATATGCCCAGTACGGATTCACCATCCAGAGGACAGACGGGGTCTGGATAATGCTCCACAAACCAAAACCGCCAATGGACAGGAACCAGAGCATGGTTAAAGGCCCGAAAAATTTCCCCATGGTGGCTGTACCGTGACGCTGCACCATAAACAGCCCCGCCAGAATTCCAATCGATAGCGGTACCAGCCATTGATTGAAAATAGGTGTCGCAATACTCAAGCCTTCAATGGCAGACAGCACAGAAATTGCCGGAGTAATAATACCGTCACCAAAGAATAGCGATGCACCAATAAAACCCAAGGCAATCAGGAAAATTTTCTTTTGATCGGCAATTCGTGTGGTACGCAGATTTAATGCCAATAATGACATGATCCCGCCTTCGCCGTTGTTATCGGCACGCATGATGACCGTGACATATTTAAAGCTGATGGTGAGCATCATGCACCAGAAAATCAGCGACAGGATACCGAGTACAGAGGCCTCGCTAATGGCGAGATGTGCGGTGAGGAAGCATTGGCGCAGTGCATAGAGTGGACTGGTGCCAATATCTCCGAAAACGACCCCAAGCGCAGCCAGTGTAATCACCGGGAGAGCTGCTTTTTGTGCAGTGCTTTGCATATATTGTCTTCGTTTTTAACAAGCATTTTTGCGAATCATAGCACCACATTAAAAGTTTTTCTGCAAATCAATTGTTTCAGCTTGGCACAGCTGGTTTTTTTCGCTATTATCCTCGGCCTATGGTGAGGTGTCCGAGTGGCTGAAGGAGCACGCCTGGAAAGTGTGTAAACGTTTATAGCGTTTCGAGGGTTCGAATCCCTCTCTCACCGCCAAATTCGACTTTTACGGTAGTTTACCGTAGTGCAAAAGGCTTGATTCCAAAGGGATTGAGCCTTTTTTTATGCCCGATACACTACGATGGATAACTATAGTATACCGACAACTTTGTCGGTATATTTGTCGGTATAAATTCAAATCAGCTAAATTTTGACCACCAAACCAAAGAAGTGCTGATTTTATACCGACAACTAGGAGAAATCAGAATGGCAAAACAGTCTAATAAGCTGACTGCTAAAGGGGTTAAGAACCTTAGCTTTGATGTGAATGGTGCAAAAAAGCAAAGACACCCTGACGGTGGTGGCCTGTATTTATTGATTGATGATACTGAAGCGAAGTATTGGCGCATGGATTACCGCCGACCAGTGACGCAAAAATACAACACCCTTGCAATTGGCACTTATCCAACCATTAGCCTTGAACAGGCACGAGCAAAAAGAGAAGAATTTAAAAAGATGCTGGCAGATGGTATCGACCCAGCCGAGCAACGGAATAATAAAAAACGTGAGCAGCTTGAAACCTTAGAGAACACTTTTAGTAAATTTGCTGTGGAATGGTTAGAGCTACGCCGACGTGAAGGAAAGGTGGACAGTGAAACAATACGCAAACTTGATAAAGACATACTTCCCTTTATTGGTAAGTTGCCAGTAGCACAACTGACCACTGAGCAACTAGAGCGTGATGTGACCGATGCACTTGTAGAGCGTGGTGCGCTTGAATCAGCTAGACGTGTGAAGTCAATTATAAATATGGTGCTTAAACTTCCGTTAAAACGCAGAATCATTACTTATAACCCTGCTCCAGACATTAGCCTCCCCCAACCAACTAAGGGTAATCATAATGCTGTGACGGATGAGAGAGAGTTAGCCGATCTACTTCGTAAAACATGGCACTTAACCAAAGACTTTCCACGCACACGGATCCGAACTGAATTAGCAATAAAGCTATCAGCGTATATTTATCAGCGCCCGGGAGAAATCAGAACCTTACTATGGGAATCGGTAGACTTTGAAAACAGATGCTTGTCATTTGCAGCAAGTAAAACCAATCAAGACCATATAGTGCCGTTATCAATCCAAGCTTATGACATTCTCAAAGAACTTGAGGAGCTGCGGACAACTTCAAAATATGTATTTCCAAGCGTCAAAACTTCATCTGAGTGCATGAGTGACGGCACTCTAACCCAAGTATTAAAACGAGTAGGTTTTAAAGGACAACACACAGTACATGGATTTAGAGCAACGGCGAGAACGCTGCTCGATGAAGAGATCGAATATAGAACCGACATTGTAGAGCACCAACTCGCACATAAGGTTAGAGACCCAAATGGTACAGCTTACAACCGAACTAAGTTTTTACGCCGTAGACGCGAAATGATGCAGCTATGGGCGGATTACCTAGATACCTTACGTCAAGGTGGAGATGTATCGAAGTTTAAGCCGAATGATGAAAGTGAAAATTTGATCCAATTCAAACAGCACACCAGAACCGCATAAGTTTTAAAGAAGCATAGCCTCATTCTCTAGTTAAGTATTTCTAACAAAAAAACAAAGTTAGTGCTTTTACTTAACTATTTGAATGAAGATAGGATTATTAAATGAAGAAAGTTAAGCGTATTTCCAATAAGTATATTGGCCTAATTCCTACATATTTAAAAAGTCTTTCTTATGATGAATATCAAGCTAAGTATAGTGCTAGACGGCTTTCTTTTGAGATTTATAACCGACAAATGCTTTATCGAGAAATAAAAGAATTTAAGAAATTTTGTCGACATCCGGAAACATATAATAGAGCGTTATTCCCGGGTATTACGCTATCAATTTTGTTTAGCAAATATGAACAAAACCTTCCTGATGGTAGATTAGAACTTACCACTATTGAACAAATAGAAATCGAGAAAAATCATTATGATAATAAACTTCAAGAATTATCTAAAAATTCCACTAAGCCAATACCTACAGAAGACTCGCAATTTATAAATCAGATAAGCTGGGATAATAGGCCCTATATAAGACCAATATTCAATACAGATCAAAGACTACAAAAACGATATGACCTTAGCTATAACGAATTTAGAAAATTGCTTGTATCTAAACGTAATAACTATTCATTTTCAACTAATTTGAATTTTTCAGATAACGCTATAATTGAAGAGTTTAAGCAACATCTGAAATTTTTAAGACAGATAACAAAGCGTAAATCTATATTTAATAAACCCAAAGAATTTATAAAAAAGATTAAACAATACAAAATTATTCAATTAATGGACCTAATTTTATGGGCTAAGTTAAATGACTACACACTTGAAAAAAACATGCTAGATCAACTACTTTATCGAAATGGTAGTTTCGAAAATGATCGGCTCACTGACACAATTCTTCCACTTTCCAAATCATTATTAGATTCTAAAAGTACAGATAGTGAATATTTAATTTATCTTGCGGATCAGGAATTTCAACAAAAAGTTGGGAAAGTGATTACCTAACCTGTTCCACAACTTTTTATTCAATCAAATTAGATACTACCTCTAGCGCCGTTGCACTACGACACATTGTTAGAGGTTTTTATGTCTACTGAAAAATTAAATCATTCCCCGAAAGGTTTTTACCGCATGTCGCACCTTGCGACTACCGCACCACGCAAGGAACGCAAGTACACTGCCAAAGATGGAACAACTCGAATAATCAAGGCACGTCCTGAGCGTCAAGGCTTACTCCCAATGGGAGAAACAACAATCTGGGACAAAGTACGTGCTGGCGAGTTCCCTGCCCCGATCAAGCTAACCGAGCGCATCACCGCATGGCGCATTGAAGATATTGAAGCATGGATGGCTTCAAAAGGATTGGAGGCTTAATTATGAATGCTTCTGCAAATTTATTAACCAGATCCTCTGTACATCAAATCAATATTGACGGCGCTTTAATTCACCAAGATCAATATGGTCGTTACAGCCTGAATGATTTACATAAGGCAAGTGGTGGTGACGTAAAAAACAAGCCATCTAATTTTCTACAAAATGACAAGACACAAGAACTTATTGCTGAATTGGTCGATGATGGAAATCCATCATCGGTAAATATTGAGCCGGTATCCACAATTAGGGGTGGTTCAGAACAAGGGACATATGTTGTAAAAGAATTGGTCTATGCATATGCCATGTGGATTAGTGCAGCCTTTCATCTCAAAGTTATTCGCACCTTTGATACTGTAACAGCGCAGCCACAACTACCGGATCTTAATAATCCAGCGCAATTGCGGAACCTATTGCTGGGCTATGCTGAACAAAACATTCAGCTCAGTACTGAAAATATGGTGTTATCGAAGGCAATCGAAACAATTACTCATACTGAACATGGCGTGAAGTTCCAGCAGGCATGTAAGATTTTGGATGTTAAGCAACAAGTATTAGCTGAATGGCTTAGAAAACATAATTGGGACCGCTATCTAAACAATGCCAGGGCTTCAACTTATTACAGTGAAAACCGTGGGTACTGTGAAACCAAATACTCACTCAAAGAAGGTGTAAAAGCCTCGGGGCAGCCATATAGCTACACACAGACTGAGTTCTTCATATTGCCAAAAGGTATGCAAATCTTGGCTAAGAGGTTTGGAGAGTGAATATAAATCTTCAAAATATTTTCGCCCTACGGCTTTTCAAATCAATAATCTTTGGCTATATTGATTCCGTTCAGTGCAAAATCACTGAATTAGCTTTGGTCGGCTATGAATACACAAGCGCATACAGTCCGCTTCGGACTTTTTTTATGCGTAAAATCTCTATGCTTCTGCATCTTTATGGTGAAGCTGGAGAGGGACGCCTTCGAGTGTGCAGGTCTCTTGTGTACCTGTCGACCAACCCTTTTCAGCTTTGCCACCCTCACTTGGTCGTGAATGGTAAAGCTCCTCAACAAACACAAGGAGCGCATTAATCATGCCTAATCAAATCAATACTGAATCGATTGTTAATCTTGAATCCCAATCAAAAGAAAAAATACAAACATGGATTAAGGTAATGTCCGATGACAGAAGTTATTGCTCTTATGTGGCTATTGGCCTTGTAAATAGTGAAATTGCTTATCCTTTAGGTAATTGGAATATCCCTTTTTATTCTTTTGAGGAAGCCGATCAGTTTAAGAATGCCGCTCAGTTAAAATACCCAGATCTTAATTTCGATTTTATTACTGGAGCCTTGCATACTGACAAAGCAATGGAAAATGTCTCTTGTGTATTTTGGGATAAATGGCAGAAGAAACATAATGAACGTATTTATTTATTAGATAATAAAAAGGCGGTGTTACTGTGAATAACACCGCCCAAAACTTGCAGCAAGACTCCGATAAGCCTGCTGACATTCTAGCGCACTGTGAGCAACTTGTATCGTTTGATGATGCTTATTTATCACATGCCTTAGTACAGCGTTTTGGCAGCCCAGAACAGCCAATCCATGTTGATACTGGCAGTGTGGATATAAACGGCATTACCTATGAACAGCCTTTGATTCTGCCTATCTATGATGGGCAATTGGAGCTTGTACAGTGCGCCGTCATGCAGGATGGTCAGCGTGTGACTGTCATGCCTGATGGATTAGCTAAAGGCTTTGCAAGGTATGGTGATTTTGACCATGCTAAGCCTGTCATTATTACCTGCAACCTAGAATCATTTTTTAAGGTCGCACAGACTGGTTACGCCGTTGTATTGGTGCTACTACCTACCCTGTGCAATAAACATCAAACAGAACTCAAGCCATTTGATTTTGAGCAAATCCAGTTTGTGATTAATCAGCTATCGAAGGCAGGCTATACAAAGTTATATCTACCTGTCAGACCTGAGCATATAAACCTTGAGCCATTCAAGGCATTGGAACAAAACACGGCGGTTAGATTGCTTAGCCAGTATCTAAAAATTGGTGTAAGTGAATTTCTGATTGAATTGACACAGTATGAAAGTTTAAGTGATGTGCTGTATTTTCTTGATTTAGCTATTGAGGCCCTACCAGAAAAGACTAATCTACCCAAAGGCCATTTAGCCAAACCGTTCAAGATGGAAGATGATTCATTTTTACACATCATGGACAATGGCCTATACCTTGTAAAGGAAAAGAGAGATGAAAACGGCGAACTCAAACAAACACGGACATTTATCTGTTATTCGGTAACTATTCTAGGTGAAGCGCGAAGCTTGAATAATGATAACTGGAAACGTGTTATTCAATTCTACGATAAAGACAATACGTTGCACCGCCTGCTTATTCCTTACGAGCATTTTATGGGTGAAGCGCAGGAAGTGTTCAAGATTATTGCCAGTCACGGATTGATGCCACCGCGCCAAGCCCATAAGAAAAGTGTATTTATCAGCTATATTCAGGACTATCCAATAGAACAGCGTTTTAGATGTGTAGATCGGGCCGGATGGCATGGATATTGTTTTGCTACACCTAATAAAACCTATGGTAATAGTGAAGGTGAGGAACTACTTTTTCATAGTGAAAGTCCAAGTCCTTACACAGTTGCTGGAAGCTTTGGAGAGTGGCAGGATCTTAGTAGATTAATTGAACCTCATGCATTAGCAGTATTGGCATTTTCATGTGCATTTTCAGGGCAACTGGTTTTGCCTTTAGGTGCTGAAAGTGGCGGCTTTCATATCTATGGATCCTCAACCGATGGAAAAAGTACGATTACCAAGGCTTCTTGTAGTGTATGGGGAAGTCCTAAGCATATATCCAGGTCATGGAGGACTACAGATAACGCTTTAGAAAATGAAGCTGAATTAAGAAATGATAGTTTTCTGAATCTTGATGAGCTACGCCAAGCTGCGCCGAAAGCCGTATCAGATATTGTCTATATGCTGACAGGTGGACAAGGAAAGGCACGAAGTACAAAATCAGGTAAAAACCGAGATGCCAAGCAATTTAGCCTTATGTATACCTCTACTGGTGAAGTAACACTTGAGGAGCATTTGCGCCGTGGAAATATTGAGCTTGATGCAGGCTTGTTGCTTCGCTTTGCACATATTCCAAGTGATGCAGGTAAAGGCTACGGCGTATTTGATTGCATTAACTACGGTATAGCACCTCAAGATATTGGTAATCGCATTAATGAACTAGCATCAGCACATTACGGTCATGCCGGTATTAAGTGGCTTGAATATCTCACCAGCGATAAAGATATGGTAATGATAAAGGCACAGGAACTGTTGGATAGTTTTATTGAGCAACACACCCAGACGAAGAATGGGCAGGCTAACCGTGTTTTACGCCGTTTTGCCTTGGTCGCTGCTGCTGGAGAGTTAGCAACATTAGCAGGTATTACGGGCTGGCAACAGGGACGCGCATTTGAGGCAGTAGCGCAATGTTTTAGCACTTGGCTAGATAGTTTAGGTGGTGGTGAAAACATGGAGGAAACAAAGATTCTGGAGCATATTAAAGCCTTTTTTGAACCTAATGGAACCAGTCGCTTTGAAGACTTAACCGTAATCCGACAGCCAGACGGCGAAGTCATCCGACAACGTATCCACAATCGTGTCGGCTATTACGATCCAAGTGAAAAAGTTTATCTTGTGTCACCTACTATGTTTAAGAAGGAAATATGCATAGGTATGAATGAGGCAAACGTCAAAAAGATATTGATTAAGCATGGATGGATCAAGGAATTTTCCGAAGGGGAAAAAAAGCTGTACGTGAAGAAGCCTGGTAATAACCTACCCGATGGAACGCGCCCCCGGATGATGCACTTTAGTGTAGAAGCTATGCAGAACCTAGATAGCGAAATATAAATTAATATCTATAAGGTGGATGTGGTGGACAAGGTGGACATACAGATATTTATTTCAGTTAATATACTGTTATATATAAATATTATTATGTCCACTTTGTATAAATATATACATCTTAATAAGTGGACATAAGGTGGACACTATTTAAGGTAAATAGATCTCGTCCACTTCTACTACTTTATGTGTCCACTTTTTTATTAGCTAAAACCACATGTAAGTGGAATTAATTAATTACTTAAAAACATACACATAGTTAATTATGTACACCTTGTCCACTATGTCCACTTCAAAAAATACATATACATGAGTAGACAGACAGAATAAGAAAAAGTTCTGTGCCAAACGTAAATTAAGCAATTGTCATGAGCTTATCAGATCGTGACCCTTAAACTAAGAATCCTGCCCACAGCACAATTATTACCATATTCAGTTTACCCACATCAGAATTGAGCATAATCACCACCAGCAACCAACCTCCAACACTACAAGCAAGTATCAATAAAAGCTGAAAAGATTTATTAATAACGCCGTATTTTATAAACACGCCAGATCCCGAATTAAACTTTAATAAATAGCAAAAATTTAGAAAAAAAACCTATTAAGCAAGGTGGGAATTATTAATATTTATTGGCATAAAATACCAAAAAAAAACATATAAAATGAGCTTATACAAAACCTATCAACCACAAAATAACCCTAAATTAAAATTTAATAATATAAAACAAATATTTAACTATGTTTTTTCTATTTTTTTATAGCTGTTTTAGAGGGCTTTTAGGGGTTCTAGCAAATAACCCTATGAAGCACACTTTAACAAAGTACCTTTTAGTATGGCTAAACGGCTTTTTATTGGCAAAATGTTACACTTTAGACATGCAAAATTATTGATTTATTCATGTGAAAATTACTAATAATTTTTTATCTTGTAGAGTTGAAAAAGCCCCTATGCTTATTAGAGGCATAGGGGCTTTTCAGCGATAATAGAAGTTAAAAATGTGTAACAGCTATATATTACACTTCAAATAAATGTCAAACCTTAACTTTTAAAATATACTTATAAAATAATAAAGCAGCATCTTCAATTTTTGCCGTATTTGGCAACCGCAACAGGCAGTAATTCCAATTAACTAAGAGGTTTTACTGTGAATATTAACCAGCACTTTAGCAATTTAGCTACAAAAGCAGCACAAGACGGCGCTGATGCAAGCCAGGTAATTAGTCAGCGTAATCGTTTATTTCAAGACAAAGTAGTCCCTGCACTGGTCGAGCGCGGTGCAAATGACACCGCAATTGTTCAGGCACGTGAAAAATGGTACTCACAGACTGATAAAGTCATGCAGAGTGCTGGCCTACTGCCGAAAGCCGGACAGAGTAGCCGCAGCTTTGCCAAGGACAAACGAGCAGACAAGGCCGTTCAAGAAGCCGTAAAGACTGGCAGTAATTTGCCGATCATCAAAGAAGCCATTAAGTCTACTGGCGAAACTATCGGGAACCTGTTTGGACAGGGCGTAGGCAGCACAATTGAAAGTGCCGCTGGCTTTGTGCGTGATATTGGGGAGAACGAACAGGATTCTATTTCCGCTAAAGTTGCTGATTACGGCAAAAACCTTAGAAAAGGATATGAAAATAGTGCGTCCACCTTCCAAAAAGAACTACAAGCCGGCAAGCATGGAAAGGTATCGCAGCTATCTACTGGTGCAATACAATCCGTTCCAGCTATGGCGATGCCATTTGGTGCGGCAAAAGGCGTTACTACTATTGCAAGTAAGGCTCCAATACTGGCGAAGGCTGCACCTAAACTAGGCCTAGTTTCCGGTGTGGCCGCAGAGCATACCCAAAACTATGGTGAAGTACGCCGTAATGCCACAGCCAATCTAGAGCGAGATTTCCCAACATGGGAAAAGCTACAAGGCAATCCACTATTTGAGCAGAACTTTAATGAAAGACTAAATAATGGGCTAACTATTACCCAAGCACGTGAACAAGCCTATGCGGCAACTCTAGATCAGCTTTCAGAAAAAGCATCTGATAAATATGGCACAGCGATGACAGCTATTGGGTTTATCGCGCCGTCCGGTGCAGTCCTTGGATCTGGCATTCTGAAAAATGCACCAACAAGCAAGATCGGTAAGGCATTGACTGGCGGCGGTGTAGATTCAGCTTTGGTTAAGCGTGGAATGCAACAGGTCCCACGTACCGGCATGGCTAAACTTGTACCAGATATGAGCATTGCAGCCAACAAAGCAGCGGCCAAAATGGTGGGCAAACAGGCCCTAGAGGAAGGTTTACAAGGCGGTATTGGTGAGTATGGCGCTCAAGCTGCATCGGCCAATATTGGCGGTACACCGGTTGATTATGGCAAGGTCGGCCAGACCATTTTAGAAGAAGGCTTGGTCGGCGGTATCATGGGTGGTGGTATGCAGTCTGCTACCGGTGGATCACCAACTAGCCAAGCCAAGGACGTGGCGAAGCAGTTACGGAATCAGACCAATACATTACGCCAGGAAGAAGCCGCAGCACGTAAAGAGCTGGCAGATGCCATGCAGCTTAACGATCCGGCAGCACTCCAAAGCGCACAAGACAACCTGAATAATATTGGTGCAGAAGCCAGCAAGGTTAAAGCTGCTTATGATCAGTACGGTATTGATACGCCGTATTTTGTAGAGCGTTTTGCGGCACAGTATCAACCACCAAAACAACAAGAACAGGAGCCGCCAGTAGTAGAACCGGAAGTACAACCGGAGGTGCAGCCAGAAGTACAACCACAACCAACAGAACAACCACAGGCCACGCCAATTAATCAGGGCATGGCAAATACCACAAATCTGGTGATGGATAGTGTAAGCAATGGATATATCACACCAGAAGAAGCGCAGGTAATCCAGACAGACCCTATTCGAGCTGATGTATTCACCCTCACAATGACCGGTGATGAAGCCGCAGCGCATAATGTGGTAATGAACGCCGTTTCACTGGGTAATATCGACACAGACCAGGCGCAAGAGCTGATTCAATCCATTACTCGTTATTCTCAAGCCAAAGCACCGAAAAAGCCGTCTGTATCCAGTATTGTGAATAATCATGTTAAACAGCAGATTCACCCACAAGATAGGGGACTGTTTAGCAATCCGGTTGAGTTAGATCCGAACACCTTTGAACCAATTGATCCCAATCAGCCATCGCCGTTCCAGGAGGATTTTAACGAGCCTAAAGCATTCTCCAATCCAACCAAGGCAAATGACTATGTACGGATCAATGGCCTAACTGAATCACATGATATTGAGATTGCTGATGACGGCACGCTTATGGTTGTCAAAAAGCAGGGCATCATCCCAGATGATCCGAACCTAAGTAATTTTGGTTATGAACCTGAAAGAATCGTACAGCCAACCCCGGCAGATCCTAATTTATCCAATTTTTCAGAAGGGCTGGTCAGTGTTGACAGCCTGAATGCTGATAATGTGCCTGATGTTATTGACCCAGAAGAAGTTCAGGAGCCAGTACAGCCGATCCCAACAGCGCAGCCAGACCACAATAAACCTAAAACTTTCACAAATTATGTGAGAGCAAATGATTTCGTAAAAACAAACGGCCTAAAAGATAGCCATGAAATTATTAATAAGGGTGAAGGTCAGGTAATTGTTCAGCCTAAATCAGCAGCACCGGTTGAAGATTTTGGGAGTGATCAGGCTTTCGATGACATGCTTAACGCCGTTCCACCTATCGGTACACCGGCACAAGATCCAGTTGAGCCAGTACAGGCCGCAGATCCAGCAACGGACTTTGACAGTGATGAAGCATTTGACGAGTTATTAAATGCTGTGCCGCCAAGTGATAAACAAACTGATCCAGTACAACCAACAGACAGCTTTGCTGATCAGGTCCGTGATGCTCATTTGAACAACCCAAAGGCTAAGCCAAAGCTTATCCAGGATGAAATTAATAAGGGCCGTCCACGTGCGGAAGTCTTAGCAGAGGTTTCGGACGTAGTTAAAGCAATTAACACGCCTACCACCACACAAACCAACACAACAAATCAAATTTCAGTAAGAACCAAGAGCTTTAGTGACGATGAAATCGAAAAAGGGATGACGCAATATGACTGGCGATTAGCTAGTCAGTTTGACTTAGAACATGATCATATTTTGTCGCTTAAAGAAATCCTCAAGCAAGCCACACCAGATAGAAAGAAGATCAAGCTGGGTAATATTGATGCTGAGTTATCAAGTATTGATTCAATGGATTCCAGTGGAAAAAAGGTGGGTGAAAGTCCATATCTTGAAATCAAGACGCAAGACGGAAAAACCGTTGATTTTGGCATCCAAAAAGATGGAAGTTTGGCTATCTCCATAGGATCTAATGATGCGATTAGCGATGCAACCTTTAACCCTGAAAACTTTAGTAAAACTTTAAAGGATGCCTTGCATTCAGCAGCAGCTCGAAGCAATGAAAAAGATATTACGCCGGAGCTTGCACCGGAGCTTAAAGCTGATACACCGGAGCTTGTACCGGAGCCAGATAAACTAGCGCAAATACAGATTGAGCAAAGAAAGGTCAAAAACGGCATTCAGGAAAATGATGCACAGGATGGCATGAAATCCGACGATATTGGACGAGGATCTGATGGAAAGCCATTTTTAAGCAAGAATGCTGCAAATCGAGGTTTAAAACTTCGTGATGTGGAAAAAACACATGAAGTTGTTGAGATTGCGCCGTCTAATTTTGTATTGCGTCAAAAAGATCAGACAGAAAATAACGGTGTAACACCCACTATTTCAGACACCCCCCCAGATCAAGAATCTAAAAATAGATTTCAAAAGTATGATGACCTGGCAAAACAGTACGGCAGATCTATTAAATCAGATGGAACCATTGTAAAACGTAACGGCCAAGATACAGCTTTTAAGCTTCAAGAAAAAAATGGTCGTTTACAAATTATAGATGTTCTGGGGAATATTGCATTCAGTGGTGCAACAACCCCTGAAAGCCTGGGTAAATTCCTAGAAGATTATTGGTATGACAAAAAAGACCAAAGCAACCAGAAGGAGCAAGCACCTGCGGAAAATTCTGTATTAGACACACCAGCACCAGAAGAAATGAAAAAGGGTGATGTAGGCCGTAAGTCTGATAATCAGCCTTTTGCCAGTGCAACCGCAGCAAAAACTACGATTAAGAAAGAGGGCTTATCCGATACCCATGAAGTTGTGAAAGTGGCACCGTCACAGTTTGTATTGCGTGAAAAGGCAAAGTCAGAAGATGATAGTTTAGAATCAGGTAGCGAAGAACTAGCACTGGCAGACCTCCCCCACCCTCCATTTCAAAGGAACGATACACCGGGCACCATAAAAAAGAAGGATATTGGTCGAGCATCTGATAACAAGCCATTTGCTAATAAATCAGCCGCTACTACGACAATTAAGAAAGAGGGCTTATCCGATACCCATGAAGTTGTGAAAGTGGCACCGTCACAGTTTGTATTGCGTGAAAAACTAGATTCAGAGCAGGAGCAGAATGAATCAAGTATTTCTGATATGAATAATGCTAAGCAATCTACACCTAAAACAGTGGATTCAGTTGTACGTGACCACTTCTTAAAAGACCCTCTTGATGATATTCAGCATAGCGAATCAGGAATAATCCATAGCATCCCACGTGAACTTATGGATCAAGTACACAAGTTAGGGGATATTTTGAATGACTTATCTAGTCTGAAAACAGATAAGGTAAAAACCAATGTGCTATATGACAAAGAATTATTAACCAAGCTTGCAAAACTAAATCCTGATGTACGAGTCCATATTGTTTCTGATTTAGTTAATAGCTCTGATCCAATTATTCAGTCTATTTCTGATCAATTACAGGAAGGTGGATTTTATTCAATTGATTCTGGTGTCTCTTATATTTATCCACGTTCTTCTGAATGGAAAGGTACATTGCCTGAATTAATTAATCATGAACTGATTCATGCTGCTACCCAAGAACATATTGATACAAATAAACTCACACCAGAACAACTTGAACGCTTAGAAGAATTTAAAGAGATGATTTGGAGTAATAATCGAGAAAGCGTTGACGATATAGATCCAGATGTTCTAGATCGAATTAACTATGCAATATTCACCTCCTACCCTCATGAGATGTTTACAGTATTTGGTGCGGAATCCAGTTCCAGAGAGATATTGAGTCAGATTGGTATATTGGATAGATTCGACACAATTTTTAATAATGTTTTAAAGGAAGCAGCTAATGACAATGGGCAAATCAAGCAAAGAAGCAGTGGCCGATTTAACGAAGAAGGAACTTCTGAAAGAGTTTCAGGCAATGCCTTTAGAGTACCAGGAACAATTTCCGCTATACGAACAACAACTAGCTCAAGCGAAAACATCGAAAGAAGCCCTTCAAATCAACCAGCCAGTTTATCAAGTCCAGAAAAAGATGAAGTAGGACAGGTTGATGACAAGCGTAAGCAAGAATCAAATTCTGGTAGTGATTCGCCGTTACGTAGTCGGACAAAAAATCAAAAAGTCCAAGACAGTAATCCAAATCAGGTACGAGCAGAGCTTGTAAAACGCTTTGGCGAGGATTCGATTAATCTTCTTGAAAGTAACGGCGTTTTAATTATTGAACAAACCTATTCTGAGCCAGGTATTGAAGGCTTTGCGGAAAATGGCCGTGTAACGCTCATTGCTGATGCAATCACAGCAGAAAACATCGTGCCAGTGTTCCTACATGAGCTTGGCGGCCACATTGGGATGCAGGGTGTACTTAAAGCCAGTGCGTACGATAATTTAATGTCGGAATTTAATCGTCTGGTGAAGTCTGGAAACCCCGATGCAATCGAAGCCAAGCGATTAGCAGAGCGTGAATCTGATGCACAGGTACAAGCTGATGAATATTTACCGTACTTAATCACCGTAGCTGCAAGGAATCAGCAAAACCAAGGGCCAGCACAGAAGCTTATAAACCGCGTTTTAAGCGCAGTTAAGGCGTGGGCGGTAGATAGGCTAGGATTAAACCTAAAACTTAACTCTAACGACATGGTTGCCCTTGCTGAACGCATGATTAAAACTATTTCTAAGGGAACGCCACCAACACCACCAAAAGGCGAACGCCGTTATAGTCGAAGCAGTACCGCCAATCCGCAAAATATGAGCCAAACTAAACAGCGCGAGCTTTTAGACAAAGCAGCGTCAACCGCTTTTGGTCAAATGTCTTTACGTGGTGCCGAAGGTGCAAAAACCCTGAGCAGTCGAACGCTCAACCTATTCCAAACCATGCTGCATAAGTCATTAAGGGATGAAACAGGGCAATTTAAAAAGACTTTTGATTTAGTCCAGGGGAAAATCAATCACGTTACTTTTGCCAGTAGTAAGTCAATGGACGTTGCCCCGAACGTGCTTATTCAATTGGAGCAAGGCGAAGATTACTGGAAGGAAGTCAAACGAGTTGGCCGCACAATTGGACATACCTTTTCTGGTGGAAAAATTGACAAGGCCAAAGTTGATAAAGACTTGAAGAAAGTTGGCGATCTAATGTTTGAAAACACCTTAATGGATAACTCAGAACGTCATTCAGTTAAGGAATTAAAGCAATTAGGTTTTGATGATGACCAGATTGGCCTATATAACGAGGTTCGTGATGCAATTGATACGTCATTAGACACCTTTGCAAATACAACCTTCTCAAATATCTATAAACACCTGGGCGGAACCAATGAGGAAGTATTGGAGCTGGCCGCTCAAGATCTGGATATTGTGGACCATTACAATGAGATCCTAAAACGCATAGATACATTGACCAAGGGTAAACCAGAGAAGGCAGAAGCTAGACAGGCTGCAATTGAAGCGATTGACCGGGTATTTAAGAAAGCCAACGATCTGAAAGACCAAGGCTATGTACCGCTAATGCGTTTTGGTAAGTATTTTGTGCGGATCTACAACCCAACCACAGGGGAAGTTGCATATCGCCAACACTTCGAAAGTGAATCTGAACGCAACTTATTCTATCGGAACTATGACCAGTCGAAGATTCCAGCCGGTTATGAAATTGAGCAAGGTCAGATTAATGAGTTACAACACAAACTGTTCCAGGGCGTAAGTCCTGAAACCGTGGCGTTATTCGCTAAAGAATCAGGTTTACCGATTGGTGATGCTGAAACAGCGTATATCAAGTACGCCGTCCAGAATAACCCTGCACTTAAACGACTTTTGAAACGCCAGGGGGTTGATGGTTTTGATAGTGACTTAAAGCGCGTCCTAGCATCGTTTGTTATGTCGAATGCGCGTTATTCAGCAAACCAGAGCTACAACCCAGCCATTGATGAATCAATCACAAATATCGAAGATCCAGCCTTTCAAGAGGATGCTATCCGGTTGCGTGATTATTCGCTCGATACTCAGGAAGAACTTGCAGCAGTTAAAAACTTTGCGTTTGTTTGGTATATGGGATTCTCAGCCATGTTTGGTGTGGTGAACTTAACCCAGCCACTATTGCAAACCTTCCCTTACTTGATGCAGTACAGCAGAGACAAAGGAACTATTCTAAGAGCCTTCCGTAAAGCGGTTATCACTTGGAGAAAAGGCACCGATGCAATGGATCGGAAGTATAAAGACCATTATGAACGTGCCAGAAAAGAAGGCCACTTAGATCCACAAAACACATGGATGATGCAGGGCCTAGAGCGTGGTAAGTCTGGCCTTGGTGCGAGTACATGGCAATTAATCAGCCATGCGTCTGGCTTATTTGCTCAAGCGTCTGAAACGGTCAACCGCCGTACTTCATTGTTTGCAGCCTTGGACGTGGCCGAAAGTCTGGGCCAAGCCAAATTAGAGAAACTAGGCTTTAAAGATGCGTATGACTTCGCCGTCAGAACTATTCAAGAAACCCAAGGTATCTACAACAAAGGCAACCGACCACGTTTAGCACGTGGCAACATCGGTAGCGCACTGATGATGTATAAGCAATTTATGATTGCATATATCGAACAGATGGTCAGAATGCAAAAAGCTGGCTTGTATGGCGGCGAAGATGACGAGTTTAAAAAGAAAATGGCCGCATTAGTCGGTTTTGGTGTATCCAGATCCATCCTAACCATGCTGGGAATTTTAATGGCCCTTTCTGGTACGACTGGCTTGCCGTTTGTACGCGATATTCTAGATGTTGTTGAAACTGCCGGCGGTTTAATGGGTAAACCAGTTAATACCGAACGTGAGATTCAAATAGCTTTACAGGATGCATTAGGTCAAACGCTGGGCAATGGCGTAAATACTGTCTTAATGGATGGTATCGTCAACTTAAATCCATTGATTGATGTTAAGGGTCGTATGGGTATGGGTGACTTAATCCCTGCGACTGCATATTTCAGCCCAACCACCAGTGATTATATGAAATCTTCCGAGATTTCACAGATTGCAGGTCCTATCGGCGGATTACTTGAGAAGGTGAAGGAATCCGTTGCACTGGCTCAAGTGGGTGCCTATGGTCAATCTGGTGTGCAATTACTACCTAAAGCGATTACAAGCGTGGGGCAAGGTGCTATTGCTGCAACCACTGGTGATTATCGCAATATGAAAACCGGAGTTAAGACAAACGATGTTGAAGCATGGGAAGGTATTATTAAGATGCTTGATGCACAACCAGCCAGCATTGCTAAAGAAGGTCGATTCCGTGGCATGGAGCTGAAAGATAAATCAGCACAAACTTATGTCAATGCACGTTGGAAAGAACGCTATGTGAATGCGCTTGAATCTGGAGACCGCACTCAAGTTCGCGCCGTTAAGCAAGAAATTAATGATTACAACAAGGATAATCCGCGTTATCCAATTAAGTTTAATCAGAAACTTGCTGAAACGAATTACAACAAGTCTAACCAGACATGGCAAGAGAAGCGAAAAACAGTAAAAGGATTAGAGTGGATGAGTGAATACAACCCGTACCTAAACCAGCGATAGCACTTAGAGCAATTAATTAAACCCATGTAACACTATCCTTGACTGTTATTATCTAGAGTGGTGTGGGATGTATGGGATACTATTTCCGAAGAAGTAATCAATCTAAAAAAGCCGGCGTAATACCGGCTTTTTTGTTTTTATCTTGTTTGTTTTTTAGGGGTTAAAGCGTGATAAAAAATCATACCCATAATAATTGACGTACCAATACTCATAAAGAGATGACTCTCAATAGCGAAGTCTAATTGCATTATTGCTTTCCAAAAGCCCAACCACACCAATATGCTTAAGAAAAACCAGACTATTGCTACAGCTTGTTTTTTGTTTATCGACCAATTGGCTATTTCTGGTTTTGAATTAACAACTACTTTACCGATAGCAAAAGAAACAACTGCATGAATGACTAGAAAGATAAGCCCCATATAACCCCCTATTTTTTATGATTAAAGAAAATACTATGATAAATAAAAATAACTTTTGAAATTTGAATAAGTAAATTACTCAATACAATTCAGTAACTAGCTCAAAGATACTCAGCTCAATATACCTAAAATAACTTACAACAGTTACCGTAAAGTTACCCAACTATTCGAATTACTCGACCAGTAAAAAAATTGGAAGAAACAGTAAAACCATTTATATTTTTTTCTGCTATTAAACTCATTCAATATATAAAATTACCCAAATCGAGAGTTAAGGAATCTAATTGACGATACGTGTAGCAACTCCACAACTTTTTTCACTTGTCGGTATATTTGTCGGTATATTTAAAATTATATAAATTTATTATTATATATTTCAGTATCTTATATCATAATTATGACTTCCTCTCTCACCGCCAGAATTTAAAAACCCGAATCACATGATTCGGGTTTTTTTATTGCCTGAAATTCAAATTCGCATCTGCTTAGAATCATTAAACAATCCATCACCACCATGATTAAAGTTACTATGACCTAAGGAATATGGCTGTTCTAAGACGATTATTCCACCATATTTAAATTTTTCTTAAGCTTCCGTGCTTTTCTAGGTTCAATTTAAAAACTGGCATAAAAATAGCTTAATTCTATTGTCATCAAAGCTATGTTATGGTGCCTACAGAGGTGCTGAGAGGAGAATAAAAACCATAAAATAGAAAGAAATACAGGATTGATCGAGCCATTTAAACTTAAAGCTAAATAGATACACTGCTATTCGGAGAGCGAACATGAATAACAGCGCAAACTATGCAAAACAGATCAAAAATGCAAAACGTGGCGGTTATACCCCAACCATTGCCAAAGACATCAATAAACATAAAATTCAAAAAGCTCTGAGACTCATCGAACAGTGGAGAAGCCTCGCTCAAGAACTCAAACCTCAAATGCAGTTTGATATGGCCTTTACTTTAGAGGAATGTGCACAAGAATTAGACCAGATCATAAAAAAGCGATAATCCCTTTTAAGCGATTGACCCATACTAAACCCTGTACATTCACCCTCGCCCATATCTGCCTATATGGGCGTTTTCTTGATCTTTCGATAAAAGACAGTTTAGATAGAATGAACCGGAAAAACGGTAAATCGTACCAAAATAGCTTGAACGGTTATTTTTTGGCTTGCGTAGCGAATGAATTTCTGTAAAATGCACTCCACCATGCCGGCATAGCTCAGTTGGTAGAGCAACTGACTTGTAATCAGTAGGTCCACAGTTCGAATCCGTGTGCCGGCACCATATCTTAGCCTCGCTTTTTAGTGAGGCTTTGATGTTTCTGGGCTTGGTATTTTTCAAACTTGAATTTTTCGACGTTTTCTTACGCTGTTTTAGTCCTTCGATTGTGCCGTTACCTGCACATATCTCACGATCCCTTCCTGATATAATTTTTGGCATAGCTTTGCTGTCATTTGAATTTTAAAATGATCCAAGCCTGAGCCTTGAATATGATGACCGGCTTGTTTTGAATTCAAAATTTTTTGTACATAATCCGCAAAGCCAGAAAATACCGGCTCGGATAGATCCTGAATCTGAATATTTTTAAATTCAAAACGATCCAGACACGCATACAGTGCACCAACAGACATTAATTCTTTTAAATTTATATCGGCAGATTTCAGTAACAGCTGATATTTACGCTTTTGAAATGAATTCAAATTTTGCCAACGTTCCGATAACACCAGATGATGAAAACCAATTCGTGCATTTGGCTTTAAAACACTGCTGATTTGTTGCAAAAGTAACGGAACCGGACTGTGATAAGCTGCATCCAGACACAGCACCACATCAAAACGCTGAGAAAACGGCAATTCCTTTAAACGCAGAAACGAGGCCTGATAGATGGCATTCAGTTCTGGCAGATGTTGCTGAATAGTGGCCACGCAAGCCGCTTGTACTTCGACACCGGCCAGATATTGCACTCGGTAGTGCTGTTGCCAGTGCAATAAACTTGCACCCTGACCACAGCCCAGATCCAGCAATTTATCTTTTGAATTCAAATTGACACTCTGCGCGAGCTGATCGGCCAGCGTGCGACAGGCAGCAACATAATCCTGCTGTCCTGCCTGCCAATAGCCCAAATTACTCCAGGGCAATTGCGCCTGATCCCCCAGCGCCGCTGCATGAATTGCATATTTATGCTGAGGAAAGCGCTGACGCAATGCCTGAAGCCATTGCATCAATTAATAACCCAGTTGCGGAGCAACCTCGACCACAGGTTTTAAACCCTGAAACGGTAAAGGCGCACCGAAAATTTCCGCAATCTTCATCGCTGAGGTCACAGCCGATTCCAGAATGGGCAAACCGTCACATGACCATGAACCGCAGAAAAAGACTTTGCGATTGGCTTCCAGATGACGCTGCTGTAATTCCTTGTTCAGCGCCACGGTATTGGCATCGACCACGGCACGGGTCAACATGACCGATGTAATGACTTTTTTCGGGTCAATCTCGGTCACCGGACGCCAGGTCTGGAATACTGCCGACTTGCCAACCAGCGAAGGTTCAATCGAGTTGAGCCACACGGTAAATTGCTGACGGGTAAATTTACGATCCATCATGTAGCTGAGTACAGCCCAGTCTTTACGTTTTGGCGGCATCACGCTGGCGTCGGTATGAATCACCAGTTCGCCCTGTTCAAATTTGAATTTTTTCAATAATTCAATTTCGCTGGCAAACTGGGTTGGGTCCAGGAATTGCTCAATTTTAGTGGTCGGTGTTGCGACAATAACCCGGTCAAACAGTTTTGAATAACCGGCTGCATTTTCGACTTTGACCTGATCGCCCTGCTCTTGCACCAGCGTAATCGCTGAACCGTCTTCAATATGAATGCCTTCCACCAGTTTATCGACCAGCGCTGGTGTACCGCCTTGCAGGCGCAATAAAGCATCGCCATCGGTCAGTTGGCGCAGGAAAATTAATAACGGTTTCGCCGGCCATTCACCAATAGTTTTCGGATTGCAGGTACAAATGGTATACAGCACCGGCATCACTGCACCGTGCCAGAACACTTCTTCAATCTCGTTACGATTGATAAATTCTGCCAGGCTGATGTCCTGATTTTTCGACTTAAAAAATTTGGTTAATGCCACTTTGAGCTGCAACAGGCCCTTGACCAGACGCCAGCCGTACTGCTGCAAGCCTTTACGGTTATTGATAATTGGAATATTGCCGATACGGCTACGCGATGTGGTCAGCCAGGTTTCAGTTTTATCTTCAAATAACCAGCTGCAGGCCATATAGGTACGCACCGGATAAGTTTTAATGCCCAGATGCGTGGCCAGACTCAGGGTGTTTTTCCACAGATAAGGATTCATCACACGTAAAGGTGCATCAATCAGCCCCCCTTCAAATTCAAGGCTATGACTGTCCATGCCACGACCTGGAAGTGCTTCAAAAATCGTGATGTGATGTCCTGCATCCTGGAGAATTCTGGCTGTTGCCAGTCCGGCCATGCCACTACCAATTACTGCGATATCCAAACTGATCATCCGTCATTGAAAAACTACAGAAATTATGTACCATGCGCCAATCAAACAGGTTATTAAAATCTTCCAGAATATATGTTTTTCGTAAAGGCAATTGGGCGGGATAAAATCTGCTTTTCACTATTTTTTCAAACAGGTTACAAAATACACCAAACTCAGGATTTTATTCATATTTTTTCTACATAACCTGAAAAATCACTTTAAAAACAAACATCTTAATTAACCATTTTTATAACCTTTGGTTGACAAACGCCCTTGAAAAATCTATGATTCACAGCATAATAAAACCATAAACCCATCAGATTCCACCAAGATGAGTTTATGCGTAAATTATTTAAAACGACAAGAAACTACAGCGCCTTATAAAATAAAAGCCTCTGCGAAAGCAGAGGCTTCTTTGTTTAACCGCTCGGTGTACTATTCAGCCTGCACCGCAATTTCACCAAATTTACCCTGATTAAAATCTTGAAATGCCTGCATAATTTCTTCCTTGCTGTTCATTACAAACGGGCCATAACCTTGAATGGGCTCATTGAGTGGCTCGCCTGTCAGTAACACAAACTGGGTATCCTGATAGGCTTGCAACTGAATCGCCGGATCTCCATCACGGGCAAACATTATAATTGAGCTGTCCAGGACTTTCTGGCTCGCATTGACCACCAGCTCACCCTTCAGCACGACTAACAGTGCATTATGTCCGGCAGGGATATGCAATGTGGTTTCATATTCCGCTTTCAGTTCACCATCCCAGACATTGATCGGACTAAAAGTATGAGCAGGACCTTGATGACCAGCAAACTCACCTGCAATCACCCGGATATGCCCCGCCTCTTCATCCATTTCAATCCGCGGAATAGCTGCCGCAGTGATCGCCTGATAACGTGGTGTGGTCATCTTGTCTTTGGCCGGCAGATTGACCCAGAGCTGTACCATTTCAAAGAGACCGCCATGTTTGGCAAAATCTGGAGAATGAAATTCTTCATGGACCACACCTGAGCCTGCGGTCATCCACTGCACATCCCCCGCCTGAATCGTGCCGCCACCGCCACTTGAATCTTGATGCGTCACTGCCCCCTGATAGGCTAACGTCACTGTTTCAAAACCGCGATGTGGATGTGAACCCACGCCATGTTGTACAGTCGTCGGATCAAAATGATAGGGCGCAGCATAATCCAGCAACAAAAACGGACTGATCGCCTGACCTAAACGGTCATAGGAAAACAGATTTTTGACCGGAAAGCCATCACCGACCCAATGCATGTTTTGATTACGGTAAACACCAATTACTTTTTTCATCTTTTAACTCCTATTACGATAGGATGAACATGCAGCCATTTTATGCCGGGCCAAGATGCGCTGATAGTCCTAAGCTGGAATACAGTATCTTATATATAAGACAATCTTTGCTTTAACTTCCCGAATTCAACACAAATAAACTAAAATTTTGGTCTAAATTTTTAATTATCCTATTTTTAAGATTATTTATCCCAGAATTTGGGCTTATTTTGTCCTGTTTTTAGCTCTAATATAAAAATCACCACGTCCCGGAACAGCCTGGGTGTGATCCAAGACGGGATGCTAATTTTATAGAGAGGAACAGAGAAATGGCAAAACCTTATGTACGTTTAGACAAAGACAATGCAGCCGTATTACTTGTAGACCATCAGACTGGTTTGTTGTCACTGGTTCGTGATATTGACCCAGATAAATTCAAAAATAATGTATTGGCGCTTGCGGCAGCAGCAAAATATTTCAATTTACCGACCATTTTGACCACCAGCTTCGAACAAGGCCCAAATGGTCCGTTGGTTCCTGAGCTGAAAGAGCTATTCCCGGACGCACCTTATATTGCTCGTCCAGGGCAAATTAATGCCTGGGATAATGAAGATTTTGTTAAAGCGGTAAAAGCCACGGGTAAAAAACAGTTGATCATTGCTGGCGTGGTGACTGAAGTGTGCGTTGCCTTCCCGGCGCTGTCTGCACTTGAAGAAGAATTTGACGTATTCATCGTGACAGATGCATCTGGTACCTTTAATCACCTGACACGTGATGCTGCATGGAACCGCATGTCACAGGCTGGTGCACAGCTGATGACCTGGTTTGGTCTGGCTTGTGAACTGCACCGTGACTGGCGTAATGATATCGAAGGTCTCGGCAGCCTGTTCAGCAATCATATTCCTGACTACCGCAACCTGATGAATAGCTATAACCAGAATACTGCCCAGAAATAAACCATACACATCTCTAAAATAAGCGGCCTTCGGGTCGCTTTTTGTTGGAACAATTAAATTAATCTGGCTTGGAAACAGTTTAGCCTGGCCCGGATTTCCCCTATGATGGGCATTGTATGAGCGCAGGGCGATTGAGGTGAAAGGTGCATTCTTTTGATGACTATTATTATTTTTATCTGGTGGTCAAGCATGGCGGCTTTAGTGCAGCCAGTGACATCTCCGGAATCACCAAGTCCAAACTCAGCCGACGTATTTTAGAGCTGGAAGCCCGTTTCAATGTCACCCTGATTCAACGCTCAACCCGACATTTTAAGGTGACCTCACTGGGCCAGGAATTTTTTGAGGAATGCGAAAAGCTGATTCAACAGGTGGAATGTGCCCGTAATGTCTTGCTCAAGCAGAAAAGTGAACCACAAGGCCTGGTCAAGCTGAGTTATCCTTCGGTGATGATGCGCTACCAGATCCGCAGCCTGCTGAATGAATTCCTCAAGACTTATCCCAAGGTTCAGGTAGAAATGGAAATTACCAGCCGGCGTGTCGATGTGCTGCACGATGAGATTGACCTGGCGATCCGCACCAACTTTGAAGCCAATGAAGATTCCAGCATTGTCGTTCGCGATGTGATTAAAACCACGCATTGTCTGGTTGCCAGTCCGGAGCTGTTGCAAGGCTGTTCGATACATTACCCCACTGAGATCAATGACTTTCCGACCATCGTTTTAGGCACGCAGAAAAACCACTATCAATGGCATCTGCATCGTATCGACAGTCATGAACAGATGGATATCCCCCTAGAACCTCGCATCAAAAGCAATGATCTGGCCGGCGTATACTATTCTGCCCTGGATGGCCTGGGTATTGCCGATCTACCCTTGTTAACCGTGGAAGCAGATCTCAAAGCTGGTCGCCTGATCCATCTGCTGCCAGACTGGTGTTCCAATATGGGAACCGTACAACTGGTCTATGCCTCACGCAAAGGTCAGCGTCTGGTGATGGAAAAACTGATTGAGCATCTGGTCGAGGGCTTACGTGCCCGGGCAGAAGGTCATCAGGGCTATACCATTTAAATTGCGCTGTCATGCTGAGCAGCCAATAAAAAAATCCAGCACTGAGTGCTGGATTTTTTGCTTCGAAAGCAAGTGAGCGAATTAGATTTTACCCACTAAGTCAATTGAAGGAGCAAGAGTCGCTTCGCCTTCTTTCCATTTCGCAGGACATACTTCACCTGGGTGAGCGTGTACATATTGCGCTGCTTTCACTTTGCGAAGCAGTTCAGCTGCATCACGACCAATACCACCAGCATTGATTTCAACGATCTGGATTTTACCTTCTGGATCGATCACGAAAGTACCACGATCTGCCAGACCTTCAGCTTCAATCAATACTTCAAAGTTTTTCGCCAAAGTCCAGGTTGGATCGCCGATCATTGGGTACTGGATTTTACCAATTACGTCAGAGGTATCGTGCCAAGCTTTATGGGTGAAGTGCGTATCGGTTGATACACCATAAATTTCTACGCCCATTTTCTGGAATTCAGTATATTGATCAGCAAGATCGCCTAATTCAGTTGGACAAACAAAAGTAAAGTCAGCAGGATAGAAGAATACAACCGACCATTTACCTTTCATGTCCTGCTCGGACACTTCCACAAATTGACCCTTGTGGTAAGCAGTGGCGTTGAATGGTTTGATTTCAGTATTGATTAAACTCATGAGACCTTTCCTCGTATATTGGTGAGATTATTCATTCGATGAAGATAGAATACGAAAATTTCTTAAATAGGTAAAACCGTAAGTTTTTATAAAAATAATCGTTTTTTTAGATTTAAGATTTCTATGAGGATTACTGATCTGATTGATTTGCTCAATATGGAGCCTAGAATTTGGAACATAAGCCGAGCAGTTAAAATATAATTTTTTGCAACTTAGGTTAGCAATGATAAAGCTCTGAGCTCTATCAAAACTAAACAAAGCAAATTCAAGACATAAAAAAACCCACCGGATTCAGGTGGGTCTTGGATGAAGATTTACCGTTTTGATAAGTTAGAACGGAAGATCATCATCTAAATCAGCTGCAGGCGCTGCTGTTGGTGCAGGTGCAGATTTCGGCGCAAAACCACTCGGATTATTGTTGCCATAACCACCACCCTGATTGTTATTGAAACCACCTTGCTGCGGCGCTGAACCATAACCCGACTGGGGATTATTGCCATAACCGCCACTTTGGTTGTTACTTGCCTGATTATTGTTATTAAAACGTGGCTGGTTAAAACTGTTGTCGCCCTGCTCGCCTTGTGAACGATTCGAGTCCAGCATCTGCATTTGATCACCACGGATTTCCGTTGTATAGCGCTCCTGACCATTTTGATCAGTCCACTGACGGGTACGTAATGAACCTTCAATATATACTTTAGAGCCTTTACGCAGATATTGCTGCGCAATTTCGCCTAAACGGTTATGCAACACGATACGGTGCCATTCCGTTTGTTCTTTACGTTCACCGGTACTTTTATCTGTCCACGAATCGCTGGTAGCAATCGAAAATTGAGTGAGAGAACCACCATTTGCAAAAGTTTTGGTTTCCGGATCTTTACCCAAAGTACCCACTAAAATGACTTTATTTACACCACGCATTTGCTGTTTACTTCCTATATATTTCTGTATTTTACTTTATAAGAGTTATGCTTAAATGGCTACCTCTTTACCTAACAAGTGCGTTAATTGTTGTCGCGAAGCATCATCAATCTGCTGTTTATCGACTTTTATATAGGCAACTTGCTGTTCAGCCATCACCACGACTTCTTCAATACCACGAATCGCCAAAAGCTGAGAAGTCCATTCGTCAGTTTGTCTGCTTTCCGGCAAACGCAGCACCAGTGATGAAAGATAGCGTGGCTGAGCTAGCCCGAAACTCATCAGCAGCCAAACAATCGCAATCCCGGTCAGGATACTCCAGCCCATCGAGGTATTATTGAGCAGCAACAATTGACCACCGATCATCCCACCAAAGAAGGCACCCAAAAACTGGCTGCTGGCATTCACGCCCATTGCCGTCGCTTTAGACTGGATTGGCGCAGCTTTAGACAGCCAGGAAGGCAATAAGGCCTCCATCACGTTAAAGGCAATAAAGAACAGGCCCAGGCCAATGAGCAAGATATATTTGGATTCAAAACCAAAGACCATCACCATTAAACCCAGAATAATACCGCCAATCGCCACCAGAAAAATCGCGCGCATTTTGTGGTATTTTTCTGCCAGAATAATACTCGGAAAAGCAAAGAACAGACTTAGCACCAACAGGGGTAAATAGACCAAACCATGACTAGAAAGTGGCAGATCTGCAAACTCGATCAGCTGCGAAGGCACATAAATAAACATGGCTGTGAGCAATAAATGCAGGGTAAACACAGATACATGCAGACGATTCAAATCGCCAATCTGGAGCACCTGTTTCAGTTGGGTCAGATAACCCTGTTGAAAGTTTTTATGATGGCGCGTGACTTTAGGCACCATAAACAGCATGGCAATGGCAGCCAATCCCATCACCGTGGTGACCCAGAACAATCCCGAAATGCCAACCAGACCTGTCAGCCAAGGCCCGAGACTAAATGCCACCACAAAAGACAGACCAATACTCATGCCCATGATTGCCATGGCTTTCATGCGGTTTTCTTCACGCGTGACATCGGCCAGCAAGGCCATGACGACAGCGGATACTGCGCCACCACCGGCAATGGCACGACCGATAATCACGCCATAAATGCTGTCAGACATGGCTGCAATCGCACCACCCAAGGCAAACAGCAGCAGTCCTAAAACAATCAAAGGCTTACGGCTGTAGCGGTCTGCAATCAGGCTAAATGGTATCTGTAATAAGGCCTGAGTCAAACCATAGACCCCGACCGCCAAACCGATCAGTGCAGGCGTTGCATCGTCATATGCCTGCCCTGCCACAGAAAACACCGGGATAATCATAAACAACCCCAACATGCGCAGTGCAAAAATACTGCTCAGGGCAAAGGTTGAACGACGTTCTAAAGCATTCATCATAAATTATGGCGATTGGGTTAATTAATCTGGAGCCCAGATTATAGGACATTCAGCTCATGAAGAAGACATGAATTTTATTTGAAATAAAGATGATGCTGATCTAAAAATAAAAAAAGCGCAGCCGGAGCTACGCTTTTTGATACTGCCATTTCAGTCAAATGGACTTATTGCCCCAAAGCTGCCTGACGTTTTTTGTACTGAATGGATGCGATAACCGCCCAGACAATAAATGCCACACCGATCAAACCGGTCACCACTTCAGGAACATGTAAACCTGTACCGCTGGCAATCATAATAAATGCCAGTGCACCAATCGCGTAGTGCGCACCATGCTCCAGGTAGATATAAGCATCTAAAGTGCCTTTTTCGACCAGATAAATCGTAATCGAACGGACAAAGATCGCACCAATGGCCAGACCGAGCATGATCACGACAACATCTGAAGTAATCGCAAAGGCACCAATCACGCCGTCAAAACTGAAAGAGGCATCGAGGACTTCCAGATACAGGAAACCACCAATACCCGCTTTGACGACACCTGTTGGAACGCCATTGCTGTCATGACCAACGGCATTACCATGTTCATCAATTTCTGGCTCGCCACCAAGTAAATGGCTCAAGACCTGAACACCAATATAAATCACGATGCCCCAGATCCCTGCCATGGTCACCACCAGACGCTTCGCTTCGTCGACATTGGCTGCCATAATCAGCAAAGCCACCAATGCCACGAATACCGACAAAGCCGGGACGCTGGCTAAATTTACCAAACGGCGTTCAATCAGACGGAACCAGTGGGTGTCTTTTTCATTATCTAAGAAGAAGTTTAAGAACACCATTAACAAGAATGCGCCACCAAATGCCGCAATTTCCGGATGATGTTCCATTAAACGTGCGGAATATTCTTTCGGATCATTCAATGCCAGTTGAATCACTTCAACAAAGCCCATGTCTGCCGTTACCGCCACAATCACGATCGGGAAAATCAGACGCATACCGAAAACAGCAATCAAAATCCCCACGGTCAGGAACAGCATTTTCCAGAAATGATCCCAATGACGTAGTACCGAGGCATTGACCACAGCATTATCAAACGATAACGACACTTCCATAACAGCAAGAATGGCTGTAATGGTCAGTACCGTAAACATGGTCTTTAAGCCTGCTTCAGGCCCGTGGGTATAGCCCCAATATGCAGACAAACCAAGACACACGATCGTAAATACAATTGAGAAACCAAAATGTTTCAACATACACAACGACCTTGGATAAATTAAATAAATATATTGCGACCAGAGGACAGCAATATGAATGGAAAAAAGTTGGGATAATTATGAAACTTTTAGCGCATAAACCAAAGCACTTCCTGAGCTGTTTTAGCTTATTTTCTGTTTCTAAAATCTGCCGTTCTTTTCAACAGCCCGATCTTTGCTATAGTGCTGCATGGTTTAACTTGAACTGCGAAGGATTTCCGCATGAGTTTTTCACAAGAGCTATGGCAACGTAATCTAGGGCTTTATCAGAAGACCCTGGCTCTGCCCTTTAATCAGCAACTGGCACAAGGCACATTAAGCCGTGAGGCCTTTAGTCATTATGTGATTCAGGATGCACATTATTTATTGGCCTATGGCCGTGCACTGGCAGTCTGTGCCGCCAAAGCATTTGAGGCAGATGATGTAATTCAGTTTGCTGAAGCCGCCAAAATTGCGATTGTGGTGGAGCGTAGCCTGCATGACGGTTTTATGCAGGATTTTGGCATTAGCAAAGACCAGTTCGAAACTACTCCTCTGACGCTGGCTTGCCATCATTATACCTCTTATCTCACTTCGACTGCCTGGTCGGAAAGCTACCCGGTGGTGCTGGCCTCGTTACTGCCATGTTTCTGGATTTATGCAGAAGTCGGCAAAGATATAGTCGATAATTCTGCACCGAATAATCCTTATCAGGCCTGGGTGGATACCTATTCAGGCGAAGAATTCCACACGGCTGTGCGTAATGTAATTGCGACCATTGACCGTGTTGCGGCGCGCGTTGATGCCGATACACTGGAAAAAATGCACCAAGCTTATACGCATGCGGCCCGTCTGGAATGGTTATTCTGGGACAGCGCCTTTGAGCAACGCCAGTGGCCTGGTCTGGACCAATAAGATGCACAAAAAAAGCCCTGTTTAAAACCACAATGCCAGTCAGTTAAGAAATTGACTGGCATTTTCTTTTTAAAATTCATGATTATATTTGATAGTTGGAAAAGTCATCCGCTGGGCGAAACCAAAGTAACAACTGATTTACAAGTTTTTGATTTAAAACCTTAAGACTCCGCCCTGGACGACTAAAAAATTAAAGAGTCTATTTCTAAACGCCTTAACTGATCAGTATTACTGTTGAAGATTGGGCGTCTTTATCTTATCGATTAAAATCGGATCTATTGTCATCAATTGATTATAAAAACGGCTTAGTCTGGGAAAAGAACAACAAAACTGCTGAGTGGCGAGTAAGCTAAACCTAGCTATTCGCCACACATTGCCGCATAATAAATGAGAATAATTATCATTTAATAGTTTGGTCCCAGAAAGAGGCATCAGATATGGACACTTTAGGTACCGAGGCGATTCGGGCATTTTTTACGGTGCAATGTTGCTGGTTGAATAATGAAGAAATTTATCTGGAACAGGGCTGTCTGGATTGTGGTTCAGCAGCAACTTACCTGATTTACCATACCAACACGCATATCCAGAAACATCTGCTGAAATTTATTGAAAAGTACCGCTGTCATCAGGCCCGTCGTAATGATTTGCTCGACCTGGATTTTTTCGAACAAGACTATGAGGGCTTTTTGCAAATTCTGGAAAATGAAGTTAATTTCTATGCGCGACTGCATCATGATATACCACGTGACACCTGCTTTGAGGATGTTGAATCGATCTTTGAACGCCGCTATGCAGCGGCTTGTTAAGAACGTCCCTCACGTCTAGTCATTCTGAACAGTGAAGCGATCTACTGTGATATTTCTCGGTATTGTGATGAATTGACCAATCACCGACATAACTTGACGTTTAAAATACTTTTATTTGCACTTGAACATTTTTCATCCGGTATCATATAAGGGTTTTTGATGAATATTCTAGGATCCTTGCATGAGCCAAAGCCACATCCGTATTCGAGGCGCACGTACCCATAACCTGAAAAATGTGAACCTTGATATACCACGCGACAAGTTTGTGGTGATTACGGGACTGTCTGGTTCAGGTAAGTCCTCGCTTGCCTTTGATACCTTATATGCCGAAGGTCAACGCAGATATGTAGAATCGCTGTCTGCCTATGCACGCCAGTTTCTTTCACAAATGGAAAAACCGGAAGTCGATTCGATTGAAGGCCTCAGTCCAGCCATCGCGATTGAACAGAAATCGACCAGCCATAACCCGCGTTCTACCGTGGGTACTATTACCGAAATTTATGACTACTTACGTCTGCTGTATGCACGTGTCGGTACGCCCTTCTGTCCAGAACATGACCTGCCGATGGTGGCACAAACCGTCACGGAAATGGTCGATGCAGTCAAAGTGCTGGAAGAAGGCACAGCCTTGATGCTGCTTGCCCCGGTGGTGCGTGAGCGTAAAGGTGAATATACCGCCTTATTTGAGCAGTTACAGAGTCAAGGTTTTGTCCGTGCCCGCGTCGATGGCGAGATTATGGAAATTGATCCGCCACCAGAACTGGACAAAAAGAAAAAACATACCATTGAAGTCGTGGTCGACCGCTTTAAAGTCCGTGATGATCTGGGCAACCGTATTGCAGAAAGTTTTGAAACTGCACTGCGCCTCGGTGGCGATATTGCGATTTTATCCTGGATGAAGGATGAACATGATGATCGGGTATTTTCTGCCAAGCATTCCTGCCCGGAATGTGACCGCGCTGTCGCAGAACTGGAACCGCGTTTATTCTCGTTCAATAACCCTTTTGGTGCCTGTCCGGTCTGTGATGGTCTCGGCACCCGCAGTCATTTTAGTGCCGATAAACTGATTCCCAATCCTGAAGTCAGTGTCAGTCAGGGTGCGATTCGTGGCTGGGACCGTCAGCGTCCTTATTATTACGGCATGATCCAGAAAGTCGCCGAGCATTTTGGTTTTTCTTTAGAAACGCCGTGGAATGAACTGGATGCCGACACCAAGAAAAAATTCCTGTACGGCACCGGCAAAGAAAAAATTGATCTAAGTTATATCGATGAGCGTGGCCGTCGTCATAATCGGGTGATTCCGTTTGAAGGGATTTTGCCGCATCTGGAACGCCGCTACCGTGAAACTGAAAGTAATTATGTGCGTGATGATCTGGCGCAGTATCTGTCCAATGCTGCCTGTGATGTCTGTGATGGTTCACGGCTGAATGAAATCTCGCGGAATGTGAAAATTCTGGACAAGACCATTGCCGACATTACCCGCATGTCGATTGGTGATGCCGAAAGCTATTATCAGGACATTAACCTGGAAGGCGCACGCGGAGAAATCGCCGACAAGATTTTCAAGGAAATCCGTGAACGTCTGCACTTCCTGGTCTCAGTCGGTCTGAATTATCTCAGCCTGTCGCGTTCTGCCGAAACATTGTCGGGCGGTGAAGCACAGCGTATTCGTCTGGCTTCCCAGATTGGTGCCGGCCTGATGGGCGTGATGTATGTGCTGGATGAACCCTCAATTGGTCTGCATCAGCGTGACAATGACCGTCTGCTGCAAACCCTGATCCGTCTGCGAGACTTGGGCAATACCGTCTTGGTGGTCGAGCATGATGAAGATGCAATTCGTGCCGCCGATCATATTATTGATATTGGCCCGGGTGCAGGTGTACATGGTGGACATGTGATTGCTGAAGGGACTTATGATGAAATTCTGGCCAATCCTGACTCGCTGACCGGACAATATTTGTCTGGCAAGTTAAAAATTGAAGTGCCGAAAAAACGGATTCAGCCACCTAAACCTGAAGAACAGATCAAGCTGATGGGTGCATCTGGGCATAACCTGAAAAAAGTCGATCTGACCATTCCTTTGGGCATTATGACTTGTGTTACCGGGGTATCGGGTTCGGGTAAATCGACCTTGATTAACCGGACATTGTTACCTTTGGCGGCGACCCAACTGAATGGTGCAACCACTTTAACATCGGAAAAGTTTGAATCGATTGATGGCTTGCAGTTCCTCGACAAAGTCGTCGATATTGACCAGAGTCCGATTGGACGAACCCCACGTTCCAATCCGGCCACTTATACCGGTTTATTTACCCCGATTCGTGAACTGTTTTCACAAACTCCGGAAGCCAAAGCACGTGGTTATGCCGCGGGTCGTTTCTCGTTTAACGTGAAAGGTGGTCGCTGTGAAGCCTGTGAAGGCGACGGCATGATCAAGGTGGCGATGCATTTCCTGCCGGATATGTATGTGCCTTGCGATGCCTGTCATGGCAAACGTTATAACCGTGAAACGCTGGAAGTGAACTATAAGGGCAAGAATATTTCCGATGTGTTGCAGATGACCGTTGAAGATGCCATGCATTTCTTCGATGCCATTCCCGTCATTCACCGTCGTCTGGAAACATTGCATCAGGTCGGTTTGGGTTATATCCGTCTGGGTCAGTCTGCGACCACGCTTTCCGGTGGTGAAGCGCAGCGTGTCAAACTGGCACGTGAACTGGCCAAACGCGATACTGGTCAAACCCTGTATATTCTGGATGAACCTACCACAGGTCTGCATTTCCATGATATTGCCAAGCTGCTGGACATCCTGCATCAGCTCCGTGATAAGGGTAATACCATTGTGGTGATTGAGCATAACCTAGACGTGATTAAAACCGCCGATTGGGTCGTGGACTTAGGCCCTGAAGGTGGTTCGGGAGGCGGTATGATTGTCGCAGAAGGTACGCCTGAACAGGTCGTGAAAGTCAAAGCGTCACATACGGGTAAGTTTTTGAAACTGTTGTTGAAGTGATTTAGAAAGGGCTCATAAGAGCCCTTTTTATTTCTCAAAATCAGAAATTAAGAAGTCAATATATCTATCATGAAATTCAGACTGAGTACGTCTTTCATCTAAAACTTCTTTAACGATATGTTTTAAATTACCATGAAAATTTTTGACTATAGAAGCAATAGTCATATGTCTAAATCTGTCATCGGCAAAGAAACCAACTTCAATAAAATGCTTCATTTCTTCTTTACTTAATTTAGAAATAACTAATTCATGCTCATCTGACCATTGCTGATTAATAAACCGAGCATAAATAGAATCAACAACAGAGGGTAATCCAATTTTTGGATTTTGAATAAGGTAATTGTCAATATAATTAGAAAAACGATGGTCTCCTTGACCAAAAGCATTTATCCCTCGAAATGATTTAGTATCTTGTTGAAGCTTATTCTGAATCCATAGTTTTACTTTTTCTTCAAGTTGAGTCACATATTCGGTAGCATTTAGCTTTTCTAAAACACTTATAGCAAAGTTTAAATTCCCTAAATTCTGTAATCCAATATTTTTCATACTTGCTTCAAAAAATCTTTGAATAAAAGTTTCATTACATTGGTAATTCCAAAACTCGAAGGAAAGTTTAAAGAACTCCTCCTTCAAAATATTATTTTCTTCTGAAATTAAATCAGAATTTGCCAAATTTTTTAGCTTATCAAAATTTATAATATCATTCTGTTCAAACCATTTTTTGAATTGAATTGCCCATTCATCTTCAGCCAGAGTTAACTTATGAGAAATTGTTCCTAACTTCTGTAATATAGGATTAATTAAGCTAACATCATCTTTTGATGCTTCGGCCTTACGTTGAAGAGTTTTCGCAAAGGACAAACCTGACCATTGAATATTGAATATTTCCCCATAATCCTCAATTAAATATCCTTGCAAAATTCTTATCAAAATAATTTCTTTTGTTGAATATGCAACTTCTTTTGGCAGTTGTTGTATAAATTGTCCATATAATTTAATAACTTTTTGGAAAAATCGAAAATTATGAATCTCTAATTCATTTGAAAATTTGACCATTAAATCAACTAATGGTGTATCTATATCTTTTGTATTTGCACGAATTAAAGGTTCTACAGAATTAATTTTAACTTCTTCATCAATTAACTTTTCTTTGTACGCAGCATATTTTTTCTTATTTTCACTCTCAGTTTTTGACTCATCTAAAATCAAAACTACTTGGCAGTTACGTTCCAATTTCAATTGGTTCGCTAGACCCATTACATCTTTAATATCAAGTTTATTCGACATACGTTCAAAATCATCAAAGCAGATAATGGCATCTTTCACTTGATTAAACATTAAACTATCAAATATTTTTGCTGAAGAGCTGATACCAAACTGAGATATTTTTGTATCTTTTAAAATAGATGGTAGCCCTCTTATCCATCGAGGAATTTCAATGGCAGAGCTATTATTTTCAATATGACTATAGATATGAGTTTTTAAGTCACTTAAGGACTCCAACCCAAATAAAGAAACATACACATATTTCTTTTTAAGTTGATAATTTTCTTTAAACTCATTCCAAAAGAAAGTTTTACCTACTCCCCAAGATCCAGTAATAGCGATAGCCATACCTTTATTATCATTTTCTCTAAATATTTGCTCTAATCTTTGTTCTGGTTTCATCTTTATTAGCATCTAAAAGTAATAAATTGACTTAAATTTAAACTTCTGCCACTGCATTGCGTCCTTTGGCCTTTGCGGCAAACAAAGCATCATCTGCATTTGACAATAAAGCCATCCAGGAGACGGCACCAATGGCAACCCCGATACTGACCGAAACCTGAATCTCGTCTCCTGCTGCAGTCACAATATGGCGCTCAGCCACTTCAGCGCGGATTTTATCGGCCACAATCAGTGCCTGCTGCATCTGGATATTTTCAATCAGTACCAGAAATTCATCGCCCCCATAACGCACCAGCAAATCTGTAGCACGGACATTGGCCTGTAAACGCTCGGCCACCAGTTGAATCACCTGATCGCCAATAATATGCCCATATTGATCATTCACCTGTTTAAAATGATCAATATCAATAATCATCAAACAGGTTTGGCTCAATTGGCCCGGCTGATTTTCCATAAAGCGGATATATTCTTCCAGCGCGAAACGGTTAGATAATCCGGTCAAAGAATCGGAATGGGCAATATTCTTTAACCGGAATTCCAGCGCATCACGTTCTTGCAACATCTGTTGCAATTTCTGAATGGCAGCGAATAAAGAATCAGAATGATTCACTTCACGCAGCCGCATATCAATTTTCTGACGACCCGAGTTTTTAGACAAACTCAACAACATGCGGCGTGCCTGAATCAGCGGCAGAAAAACCTGTTTACGTGCAAAAATCATGGTTGAAATCGCGGTCAGTAATGAAATCAGCGATACCAGTACACTCCAGATCAAACGCTGCATATTGCTGTTCATTTCTTGAATAGCCGCATCTCTGCTGTATTGCAGCAGGTAAGTTTGCAGATCCACCACAGTCGCAAATTTATCGACAATGGCTTCAGTCAGCTCTGTTCCGCTCAAACGGTAGTCACGTTGTTCCAGACTGTCACTGATCAGCTCACTCACAATGGGTAAGCCCTGCTGAATAAACTCCGTTTCTACCCGCCGATGTAAACGGATGAATTCCTCAGTCTTATCTTGAACAGGTTGAATGGTATCAATCAAGGCCCACAAATAACGTACCTGATGTTGGGTCTGTAAAGAGCGGGTAATATTTTCAGTCGGGAGCGGCGTTTCAAATGTCACATGCGCCATGACGGACGAGGCAACCCGCCCCGCCTGATCGCGCAAATCAGATAAAAATAGAATCTGGCTGATATAGTTATTCAGAGGGGTGGACGAGCTATCTGAAGCCACCGCCACGTCACGCAAAAGTTCACGGCAACTTTCCCAGGCAGCAAACATGGCCAGAATTGCCTGATCAAGCTCTTGCGCACTGCGTTGCTGACGTGGCATCCGGGTATAGGCATCAACCTGTGCACGTCCTTTTTTCAAACTATTTTCAAGCTGTGAAAGTTGCTGACTCAGGTTGTTAAACCCGACCTCCGTCAAGACATCCGCGGTCTGGGACAATTGCCGATCCACCTGCTGACGGTAAATCATTAATTCTTGTTGATGCTGCGCAAAATCTTCTGCCGAACTGGACATGGCTTTATTGGCAGGAGCACGCTCACGGGAGATTCGATTGGCCAGATCAGCGACCTGTTGTAGTGCATCTAACTGTTGATAGGTCTGTACCGATTTTAAATAATTTTGACCACTACTGACAATCAAGGGAATGCAGATACAAAGCAAACTTAAAATAATGATCGACATAGCCCAGTATAAACGTTTACTGATCCAGCCTGAGCGTAAGGTGTTCATGCTGTTTTATTACGCCCCAATGCCAAAAGAATGCTGTATAGAGCGATTATTATACAAATAAAATGAAATACTCTTAAAGTAGGGAATTCAACTTAGTTAATGTTTTTTCTATATTTTTTTGATTTTAATTTTTAAAAGCGCTACTTTTTAAATTCAGGCTAAAGTTTTATGAGTTTTACCCTACACAAAATACGACACAAATACAGGACTTTTTAAGCATTAAAAAAATATCAAAACTTGCTTTCCGCACTATTTACACATGCAACAATTGGGTGCATAATGCACCGCATTAGGGCGAGTTAAATTATTCCTCAGCAGATATTTTAGTTTACCCGCAAATTTTGGCGAAAAAACCCCAGTTTTCTATGAAAACTGGGGTTTTTTTTAGTGCTTATATTTTTAGGTCATCTATTAATGAATTAATATGCACCATTTTAGTGCTTTATTTTTACTATTTTTATTGCTGAAGTTCATTGCTACAGAACAGTTTCTATCTTAGAAGATGAATAGAAAGTAAATAAAAAATGCGGATAAAAAAAAGCCCAACCTTGGGGAAAGCTGGGCCAATAAAAAAATTATGGAGAATCACGTTAAATCATAATGAAACATGAACTTTAACCTGATACTGATATTATGTAAAAATCTATTAACAATGTAAAGCCGATTGGCCTAGTCGAGATTAAAAAGCATCACATTTTGGTTCAAAAAAGAGACACCTATTACAATTCTAGAGGAATTCTGCATTAAATTTGTACAATTTATAATAAAGCGTGATGAATTATATAATTCATCTTATATTTTTTGACATATTTATGAATTTATCCTTAAAACATAAATTGAATTTTACAATAAAAAATCAATAATCAATTTAATTAATGAATAATAATATCCACACATTTTCTTCTTAATCTTTGACGTAGTGTTCTATTTTTAAGCTCTAGCTTTTTGTTATAAAACAAATTTTACATAAAATTCAATTTCAAGCTAAATAGATGAATATTACACAAAACTAATACATTATTTTAAGACGAAAAAATACTAAATTCAAAGCGGATTGACTTAATAAATTGTTACAATACAATACGTTCTATGTTGTACATCTTTTGTAACAAAATGGTAAATATCATGAAAAAACTAGGTTTAGCCACTGCTGTATTATTAGCGATGACCGGTGCTCAAGCATATCAATTCGAAGTTCAAGGTCAGTCAGAGTACATCGATAACACTGCAAATGACAAAGACTTCACTGGTGCTGTTCAAGGTACTTATTACTTTAAAGATGTAGATGCGTCTAAAGGTCCTTTAGCTGAAGCTGCTTTCCTAAACCAAGCATCTAATGTTGCTCTAGCGTATAGCTATGGCGAAACTAAAGAAGATGGTGAGCGTGCAGTAGTTCATGCGTATGGTGCTAAAGCTGAAGCTTACATTCCAACTAAATTTGTTCCTGCATATGCAAGCGCTTCTTATAGCCATACAATTGTTGATAATAAAGCTGGTGAAGCAGATGACAATGGCGACCGTTATGCATTAGAACTTGGTGCATTATTGATCCCTAACTTCTTGGTTGCTGTGGGTTATACCAGCGTTGCTGATCAAGCTTCTTTAGATGCATTCAATATTGTTTCAAACGGCGTTGCTAAAGCAGGCTTAGAAGCAGTAACAATCGCTGATAAAAAAGATGCTATTACTGCTCGTACTAAATACGTAGGCGCAATTGACGGTACAAATATGGCTATCGGTTTTGAAACTGGTTTAGTCTATGGTCGTGATACTGCTTATAACCTAAAAACTGATCTTTTCTTAACACCTAAGTTAAGCGTTGGCGCATCTTATATGGAATCTAGCTACAACGATTCTCCAGATAAAGCTTGGGGCGCAAACGTAAACTACTTCGTTACTCCAGCTGTCTCTGTTGGCGCTAGCTATGTAAATGCTAACTTTGAAGCTGTTAAAGCTGCTGAAGAAGATGCAGTTGCTTTAGACACACAAACTGTTGGCGTAAATGCTAAATTCCGTTTCTAATTTTTAATTAGATGCTGAATAGAAAAAAGGACGCTTGATGCGTCCTTTTTTATTATTGCTTGATTTTCAGATTTAGATACGCTTATTCTGGTGTACGCACCAGACTTAAAAAGTGCAAATGTCGCTCATATTGATCAATAATATCCTGGAGCAGATCTTCCTGCGTCCATTCCATCACATCATAGCCCTGCCCGCCTTCTCTTAAAAAGACTTCTGCCTGATAGGAATCTACGCCCGCATTCTCCAGTTCAGACATAAAGCTTGGACTTAAAGTCTGGGTGGCATTGACCTGATAGATAAAATTGATTTCATCCTGATGATCAACACGAAGCTGTATTCCATGTTCGAGTGCACTAATACTCACCTGGAGTTGACGCCGCTTCAGCTCACTTTTAAAACTGATAAATGCCTTGTTGACTGTGCTCCTAATATAATCCTGTACCTCTTTTTCAGTATGCGGATAATGCATAATCAGGCCCAGTCGCTGCTGCCAGCTGCGTGGATTCTGAATCGCACGTGGGGTAATGCGTGCTGCTTGCAGTGCATGCATTTTGGTGACATCCAGATGCAAGGCTTTGATGAGACCCCAACAGATCAGCAGCATAATGAAGGTAAATGGCAAGGCGCTCATAATCGTGGCCGATTGCAGTGCCTCTAAGCCACCCGCCAGTAATAGGATGATAGCCAGTAAAGCCATGAGCACTGTCCAGAACAGACGCTGCCAGGTCGGTGAATTTTCACTTTTCGCTGTCAGATAATCAGTCACCAATGCTCCTGAATCGGCAGAAGTCACAAAGAACAGCATCACCAGTAAAGTCGCAATGATACTGGTCACTGAACTGAAGGGTAGATTAGCTAAAAATTCGAATAGAGCCACAGATGAATCACGCTGAACTGCTTCTAGCAAGCTGGTATTAGCTTCGTGCATAATGCTGTACAGTGCGGCATTGCCCATAAAGCCCATCCAGATCAAGGTAAATCCAGTTGGAATCAGCAATACACCCACGATAAATTCACGAATACTGCGCCCTTCCGAGACCCGGGCAATAAACATCCCGACAAATGGCGACCAGGAAATCCACCAGGCCCAGTACATGATGGTCCAGCCCCCAATCCAGCCACTTGGCTGGTAGGCATACAGATTAAAGGTCATACTAAACAGATTAGAGACATACTGGCCGGCATTCTGAATAGTCGTCTGTAACAGATAAATACTCGGACCTGCCACAAAGACAAAAATCAGCAACAGCAGTGCAAGTACCAAATTTAGTTCAGATAAACGTTTAATTCCTTTGTCTAATCCAAAAAATACGGAAGTCGCTGCCATGGCACTCACGACAATGATCAAAATGACCTGAGTACTGGGTGCCTGTTCAATGCCAAACAAATAGTTCAAACCTGAATTGATTTGGGTCACCCCGAAACCAAGCGTGGTGGCCACACCAAATACCGTACCAATGGTGGCAAAGGTATCGACGCCATCTCCAATTGGGCCATAGATCTTTTGACCAATCAGCGGATACAAGGCCGAACGGATTTTTAAAGGCAATTGATGCCGGTAAGCAAAATAAGCCAGCGACAAACCGACGAGCGTATAAATAGCCCAGGCATGCAGGCCCCAGTGGAAAAAGGTGACCCGCATAGATTGTTGTGCAGCCAGTACAGTTTCCGGTTCACCGGCAGGTGGCGTGACATAATGCATTACCGGCTCGGCCACACCAAAGAACATTAGTCCGATGCCCATGCCTGCAGTGAATAACATCGCAAACCAGGAGGTACTGCTATATTTAGGCTGACTATGATCAGGCCCCAGTTTGATTTTACCCATGTCTGACAGGGCAATATAAATCAGAATAATCAGAAATAATGCCACTGACAATACATAGAACCAGCTAAAGGAATTGGTAATCCACTGGTTTATTTGCTGGGTCAGCAGTGAAAAAGCATCTGGTGCAAAGACGACTAAAGCTAAGAAAATCGCAATAATCGTGACGGTACTAATAAAAACATTTGGATTGATATTGGCAAACCAAGATGGTTTTGTGGAAGGCATACATCCCCCATTTTTAATAAATTGAATTGCCGTGAGGCTTACATCATTATTGACAAGTACAAACGATCTCGCAGAATTTACTGCTGTAATAGATACGTTTGATTTTCAACATTTTAAAATGTAAAGACGAATAAAGCAGTGAAGTTACTGTAACCCGATCATTCCAAGGGTTGTCTCTTACTCATCCGGACTTCTATGTTGATTTTCTGCACTATTTTGTTTAGGCAGATGGGAAATATAATGTAAGGCAATCAGGCGAGAAACAATCAGGGCCAAATACATCACCCCGACAAACATCTGGATAATTGCCAGCATCCGTGCCAGCGGACTGACCGGCATCACATCCGACAAGCCCGTGGCGGACTGGACACTAAAGCTGAGAAAGATCAAATCCAACCAAGGCTGATGGGCTTGCAAGTCAGGATCTGAAAAGCTGTAAGGCACCCATAACTGGCAGATACTATAAAGAAAAGCAAAGCCCCAGGCCAGTAAGGTAAATACCGCTCCAGCTGCAAAGAGTTCATCTTTGGTAAGATAGCGGTCATGAAACATATAACGCAACAGGCCATAAGCAGCACTAAAATATGCACTGGCTTCAAACAGATTCGCCGTCACATAGACCCAGGTATAGCGCAGGCCCAAAACAATCAGTGAAGAAAATAGAATTGCGCCGGCCACAAAGCTGAGTCCTAAAATGGTAAACATCGGCGTCTGGCGAATGACCTTGGCAATGACCAGTAACACCAGGACACCGAGCATCCAGGTGACTGCTCGATAGGGCAGGTTTTCATAACTCAACATGGACAAGATCAAAATCAGCAATTGCAAACAAAGCAGCCATGCTGAGGGCAGATGGGTAAAGCTGTGCCAGAACTGCTGCAAAGATTGCTTCATACTGCCCTTCTTGTTTGTCTAGTCATGCACGCATGTATTGTTATTTTATCAGGCTTAACATAGCATGATTAAAGCAGTATATAGCTGTACGATTTGTATGCAAAGATTGAAAAAATCAAAGCAAAATCTAGCGCACCCAAATTCAGTACGGCGCTTGCTCTAAAAAATTTGGAGCATAAGGGCATAAAAAAAAGTCCCTTACGGGACTTTTTTTTATAGGATATCAAATCTTAGTGATCTGATGCTCCTGAGATACCGATACCGGTTTGTGAACGTACAAACTGAGCATCAAAGGCTTTGCGTTCTGCTTGAGCCTGTGCTGAATTATCTGTCACAGAGAACAACCAGCAGCAAAGGAATGACAATGGCATCGCAAAAATTGCAGGGCCATTGAACGGGTTCACCGGCGTATCCGAAATACCCAAGGTGTCGACCCATACTGCTTTAGAAAGCACAATTAATGTTACTGCGGTTACCAGACCAGCAACACCGCCAATCACTGCACCGCGTGTCGTCAAGCCTTTCCAGAACATAGACAGCACCAGCACCGGGAAGTTGGCACATGCCGCAACCGAGAATGCCAGACCTACCATGAACGCTACGTTTTGTTTCTCGAACAGAATACCGAGAATCATCGCGAAGATCGCAAGACCTAAAGTCGCGATTTTAGACATACGTAGTTCAGATTCAGGCGTGGTTTGGCCTTTTTTCAAGACGTTGGCATACAAGTCATGCGAAATTGCTGAAGCACCTGACAGAGTCAAACCAGCAACGACCGCAAGAATCGTGGCAAATGCAACTGCAGAAATGAAGCCCATGAACAGATCACCGCCCACTGCATCAGACAAGTGCACCGCAGCCATGTTATTACCACCAACCAGCTCCAGCTTGCCAGTCAATGCCATTTTCGCAACATCAAGGAATTGCGGGTTGTTCGATACATACAGAATCGCACCGAAACCAATGATGAAGGTGAGCAGGTAGAAATAACCAATAAAACCTGTCGCAACTACGACTGATTTACGCGCTTCTTTGGCATCTTTTACCGTAAAGAAACGCATTAAAATATGTGGAAGACCCGCAGTACCAAACATCAATGCCAGACCTAAAGAGATCGCATCAATCGGATTAGACGCCAGACTACCCGGACCCATGATCTTGGTGGCATCTGTCAGGCTTAAATCATGTACTTTTGAGTAGACACCAATTGCCTGTTCAAACATGTTGGTAAAGCTGAAGCCCACGCCTTTCATGACCATGAATGCCATAAAGGTCGCACCAGACAGCAACATTACTGCCTTGATGATCTGTACCCAAGTGGTTGCCAACATACCACCGAAGATGACATAAGCCATCATCAACAAGCCAACAATCACGACTGCAATGTTATAGTTCAGACCGAATAGAAGTTTGATCAGCTGACCTGCACCCACCATCTGTGCAATCAGGTAGAACGCCACCACAACCAGTGAACTTAAAGCAGCCAGAGTACGTACCGGTTTCTCCTGCAAACGGAAAGAAACCACGTCTGACAGGTTATATTTACCCAGGTTACGCAAACGCTCTGCGACCAGGAACAATACGATCGGCCAGCCGACCATAAAGCCGAGTGAGTAAAGCAAGCCATCAAACCCAGACAGGAATACCATCGCGGAAATACCCAGGAAAGAAGCTGCTGACATATAGTCACCGGCAATCGCCAGGCCATTCTGAAAACCGGAAATACCGCCACCGGCCGTATAGAAGTCTTTGGTACTGGTGGTTTGTTTGGCTGCCCATTTGGTAATAAGCAATGTTGCCCCAACAAAAATCAGGAACATGATAATCGCAGGCCAGTTGGTTGCCTGCTGTTCTGCTGCACCCAGATCAGGTCCAGCCAGGGCCAGACCTGAGGTCATTGTGGTTGCAGCAAGGGCGATAAGAGAATTCCATTTCATCTTAATGTGGTCCTTTTTCATGAGCAATTGCTTCTACTTCACGTATGGCTTCTGCCGTCAGTTGGTCGAGAGTGTTATTTGCAATATAGGAATACACGCCACACAAAATGAATGACAAGACAATGATGCTCAGACCCAGCGGTATCCCCCAAGTCGTTACACCACCTGAAAGCGAAGACAATAAAAACTCTTTATTGTAGCCGACCAGCAACATGAAACCCACATAGACAAATAGCATAATGCCGGTTAAGGTCCAGCTCAGCATACTTTTCTTGCGGACCATTTCTTTGAATTTTGGATTTTGTAGAATTCGATCTACTTGTGCCTCATCCATAGTTACACTCCTGTAGCCCAACCATGGGCTGACTATTTTTAATTCGAATTATCACTATTACAACTTAACAAGAATCCTATGTTCTTGTAATTTAGACTTTGGTCGTTAAAAAATGACCAATTTAAACTGCAGCGTTCATGATGCGCTATCATAGCGGCATGCTCAGCACACATCAGGCTATATGAACAGTTGGCTCATCATAGGGGTACTTGCCCTCTATATCGCATTGCTCTTTATCTGCGCTTTTTACGGGGAAAAACATGCCAGCCGGCTGAGTACCCGTGGGCGCATGCTATTGTTTAGTTTAACTTTAGGGGTGTACTGTTCATCCTGGACCTTTTATGGCGCTACCGGCGCTGCAGTACGGGAAGGCATTATTTTCCTGCCGATCTATCTTGGCCCGCTGTTATTCGTTGCCGTCGGTTATGATATCTGGCGCCGATTAGGACGGGTACGACAGCATCATGCGATTTCCTCAATCGCGGACTTTGTCGCGGCGCGCTATGGTAAAAGTGGCCCGCTGGCATCGCTGGTCACCATTCTGGCAGTGGTCGCGATTGTGCCTTATCTGGCTTTACAGCTACGCGCCATTGCCCTGAGTGCCGCAGTCATTCTGGAACCATCTGCCGGAATTGCCAACACCACCAATGGGGTGCTGTTTTTGACCGGTGTACTGGCCATTCTGGCGATGATCTTTGGCACCCGGCAGATTGCCAATACTGAACAGCATGGCGGTCTGATGCTGGCCGTGGCCTTTGAATCCTTTGTCAAGCTCTTTGCCCTGCTGGCAGTCGCCTGTTTCTTTATGTTTGAAGCACCAGGAAATATGGCACAGATCAGCACAGATATCAGTACCACCTTCCGTGATGTCCAGCTGTTTGGGGTTCCGCAAAGTTTCTGGGTTCAGACCTTGCTGGCAGCCCTGGCAGTTATCTGCCTGCCACGCCAGTTCCATGTGGCAGTGGTGGAGCTGCGTGATGAAAAACATATCCGCGGTGCACGGCGCTGGTTTGCGGTTTATCTGATTCTGACCACGCTGGCGATTATTCCGATTGCCAGCTGGGCATTGCATGCGGCGCCGCAATATCTGGCAATTCCAGATGTGGCGGTCCTGTCCTTACCCCTCAGCTATAATCAGGACTGGCTCACTTTATTGGCATTCTTGGGCGGCTTTTCCGCATCTACCGGGATGCTGCTGGTGTCTTCTGTGGCACTTTCCATCATGCTCAGTAATGATCTGATTATGCCAGCGCTATGGCGTTTGAAACTGATTTCCCGACATGATAAACGCTTGCCGCTGGTACTGAAATTTACCCGCCGGATCTGTATTCTGGGCGTGATGTTAATGGGCTTCCTGTTCTTCAACTTCTTTAATGATATTGATCAGCTTTCTGTTTTTGGCCTGTTGGCCTTTAGTGCGGTAGCACAATTCGCCCCTGCCCTGATCGGTGGCCTGTACTGGCGCGGTGGTAGTAAGCAGGGCGTATATGTGGGTCTGTTGACCGGTTTTGCCTTGTGGTCCTATACCCTGCTGTTTCCCACCATTCTGCGCAGCCTGCCAGAAGCCTATCACCGCTTTAGCCAAAGTCTGCTCACTAACGGCCCTTTTGGCTGGAACTGGTTACGTCCTGAAGCGCTGATCGGTTTCGAATCGTTTGATCCGCTGACGCATGGGGTGGTCTGGGCACTGGGCCTGAATACAATCCTATATATTTGGGTTTCGCGGATTTTTCGTCCGAGTATTGCCGAACAGATTCAGGCTGAAAGTTTCTTCTATTATGAAACCAAGCCACTGCCATCGCAGAGTCCCTCAACTGAAGTCAGTTATTCGCATCAGGATGTGGCCCGTTTAAAAGTTGGCGATCTGATTACCCTGGCCAAACGGATTACCGGTGAAGGACCGACCACACGCGCTTTTCAGCAATTTTGCACCCAAAACAGTGTCGAACTGAATGAAAACAGCAGCGCCAATGGCATGTGGTGGCGTTTTACCGAACAATATCTGGCCGGCACCATCGGGGCAGCTTCGGCCCGTACCCTGCTGACCACGGCCATGGTCAATAATGGTCTGGCCTTGGGTCAGGTCGCCAATATTCTCGATCAGGCCTCGCAATGGCAACGTTTTAACCAGAATCTGATCATGACCATGATTGATCACATGACCCAAGGGGTCAGCGTAGTCGATGAAAACATGTGTCTGGTGGCCTGGAACAATCAGTATTTAAAACTGTTCGATTATCCGACCGATATTGTCTATGTCGGCTGTCCAATCGCGGATCTGATCCGTTATAACGCCGAGCGTGGTGAATGTGGACCAGGTTCGGTCGAAGAACATGTCCGCAAGCGGATTCACTGGATGCAGGTCGGCAGTGCCCATGAATTTGAACGGATTCGTAAAGATGGCCGGGTCATTCAGATGCGTGGTAATCCGATCGAAGGGGGTGGTTTCGTTACCACTTTCGCCGATATTACTGCCTTCCGTGAAAATGAAGCCGTCTTGGAAGCCCGGGTTCAGGATCGTACTCAACAGCTGGCCGATGCCTTGTCCGAACAGCAACTGGCGCGTGAACAGGCCGACAAAGCCAATATGTCGAAAAGCCGCTTTATTGCCGCCGCCAGTCATGACCTGTTGCAGCCGATGCATGCGGCGCGTCTGTTCAGTACTGCCTTGGAACAAAGTGTACAAAATGACGAAGACCGCAAGACCTTGCAGCAACTGGATCGTGCCTTGCATGGCGCAGAAAGCATGCTGTCTGCGCTACTGGATATTGCCCGACTGGAAGGCGGTACCATTCAGCCGAAACGTCAGGCCTATCCGCTACATGACCTGCTCAGTGATCTGGAACTGCAGTTTAAATCCATTGCGGCACAACGTGGCATTCAATTCAGTGTGCATGATGCGCAGTTCTGGATTGATACCGATCCACAATGGATTCGCCGGATTATCCAGAACTTTGTCAGTAATGCGCTGCGTTATACCGCCAAAGGTAAAGTGATGGTCGGTGTCTTACGCTCCAGTACCAAACCGAATCATATCCGCATTGGCGTCTGGGATACCGGACCGGGGATTGCCGAAGAACAACGTATCAAGCTGTTTCAGGAGTTTGAACGTTGCGGCCATACCTCTCCATGGGGTGAACAGGGCCTTGGACTGGGTCTGGCCATCGTGCAACGCATGACCAGCATGCTGGATTATCCTGTGCATGTGTATTCGGCGCTGGGAAAAGGCTCCTGTTTTATGATTGAAGTGCCTGTCATTGCAGCACCCAAAGTCGTCGATGCACCTGTTCAGGCCGTACCACTAAAAACCAAGGCGTTTAAAATCCTGTGTCTGGATAATGATGAAACCATTCTGGAAGGGATGGCGACCTTGTTGAGCAAATGGGGTTATCAAGTCTTTAAAGCCACCGAACCAGAGCAGGCATTGAGGCTGATTCAGCAGGAAAATATTCAGGTCTGGCTGGTCGATCAGCATCTCAATCAGAACAAGATCGGTTTAGACTTTATTCTGGAACAGCGCCGCAATGATGTTCCGGTGGCGCTGATTACTGCCGATTCCGATCCGGAATTGCCACAGCGCCTGAAAGAGCTGAATATTGTATTGCTGAAAAAACCACTGAAACCTGCATCCTTACGATCATGGTTATCCGGACTGAAAATTTCTGATTCCTAAGATTGTATTGCATTCATGAATGCCCATTTTAAAGCTTAAAATGGGCATTTTTTATACTCAACTGCCACAGAAAATTACCTAGCTTGCATAAAATTTATTCTAATGTGCTAAAAGCAGCAAATATGCCGAAAATACAGCCGAATAAATTGACCAAAATGTTCATTTTCTAATTCACCATGGCAAAAAATGACCAATCTGTACCTGTACAGCAGTACACTTATTTACAATTAATTATCTATTTGTTTTAACTCATAATTGAAGAGTAATTTTCCAGCACTATAACTTTAGTCGTATTTTTTATCAGCTATGCTTGGCTCTAAAAATAGAGGAATAAGAAACGATCAGTTTCCATCTCATACATGCCTTGATTATTTGGGTAGCTGATCTTTCTGCATATCGGAGTTCTTTACATGAACATAGATCAAAACCATGGCCTGAATCAGGCCCAGCAGTTCCACCGTCAATATGGCGCCAATGCCTTATTGCCAAGCATTGACTGGGCACAGATCTTTAAATACAGCAAGCTGAATGATGCCCAGTATCAGGCGCTGGAAACGCTGTATCAGAGTGCAGTCCCGCTGGCACTGCAAGTTTTTGATGAATTACATTTTGATGTCTTTGAACCTTATGCTTACAAGCCGCAAGGACTGGGTCTGTTTGAACGGATTGCCGAGCAGGAAGACAAACTGCTTCAGTCTTTAGAAGCTGAAACAGCGGATCTGCCGGCGCAAACTCGTCATCAGATCTGGAGCATGTTGCTGCGTGGTGGTGCCGTCCTGGTGTTTAAGGCCTGGTTGGGTAAAGTCAAAAACGAAGACAACTGTCTGGATACCAGCCAGTTTGACGAGCTGTCTGATTTACTATTTATCAAAACCTGCCCGCATGAGCTGGCGCAGCGTTTACATGTCGATCCGAACACGCGCGATGATCACATCTTCCTGATGTATGACAATGAAGTCTATCTGGACCGTTTTAACAGTCTGGAAACGGCTGCACTCTTTGTCGATCTGGGCGTTTATGATGCGACTTTCCTGAGCCTGCGAGATGATCGCGTGGCAGAATATCTGAAATCCAAGGGTTATGTCACCGAAGATCAGATCGATGAATTGCAATGTGCTTTAAATCCGTTATTCTGCGATGATTTCACCCGCAAGCAGGATTATATTGCTTAATATGCATGCTTTTTCACTGAATTATTCAGATAAAAAAGACCTCCAGGGAGGTCTTTTTCAATGCGGATATACAGAACTTACATTTTTCGGTCTTCAATATTCAGTGCATTAATGGCCAATACCGCTTGTGTCCGGTTTTGTACGCCAAGCTTACGGAAAATTGCAGTCACATGCGCTTTAATGGTCGCTTCTGATACGTCCAGTTCATAAGCAATCTGCTTATTCAGCAAGCCTTCGGCCACCATCATCAATACCCGGAACTGTTGTGGGGTCAAAGACTGGATCCGTTCCGCCAAAGCCGTTTCATCGGCAGCACGCGGGTCAAAGTTCATGTTGGCTGGCAGATTTGGCGGCAACCAGATCTCGCCTTCTAGCACTTCGCGAATCGCTTCACCAATATGGCTTGGATGGGCAGATTTTGGAATATAGCCCATGGCACCATGCGCAATGGCACGCTGGATAATGCTGACTTCTTCATGTGCAGACACGACAATGATCGGCAGCGACGGATATTGCGCGCGGACGTGTACCAAGGCAGAAAAACCTGATGCGCCTGGCAAATTTAAATCCAGCAGCACAAGATCAGGCTCGGGGCCATTTTCTAGACGTTCATAAAATTCATTGACTGCCGCAGTTTCATGAATCTGGGCTTGTGGCAGGCTATAACGTACAGCCTGAATCAAGGCATGACGAAATAGTGGATGATCATCAACGATTAAAATATTCATAGGCAACGTGAGAGAGATCTTGGCACGGTAGACCCTATTCTAACCACACAACCCGGTTAAGGATATGCAAGACTCTACAATTTTTAAAATAATATGCAGTTTTTCTTCAAAATCACCATTTTTCGCGGTATTTCAATAATTATTTAATTCTCATCACTTTTTTATATATAACGTATTCCTAAATTAAAAAGCTTAGCTATATTCAATATAAATCTACATATCAAAAACTTATATTAAAATTAATGCTTATAAACCAGGCTTTTTTCATATATCGAAAAATCAGATAACTTTTCAGCTTTTCGTTATTTTACAGCCCGGCACTGAATCGGGATTAATAAGGACATTCCGAGATTACTCCTATTTTTCAGGTTCTAAACATGTCTAATTTTAATGCGCAAAAACCCTTAAATATTGTTGCCGTATCGGGTGGTTTAAATCATCCGTCTAAAACTGAAGCCTTGGTTCAGGCCATTATTGATGAACTGGGTGAAGCGACACCAATTCATGTACATTTTATTAAATTTAGTGAAATTGGTTCGCTCCTGGGTGGTGCGATTTATCGTAATCAATTACCGCAGCGCGTTCAGGATGATCTGGCCGCCGTCGAAGCTGCAGATGCACTGATTGTTGGTACACCCGTATATCGCGCTTCATTTACCGGCTTGTTTAAACATTTCTTTGATTTTGTCGAGCAGACTGCACTGGTCGATGTACCGGTACTTTTAGCGGCTTCAGGTGGTAGTGACCGACATGCGCTGGTGCTCGAACATCAATTACGTCCATTATTCAGCTTTTTCCAGGCTCAGACTTTACCGATTGGCGTGTATGCGACTGATCGTGATTTCACTCCTGAATATACCATTCACAGTGAATTGCTCCGCGATCGTATTACCCTGGCAGTAGCACGTGCCCTGCCTATTCTGGAATGGGCACCGGCCAAAGGACAACGTGCCGAAGTCATTAAAGCAAAAACCCAACAGGCCAACCAGAACTTGAGCATCAATAAACAAATCGAACAAGAAGAAGTGTTGCCCTCTGCGGCTGTACCAAGTCTGGATGCAGCAGAATCCCGCTTGCACAGTAAAAAATCAGCGCAAACGCAAGTTGCTTGATCAGCGATTTTCACTTCGAGGGTTGAAATATGTCACAACAGCAAATACAGCAAGACATCAAATTTGCATATTGGGTTCCGAATGTCAGTGGCGGTTTTGTCGTCAGTACCATCGAACAGCGTACCGACTGGAGCTATGAATATAACGTGCGTCTGGCACAAGCAGCAGAAAAAAGCGGTTTTGAATATGGCCTGACCCAGATTCGTTTTGCGTCAAGCTATGGTGCAGAAAACCAGCATGAATCTGTCAGCTTCAGTCATGCCTTGCTCGCACAAACCAGCAAGATCAAGTTAATTGCAGCAATTTTACCCGGGCCGTGGAAACCTGCGCTTGCGGCAAAACAATTGGCCAGCATTAACCAGCTCAGCAATGGCCGGATTGCGATTAACGTGGTCAGTGGCTGGTTCCGTGGCGAATTTGATGCGATTGGCGAAGCATGGCCAGAGCATGACCAGCGTTATGCCCGTTCAGAAGAGTTTATTCGCAGTTTGCGCGGAATCTGGAATACGGATCACTTTAATTTTGATGGCAAGTTCTATCAATTTAAAGACTATACCTTACGCCCACAACCGCTCCCGGATAAACCGGTCGAGATTTTTCAGGGTGGCAGTTCACGTGCGGCGCGTGATATGGCTTCACGTGTTTCAGACTGGTATTTCACCAATGGCAACACCCCTGAAGAGCTGAAAAAACAGATTGATGATATTCGCGAAAAAGCCCAAGCCAATAATCACACTGTGAAAATTGGGGTCAATGCCTTTATCATCGCACGTGATACTGAAGAACAAGCCAAAGCGGTTTTACAGGAAATTATTGATAAGGCCAATATCAAAGCAGTGAAAAATTTTGCTGAAGCGACACGTGAAGCCGGTGCCTCGACAACTGAAGGCGAAGGCAACTGGGCAAAATCAAGTTTTGAAGATTTAGTCCAGTATAACGACGGTTTCAAGACCAATTTAATTGGCACACCGCAACAAATTGCTGAGCGTATTGTGCTGTTAAAAAATATTGGAGTCGATCTGGTGCTTTCCGGTTTCTTGCACTGTGTTGAAGAAGTTGAATATTTTGGAGAAAAGGTGTTGCCATTGGTGCGTGAGCTAGAAGTACAACAACAGCAGGTTGTGCAGGCTAAATCCGCTTAAATCTAAGTGGTGCTTATGCCCAAATATTATAATAATGACGGCACATTGCAAATTTTCCCCTCAAGGCTCGGCTTGAGGGGTTTTTTATCCGGACAGAAACCAAGCAGTCCAGTAAAACGCTAGCCGGATTTAGCTTTCCTGCCTACAATGGGATGCAATTGCAAGAATAGACGTTTTAACTATGTATACCGGTATTGTCCAAGGCCTGGAACAGGTCATCGAGATTCGCAAAGGCGATGGTTTTATTACCCTGTTGGTCAGTGATCAGCACGGCTTTTTTGCAGATGTGTTTATTGGCGCCAGTGTGGCAGTAAATGGTGTCTGTCTCACGGTGACCACGATTGACCGGGCGCAGAAACAGATTCATTTTGATATTTCCAATGTCACCTTGGCGCTTACCACCTTGAAAGCCTTAAAAATTGGTGATGAAGTGAATATTGAACGCTCTGCCAAAGTCGGTGCAGAAAACGGTGGACATAATCTGTATGGCCATATTGAAGGCAGGGCTAAGGTCATCCAGATTGAAGCTCGCGGTGAAACCCTGCATATCGATTTACAGATTCCAGAGGGCAATATCAAGTACTTCTTCCTAAAAGGCTTTATCGGGCTAAATGGCTGCAGCCTGACCGTGAACCGTGTCGATCGTGCCCACAGTGAAATTTCGATTGACCTGATTCCAGAAACCTTGCGTCTGACCACCTGGAAGCACATCCAGGTGGGCGATACAGTGAATTATGAAATTGACCAGATGACCCGTACTTTGGTGGATACTCTGGAAAATATTTATCAAGCCAAAGCTTAATGGTATAAAGAGACTGGTACGTGCAAAAATCAGTCTCCTATCATATTAATATTTTAATACTATTCCATCGGTAGCAGATTGCCTAAAATGCAGGCTAACTCCCTGATTTAAGAAAGTACCATGCATCTGATCTGGTTTCGCCAAGACCTTCGAATTCAAGACCATGCCGCTTTGTGGCATGCCACTCAACAAGGCCCCTGTGTGGCTTTGGTGGTGCTTTCTCCTGAGCAATGGCAGTTACATCAAGATGCGCCGATCAAAATCGATTTTTATCTGCGACGGCTACAGGTTTTCAAACAGCAACTAGAACAACTGAATATTCCTTTAATTGTGCGAGAAGTCGGCTTGTGGCGTAATCTTGCTGATGAGATGTTAGCACTCTGCCAAAACTTGCAGATTGATAGCGTGCATGCACATATTGAAGTTGGGGTCAATGAACTACAGCGTGATTTCAAGGTTCAGCAACGACTAGAACAGCAGCAGATTCGGGTCGAGCTGTATCATGATCGCACCCTCTTTCCATTGGCGAGTATCCGCAATCAGTCCAATCAACCCTATCAAGTCTATAGTGCCTTTAAGAAAAAATGCTATGAGCGGCTGATTCTAGATGTGCCTTCTGCTTATCCTGTGATTGCGTCTCAGGACTTGCTCGAATTGCCTGCAGAGCTGACACATTTTGATCTGGAAAAGTTTGCGGGTCGCTATTCAATAGAAAATTCTGAAAAACTTTGGCCCGTAGATGAAACTCATGCCCTACAGATGCTGGATGATTTTATCAAAGACCGCTTAAGCAGCTATCAAACAGATCGTGATATTCCAGCGCTTAATGGCACCAGTCAACTCTCGCCTTATTTAAATATCGGCATTCTCTCGATCCGCCAGTGCATTCAGGCGCTGTTTAAACAACATCATGGCTATTTCCAGATCGATGATCTCGGTCAACAAACCTGGCTGGATGAACTGCTGTGGCGTGAGTTTTATCAGCATACCCTGTTCGATTTTCCCCGCGTTTCCAGACATCGCCCGTTTAAAGAAAATACCGATAAAATCCAGTGGCGGCATGCACCTGAAGATTTGGCAGCCTGGCAACAAGGACAAACTGGAATTCCGATTGTCGATGCCGGGATGCGGCAGCTACTCGCCACCGGCTGGATGCATAATCGGGTGCGCATGATTACCGCGATGTTCCTGTGCAAAAACCTGCTGATCGATTGGCGTTTGGGAGAAAGCTGGTTCATGCAGCAGCTGATTGATGGTGATCTGGCAGCCAATAATGGCGGATGGCAATGGTGTGCTTCGACGGGTATGGATGCGGTGCCTTATTTCCGGATTTTCAATCCGGTCAGCCAGTCACAGAAGTTCGACCCGAATGGGGATTATATCCGTCAGTGGGTGCCTGAACTGGCGCATCTGGATGCCAAAAGCATTCATGAACCCTACGCCAAAAACCCTGACCGTGAACTGGACTATCCAAAACCGCTTGTGGATTTAAAATCTTCCCGTGTCCGGGCAATCGAGGCTTTTAAGCAGCTTTAAAAAAGACCCGTCATCTTAAAAATAATAAAACAGCTTCTCATATAGAGGCTGTTTTATTATTAGGATCAGGAATAAAAACTTGGATCAGGCACTTTTCCGGTCAGCACCCATTCCCCCACTTCCTGATATTTATAATCCACCGGATCATGCAAGGTTTGAGTCCGAACATTACGCCAGAACCGGTCCAGATTCAGTTGCGCAGTCGTTGCCCGTGCACCCATGACCTGAAAAATATTCTGGGTGATATATAAAGAGCTATTGGTCGCGGCAATTTTGGCGGTGGCAATCGCAATCGAGACTTCACCACGCTGCTCGGCAGTCAGATCAGGGCCGATATTCCAAGCTTTCTGCAAGGTCTGAATGGCTTGATCTGCCAATAAACGCACGCTTTCCAGCTGCACATAAAACTCGGCAAAATGCTTTTGGGTAAAAGGATCATTCACTGCATGTTCAGCCAAGGATTTTGACCAGGCTTTTTGGGTTTGTACGGTCTGTTTGGCAACTTCAAAAGCCCCTTCGGCGACACCGAGAAACATATGCACAAATATCAGCTGCGCAATCAATGGACGTAAACTGGAATACGGCGTACTCAGTGGCCCCGGATTGAGCAGCAATTCATCCCGGTGAATGTTGACCTGTTCAAAATGACTGGTGCCGCTGTCAGTCTGGCGCTGGCCCATATTGTTCCAGTCGCCTAGAAAGCTCACACCCTGTCGCTGGGTAGGAATCACGCCAATCAGCAATTTTCCTGCTTCGTTATAACCTGAACACAGCAACATATCCGAATCGATCGAACCAGAACAAAAGCTTTTATCACCATGGAAAATATATTCATGTTCTGAGACTTGAGTTGCCGTGGTACGACGATCCAGCGGATTGAGAGTATTGCCCCAGAACAGATTATTTTGGACAGTCTGTGCAAACCATTTGCCATATTGCTCGGGTTGGGAAAATAGCTGTACGGTGGCAATCAATAAATGATGAAATCCATAAATATGCGCCAGAGAGCTATCGACCTGCGCCAGGGTCTGAATGGTTTTAAAAATTGTCCGCCAGTCTGCACCCTGTCCACCATAGGCAACAGGAATAGACAAGCCGAGCAGACCACTGTTACGGATCAGGTCTCGTTCATGCTTGGGATTACCGCCCTGCTTGTCTCGCACTGCGGCAGTTTGGGCAAATTGTTCTGCCAGTTTCTGGGCAATATCGACAGGAGATTGATCTAAATATGGTGATCGTACATTCATTATTTTAACTCATGTTCAGCATGTGGGCAGCTTAGCAGATCAAGACGTTGCGCTATATTCGAAAGCATGCAGAGCTTATTCCTGATCTAAAAATACCGGCTGCGTGCAGCCGGTATTTTGCTTGTGGACTTTAGCTATTTAACGAGGATTGGCTTGTACTTCTGCAATCAGATGATCCACCACTTGTGGTTCAGCCAATGTCGAGGTATCGCCCAGGCTATCCAGCTCATTGGCTGCAATCTTTCTCAAGATCCGGCGCATGATTTTCCCTGAACGGGTTTTGGGCAAAGCTGGTGCCCAGTACAGTGCGTCAGGTGTCGCCACTGGCCCCAAAATCTTGCGCACCCAGCTCACCAGTTCAGCACGCAATTCATCTGAACTGGTCACGTCGGCCTGTAAGGTGACAAAGGCACAAATTCCCTGCCCTTTAATGTCATGCGGCATACCCACCACAGCAGCCTCAGCCACTGCTTCATGGGCCACCAACGCACTTTCAACTTCAGCTGTGCCTAAACGGTGTCCGGACACATTCAGCACATCATCGACCCGGCCAGTAATCCAGTAATAACCGTCTTTATCGCGACGCGCGCCATCTCCGGTAAAATAAGTACCCGGATAAGTCGAGAAATAGGCTTCGATAAAACGTTCCGGATCACCCCAGATGGTTCGCATCTGGCCCGGCCAGGAATCTTTAATCACCAGATTGCCTTCAGCTTCGCCTTCCAGCTCCTTGCCATCTGCATCGACAATCGCAGGTTGTACCCCAAAGAAAGGCCGTGTTGCAGAACCCGGTTTCAAATCAGTCGCGCCTGGCAATGGCGTAATCATAAAACCGCCGGTTTCCGTCTGCCACCAGGTATCAATGACGGGACAGCGACTTTCACCGACCACGGTGTAATACCAGTTCCAGGCTTCAGGATTGATCGGCTCACCCACCGAACCTAAAATTCTCAGGCTGCTGCGGTCACTTTCCCGCACAAAGGCATCGCCTTCACGCATCATGGCGCGGATGGCTGTCGGTGCGGTATAGAGAATGGTGACGTTATGCTTATCGACAATGTGTCCGGTACGCGCCCAGCTCGGATACTGCGGAACACCCTCGAACATAAGAGTCGTGGTGCCATTCGACAGGGGGCCATACAGCACATAGGAATGTCCGGTAATCCAGCCGACATCTGCGGTACACCAAAAGATATCATCCTGTTTGATGTCAAACACTTCGCGGAAACTGCAATTCACATAAGTCAAATAACCGCCCGTGGTATGCATCACGCCCTTGGGCTTGCCGGTCGAACCTGAGGTATACAGGATAAATAGCGGATCTTCGGCATTCATCGGTTCCGGTGGGCAAATGTCATTCACCGACATGATTTCCATGTGATACCACAGGTCGCGACCTTCCTGCATTTCAATCGGGTTGCCGGTGCGATGTACCACTATTACATTTTGAATGGAGTCTGTACCAGCCAGTTTCAGGGCTTCATCAACATTGGCTTTCAGCGGAATCGGTTTCCCGCCGCGCATACCGGAATCGGCCGTAATCACCATTTTGGCCTGACAGTCTTCAATCCGGCTGGCCAGAGAATCCGGTGAAAACCCACCAAATACCACGCAATGCACCGCCCCGATGCGCGCGCAGGCCAGCATGGCAATCGCGGCTTCAGAGACCATGGGCATGTACAGCATCACCCGGTCGCCTTTAGCAATGCCATTTTTTTTCAGCACATTGGCGAAACGGCAGGTTTCGTCATGCAACTCGGCAAAAGAAATAATCTTGTGCCGTGAAGGATGATCCCCTTCCCAGATAATGGCCGGCTTATAGGGATGTTCTTTCAGATGACGGTCCAGACAGTTGGCGCTGACATTGAGCTGACCATCAGCAAACCATTCAATTTTAAAATTGTCGGGATCGAAACTGGTATTTTTGACTTGGGTAAAAGGCTTGATCCAGTCCAGACGTTGTGCCTGTTCTGTCCAGAATGCTTCTGGCTGCTCGATGGAATGTTGATAACGTTCGAAATACTGGTCTTCAAGCGTGCGTGCTGTTTTTTTAAAATCTTCGGGTACTGGATAGATCTCTTGCATATGTCACTTCCTTGATTTTGTTCTATCTCATCACGAGAGGTTAATGCTGTGTTGTTGATTGTTTTTTATGCATAATGGCAGTATGGCCTGCTTATTTCGAATCCGGCAATCCTGCTTTCGTCGTAGATTATTTATTCAAATTCAAACAAAATAAAGCACAACTTACAGTACAGAATATTCTGCATAACTGTGTATGATCTGTAGCAATGCCCTTTAAAAAATAGAATTTAGCTCTCGCTCTTATTTCATTTTGTTCAGTTCAGGATCATATTTATGAAATCGCCAGAATCTCCCTATTTCACCCCTCCCGCTTTAGTGGCAACGGATCATCCCTTGTCGATAAAAGGCCGTTTCGGGCGTCTGAGTTTTATTGCGTGGTCAGCATTTCTACATTTCATCTTCCTGTTTAGCAGTATTGCGCTGGGCTTAAGTATTGATATTGTGAATATTGCAGTCCATTCAATGGATTCTAACTGGCTGCTTTCACTACAAGGCTTGGCCGGTATCGGCGTGCTGATCATGATTCTGGTCTATGCCTATTTCGCTTTAGTGGTGACCGTTCGCCGTTTGCATGACATGAACCGCAGTGGCTGGTGGGCGCTGCTGCTGTTGCTGCCCTTGGTGAACATTTTTGTATGGCTTTATATCGTTTTTGGTTCGGGAGATCGCGGCATAAATGACTACGGTCCGGCACGGATGACCCTGCTCTGGGAAAAGATGCTGGCCTGGTTGATGATTATCCTGACCCTGCTTAGCCTGTTGGGATCTATCGCTTTATTCAGTTATATGAGCGGTGAAGAACAGTCACCTACCCCCACGGAAATGATGCAAAAAACCACCAAATACTTTTAACAACAGCGCCGTTATTTTTAGAAAATATCCACTGGTGACTTCGAGCCCTTATTAATTTTTTGCTGAACATCAGGCAAAATAGGCAGAATAGGCAAAATTTGAATTGTGGAATTTTTGTGGCAGAGCAAAACAATACCTTAAGCCAGGTAACAGAGGGCACCACGGAGTTGTTACATCAGGCAACTGAGAAAACGACCCAGACCGTGATTGAACATACCGCCAAGTATAATGATGCCTACAGCACCATTGACAAGATCATGGAAGGCTTCTGGGAGCGTGTGCCTTATTTCTGTATCGCGCTAATCGTGATTACGATTTTCTGGTTACTCTCCAAAGTCTTCAAGTTTTTCGTACGTAAAACTTTGGAAAACCGCTCTTATACCCGCCAGAATCTGGTATTGGTCCTGAACCGTGTCGGTAGTACCTTTATTATTTTCTTTGGCATTCTGATTGGACTGGTCATTGCGGTTCCTGGCTTTACCCCGGGTCAGCTGATGAGTGCCCTCGGAATTGGTTCGGTCGCGATCGGTTTTGCCTTCAAGGATATTTTCCAGAACCTGCTTTCTGGTGTGCTGATTTTACTCGGTGAACCATTCAAGATTGGCGATGATATTATCGTCAATGGCATGGAAGGCACAGTCGAAGATATCCAGATTCGTGCGACTTTTTTGCGTTCACCGGATGGCCGCCGTATCGTGATTCCCAATGCCACGGTCTATACCAGTGCCGTGACGGTAAACACGGCCTATACCCGCCGTCGCTGTGAGTTTGTAGTGGGCATTGGCTATGAAGATGATATCCAGAAAGCCAAAGACCTGATTACCGCCATTTTAGATAAAGACCCGACCATCCTCAGTCAGCCGGGCTTTAGTGTCAATGTCACGGCGCTGGCTGATTTTTCCATTACCTTAAAAGCGCTCTGGTGGGTCGATACCACTGAGACAGGCACAGGAACCTCAATCAGTGCGGTGCAGGAACGCGTGATTCAGGCATTTGCCGAACATCATATTTCAATTCCTTATCCGGTACAGGAAGTCAAAGTCTATCGCGGCGAAGGCAATGAAGATGCCTCAGCTCGTGCTAAACAGTCGACCTAGAACATAGGGAATCACGGTTTCAGTGCGGAGAATACGGTTGCCCAGACTCACAGCCTGACAGCCGTTTTTAACCAGTAAATCTACTTCATAAGGAATGAATCCGCCTTCCGGGCCGATGATCATCGTACAAGGATGCGGAATCGCAAAAGGCATGGATTGTTCGGCATAAGGATGTGCCACATAAGCGGGTCGGTCAGCCGTAATCAAACCCGGCAAAATATCTTCAACAAAAGGCTTAAAACGTTTATACAGCTCGATTTTCGGAGCTATTGTATCCCCGGCCTGTTCCAGTCCCAGCTCGATATAATGATTTAACTGCTGTAAAAATGGGGTTTGCCAGTAGCTTTTATCGACGCGGTAGCTATGCAGTAAAATGATTTTTTCCACGCCCAAAGTGACACTGTCCATGATCAGACGGCGCAGCACTTTCGGCCGTGGCAAGGCCACAATTAAAGTTACGGGTAATTTTTTTGGAACAGTATCCTCTTGAAGCGGTTTTAGTCGCACTGCCTTTTCAGAAATCTCGACAATCTCGGTGAGATAGCGCTGACCTTCCAGCACTCCCACTTTTAAGGTATCTCCAACCTGAATCTGCACATGCTGCTGTAAATGTTCCAGTTGACGTTTCGCTGAAATCGTCCAGAGATCCGATTGTGTTTGTCGATGGTCAAGCAGGACAATATTCATAGAAGATTTTATACCGAAGAACTGTTGAATGACCTCTATCCGCTAGAGGGTGGCGACATGGATGTCGCGCGTATCTCTGAGGGAGAAGCACATTCCTTCAGGGATACAAAAGATTTTTGCTACTTTTCATCTTCGAAAAGTAGGCTAGATAAGCCAGCTTAGAAATATTGAAAAAACTTCAATCTACACAGCCTAATGACGGCATCCCTGCCGTCTTGGTAAATCCAATATCTGTTACTTATCAATATAAATTAAAGATACCGATCAATCACCTGAATATGCTTGGCAAGCGATCCCGTATTTAACTGCATAATTCTCTGCGCTGCTGTATTTAAACGTTGTGCCTTGATTTGATCTTGCAAAAGTTCCAGCAATACCTCTGCCGCCTGCTGCGCATCCTGCACAACTTCTACTGCATCTGCTTGAGCGAATTCATCGACGATGGTCTGAAAATTAAAATAGTTTTTGCCTAAAACAGTCGGTACATTCAAGGCAATCGGCTCCAGAATATTATGCCCGCCACCCGGCTCATTCAGCGAGCCACCGACATAACAGGCCTGACTCAAAGCATACCAGAGCCACATTTCCCCCATCGAGTCCGCCAGATAAACCTGGGTATCTGCTTCAATGTTCTGGGCCAAACTACGGCGCTGAGTTATTAAATTTAAACTCTGTGCAGCCTGAAACACCTCATCAAAACGTTCCGGATGACGGGGTACGACGATACATAAAAGTTTTGGGTTGCTATCTAAAGCCGATTTTAAAGCGCTTAGAATTTCTTTTTCTTCAGGCGCATGGGTACTGGCCAGTATCATAATTTTGCGACCTGCCAGTTGCCATGCTTGCTTTAAGTTTGCAGCATGTTCTACAAAACTTTGTGGTGCAGTAATATCAAATTTGATATTGCCCAAAACCTGGGTTTTTTCGGCGGTGATCCCCAACTCGATATAACGCTGCTGGGTGGCAGTATCTTGTGCCAAAAGCTGACTTAACTGCTGTAGCATGCTCCGGGTCAGACCTTTAACCCTGGCATAGCCCTTGGCCGACTTTTCCGAAAGACGCGCATTTAACAAAATCGTGGCTACATCAAACTCTGGTGCCTGATCCAGCAGATTCGGCCAAAGCTCGGTTTCCATCAGCAATAACAGTTTTGGCTGATACTGCTGATAAAAATCACGGATCAGTACTTTCTGATCAGCAGGTAAATAGACCGCTTGAAATAAATCCAGATAAGGTGCTTTTAAAAAAAGTGATTTGGCCCGTGCCTGACCGGTTTTGGTGGTATTGGTGACCAGCACCGGATGACCCGATTTTAAATAATGTTCGATGAGAGGCTGGGCAGCATTGGTCTCACCGACCGAGACCACATGAAACCAGATGGCATGCAGATTTTTGGGCGGCTGAAATGGGCCGAAACGTTCTGTCAGTTCTTGTTGTAATTGTTCAGGATCGGTCGCACGTTTACGAATACGCGATTGATATAAGGGTTTAATCAGAGCTAACGCTGCGTTATACCAAAATGGAGTAGCCAAATGCGCCTCGAAACAGATTCAATCGACAAAATATAACAGAGCCACATCGACATGTTAATCGATGTGGCTCATTTTTAGATTATTCTACAGTAGTTAAAGCGTCTGCTTCAGCCAATGTCGGATAATCAATATAGCCTTCTGCGACATTGGTTCCGATCATATTTTCCAGCTTTAGTTCATTTAGCGGTGCATCTTCGAGTAGGCGCTCGTATAAATCCGGATTGGCAATATAAGCCTTACCAAAAGCTACCGCATCTGCTTTGCCTGAAGCCAGCAATTCAATCGCATCGTCACGACTTAAACGCATATTGGCCATATACGGCACGCCGTTTGAACGCTGTTTCATATACTCCGAGATACTGTCTTCCGCCAGATATTCACGGGTAAAGAAGAACGCGATCTGGCGCTTGCCCAACTGTTCCATCACATAACCAAAGGTTTCACGTGGATCATTGTCGCCCATATCGTGTTCATCGCCACGCGGTGCCAAATGAATTCCGACACGGCCTGCACCCCAGACATCAATCAGTGCATCCATGACTTCCAGCAGGAAACGGGCACGGTTTTCGACTGAACCACCGTATTCATCTTCACGCTGGTTGGTCTTGGTTTGCAGGAACTGGTCAATCAGATAACCATTGGCGGCATGCAGTTCAACTCCATCAAAACCGGCAGCTTTGGCGCAAATTGCCGCCTGTTTATATTGTTCGGTAATCGCATGAATTTCAGAAATTTCCAGCGCGCGCGGCAACACATAAGGACGTTTTGGACGTAATAAACTGACATGACCGGCCTGTTGTACACTGCTCGCCGATACTGGCGTTTCACCATTTAACAGTTCTGGATCAGACACACGACCCACATGCCACAGCTGCGCCACAATCAGGCCACCTTGGTCATGTACCGCTTGAGTCACCTGCTGCCAGCCTGCTACCTGCGCATCAGTAAAGAGACCAGGAGTATTACGGTAACCATTGGCTTCTTCAGAAATCACCGTGGCTTCAGAAATGATTAAACCGGCACTTGCACGTTGTGCATAATATTCGGCCATCATTGGCGTTGGTACGCGGTCGTCAGTTGCACGACTACGCGTAAGCGGCGCCATGATGACACGGTTTTTAAGTTCTAACGCGCCAAGCGTTAAAGGAGAATTTAATTCAGCCATCGGTACTCCCACCTGTTGGATTAAAGGTGTTGTTGCATATAGTCGATATATTGCTGAATCAAAGCTTCATTACGCGAGAAATAAGACCATTGTCCGTGCTTGGTCGCGGTGATTAAACCGGCCTGCTGCAAGACAGACAAATGATTGGACATGGTGGACTGAGAGACTTGTCCTAACTTTTCAATCTGCCCTGCACAGACCCCGCGTTGAAAGCCGCCACACTCTTCCACAGACAGATATTGTTCTGGCGATTTCAACCATTCCAGAATCTGCCGACGTATCGGATTGGCTAAGGCTTTAAAAATTAGATCAAGATCCATAGGTACATCACAATCTGTGGCGTAACAAAACTTGTTTCAGCATCTAAACCGATTATATCGCATTTTATCGATTTATATATCGATAAATTTAGATATAAGAGTCACAGTCTGTACTAACTTGGTTACGCCAGCTATTTAAACGATTTCTTACAAGCTTAAACGATTTCTTACAAGCCCTGTTTCAAGCTTGCTTCGATAAATTTATCCAGATCGCCATCCAGAACCGCGCCGGTATTGGAACTTTCGACACTGGTACGTAAGTCTTTAATACGTGAATCATCCAGAACGTATGAACGAATCTGGCTTCCCCAGCCGATATCAGACTTGGTATCTTCCAGCGCTTTTGCAGCATCATTACGAATTTGCATTTCACGTTCATAAAGTTTGGCGCGTAACTGCTTCCAAGCATGGTCGCGGTTGGCATGCTGTGAACGCTGGTTCTGACAGGCCACTACAATCCCGGTCGGTGCATGCGTTAAACGAACCGCAGAATCCGTTTTGTTAATATGCTGACCACCGGCACCCGATGCACGATAGGTATCGGTACGCACATCTGCCGGATTAATTTCGATCTCAATATTGTCATCGACTTCAGGCGAAACAAACACAGCCGAGAATGAGGTATGACGACGGTTGCCCGAGTCAAATGGCGATTTACGCACTAAACGATGTACGCCTGACTCGGTACGTAACCAGCCATAGGCATATTCACCGTCTACACGAATCGTCGCTGATTTAAGCCCTGCGACATCGCCGTCCGATTCTTCCATGATTTCTGCTTTAAAGCCATGACGTTCAATCCAGCGCAGGTACATCCGCATGAGCATGGATGCCCAGTCCTGCGCTTCAGTACCACCCGAACCGGCCTGAATTTCTAAATAACAAGGATTAGGATCCATCGGATTGTTGAACATACGACGGAATTCAAGTTTAGCCAGTTCTTCTTCAGCTGTAGTCAGTTCAGCCTGTACATCTTCCAGTAAGCCTTCATCATCCGCTTCCACTGCCAGATCAAGCAAGGCCTGCGCATCTTCAAGCTGTGTGGTCAAACCATCCAGCACATTTAATACGTTCTCAAGTTCGCCTTTTTCTTTGGCCATGGCCTGGGCACGACTCTGGTCATTCCAGATGGTGGGATCTTCTAATTCACGCAGGACTTCTTCTAAACGCTCTTTTTTCAGATCGTAGTCAAAGATACCCCCGTAGTGTTTGACCACGTTCGTTTAAGTCTTTTAATTGGTTTAGATACGGATTAATTTCCACGTGAATTACTCTCAATCAAAATTAGGCACAAATTATTTAGCCCCATATTATAGCACAGTCTATTTCTGCTATTTCAGTGTGATGGATCCAGTCCAAAGCTCGAATGTCATCCCAATTTAGAGTTATGTTTTCGTCAGAAAATTTTTGACAATTGAATCGGTTATTAAATGTCGTTTTGATCTGAAGCTTGATCGGATTTCACGTCTCGCATTCATTATCAAAATATACTTTTTCACTTAATTTTATCGTCTAAAAAAACCTACCAAATTGAATAAAAAATCAGCAAATTCAATACATTCCACAATATCTACACAGTTTTAATAAAACACTACATTATAAATTTAATTTTATTATTCAGTTACTTATTTAGAAAAGATTACATAAGATTACGCTATTCACATTGCTGTAACTTTCCTTTGATTGACGATCTTTGAAATTGCTCTAGACTGAAAGTTGTAACAAAAAGTGTAATGTTTTTAACTCACGATTTGAGGGGTAGTAACCATGAAAAAATTAGCGATTGCTTCGGCACTACTTTCAGCGATAGCGATGACCGGTACAGCTGCACATGCTTACCAGGCAGAAATTGGTGCATCAGCAGGAGTGGTTGATCCTGACAACGGTGGAACGAGTGGTTCTTTCGGTGTGGATGGTACATATTACTTCAATCCAGTTCAAACACGTAATGCACCACTCGCTGAAGCAGCCTTCCTTGATCGTGCCAGTAACGTAAGTGCCCAATATCAATATAATGAAATTGGTGACGGTGAAGCGCATCGTTATGGTGTAGGTGCAGAGTATTTCGTACCAAATTCTGACTTCTACCTCAGCGGTAACGTCAATGGTCATGATCTGCAAGACAATGATGATCTAGATAATGATTTAACCACTTATGCAGCTGAAGTCGGTTATTTACCAGCGCCAGGCCTATTGATTGCGGCGGGTGTGAAAGGTTGGGATAACGACAACGATGATGGCGTAGATCCAACATTACGTGCCAAATATGTGACCACCTTAAGCAACGGTAAAGATATCAACTTGGAAGCAGGTGCAGCGTTTGGTGATCTAGATGAATACAATCTGGCAGCAGATTATTTCATCGACAAAACCTTGAGTGTCGGTGCGGATTATCACAACAATGATATTACCGACAAAAGCGAATTCGGTATCAATGCACGTAAGTTCATTAACCAGCAAGTGAGTCTGGAAGGCCGTGTCGGCTTTGGTGAACAGTTCAACAATGACTACAATTCGTTTGGTGTAGCAGCGAAATACCGCTTCTAATCCCTACAAAAACTAAGTCAATCTTAGAAAGCCCATCCTCGGATGGGCTTTTTGCACGTATAAAAAGCATTTAGGTAGTTTTTGCACATTGACGGGGCGGATATAAACTGTACAATTTGTTACAACTGTTCATCAAACAGTCATATTTTTATAACAAAGAGAGAAATTTGAATGCTTAAAAAACTTGCTCTTGCTACAGCACTTATTGCTGGCCTAGGAACTGCACATGCTTACCAAGCGGAAATCAATGCTGGATATGAGAATACAGATATTGATGGCTTTGGTGACGATGTAGATACTTTTTCTATTGGTGGAAAATATTATTTAAACGGAGTTCAAGTTAAAAATGCACCTCTTGCTGAAGCAGCTTTCTTAGGCAAAGCAAGTAACATTGGTTTAGCTTACACCAATGCAAGTACTGAAGATGAAGGAGCTGAACTTGAAATTGATACTGTAGGTATCAATGGTGAATTCTTTATTCCAAATTCTCAATTCTATGTTTCAGGTAGCATTAATCGTGCAGAAGTTACTGTAGAAGATGAGTTCGGTACAGCATCTGATGACAATACAGGTTATGCTATTGAAGCTGGTTACTTACCTATCAATGGCTTGCTTTTAGCTGCTGGTGTTTCAAAAGAAAATATTGATGCTCATCAAGCAGGCAAGAAAGGCTTTATCAATACTTTTAGCTCTGCTTCTGCATTAGCAGATGATACTGCTCTTACTCTACGTGCAAAATATGTAACTTTAGTTGGCAATCACTATGCTAACTTTGAAGCATCCACTGCTTTCGGTGATGAAACAGCATATGGCGTAGCTGCTGATCTTTATGTTGACCCAACTTTAAGTGTGGGTGTATCAGTGAATGATGCAACTTTAGATGATTTTGACACTGTATTCTCAGTACGTGCACAAAAATTCTTTACTCCAGCGATTGCTGCTGGTCTGAACTACACGACTACTGATGGTGCTGACTCTTTTGGTATCAATGGTACATTCCGCTTCTAATCTCTCCGATTAAAAGCAAAAAACCGCTCACTTGAGCGGTTTTTTATGGCCTATTGTTCTAAATGGATAATCCGCATTTGCAGGCTGACATTGCCATTAAAGACATTTTTATCCAGCTCATACACCAAGCGCGTATCTTTCATCGGATCAAAGTCATATTTATCGGCTGCATTGAAGGCGATCGCATCAATCACCTGCCCATTTTCCAACGCCACGCGTAATTTAAGATGTACATCTTTGAGCCAACGATAGTCCATAATCTTGAAGATCCCTTCAAAAATAGGTGGAGGGAATTTTTGCCCCCACGGACTTAAATGTTGCAGGATATCGACTGTTTCGATCTGGAAAGCCGAAGCGGATAGCTCCCCATCCGTCCATAAAGTCGCAGTGAATAAATCCGCGTCCATCGTAGCAATCAGTGCTTCAAAGACCTGCTTAAATTCAGCAAAATTTTCTTTTTTCAGGGTTAAACCCGCTGCCGCTGCATGCCCGCCAAAATGACTGACTAAATGTGGATATTGCTCCGCCACCTGTTCAATCGCATCACGGATATGAATCCCGTCAATCGAACGCGCTGAACCCTTGATATGTATTCCATCTTCATCTGCCGCAAAGACAATACTCGGACGATGAAATTGCTCTTTTAAACGCCCCGCCACAATACCAATGACACCTTGATGCCAATGCTGTTCAAACATGATTAATGCAGCCGGCAATTCAGTTTCGTCCAGCTGGATTTTCTCAAGTTCGTTTAAAGCGTCCTGCTTGATTTTAGCTTCGACCTGACGGCGTTCAACATTCAGTTGATTCAACTGTTCGGCCAGTGGATAGGCGTTTGCCAGATCCGGCGCCAATAGACACTCGATCCCGATGTCCATGGTTTCCATCCGTCCGGCTGCATTAATTCGCGGCCCTAAGACAAAACCGAGATCTTGCGCTTTTAGACCTGCCGGATCACGTTTTGCAATATCCAGTAGCGCACTGATCCCTGCGCGGCACTGCCCTTGCTGAATCCGTTTCAGGCCCGCATCGACCAGAATCCGGTTGTTATAGTCCAGACTGGCGACATCGGCATAAGTACCGAGTGCCACCAGATCAAGATAATGAATAATTTGAGTGGTCGATTTTCCAAGTTTTTTGCGATGGGTCGACAGATTGGCCAGCACATAAAACGCCACCCCGACCCCGGCCAAGGCTTTGCTGGGGAAATCACAACCCAGCTGATTCGGATTGACCACCGCTTCGGCTTCAGGTGTCGGCTTGGTGGTCAGGTGATGATCGGTAATAATCACCTGCATACCATGATCTTGCGCCTGTTTCACTCCTGCATGGCTGGAAATACCATTGTCCACGGTAATCAGCAGATCAGGCGTGAAATTGACGAAAGCCAGATCGGCAATGGCAGCAGTCAGACCATAGCCATACTTAAAACGGTCTGGTACCAGATACTCGACCTTGGCGCCCATATCACGTAGAGCCAGCACCATGAGTGCAGTACTGGTTGCACCATCGGCATCGTAATCGCCGACAATCACGATTTTCTGGCCACGATCAATTGCCTGATCGATCAACTGAATCGCATCCGTCAGGCCTTTCATGGTCGGTGCCAGCAGATGCTTGAGTTTAAGCTCAAGTTCCTGCTCGGACTCCACCCCGCGACGGGCCAGAATTTCAGCCACAAACGCTGGAACACCCTGAAAATTTTCAGGACGGGTCAGAAAGGGGCGCTGTTTGATGTCAAGTTTTGGCATGATTTTTGGCATAATCAAGGCATCAAGCGTTGCAATTGCCATGCACCGTCAATTTTCTCATAGCTTAAACGATCATGCAGACGGTTCGGACGGCCCTGCCAGAATTCATAATAATCGGGTTCGAGACGATAACCGCCCCAAAACTCCGGTTTATCCAGCTGTTGCTGATTCGCCACCTGATTATGCAAATCCCAGAAACGCTGTTGCAGCTCTTCACGGCTGGCAATTACCCCACTTTGCGGGGTGCTGATATGCGCAGCAATCTGGCTGTCACGTGGGCGTTTATGATAGTAATCAGTCGACTCCTGTTCAGAAATCTTGATGACTTTACCACTCACCCGAATCTGACGTTCCTGATCCTGCCAATAGAACAATAATTCAGCATACGGATTTTCGGCCAGATCCAAACCTTTTTGGCTGTCATAATTGGTATAGAAGTCATAGCCGGCTTCAGTCGCCCCGCGCAGTAATACGGTACGCACATGCGGACGACCTTGAGCATCCGCCGTTGCCAATGACATGGCATAGGGTTCATGCAGCTTCGCTTCTAGTGCATGGTTAAACCATTGCAAGAACTGCATATGCGGATTCGGGTTGACCTGCTGTTCTTGCAGCTCGCCTTTCTGATAATTCAGGCGTAGCTCACTCAGATCTTTGATCAGATCACTCATTCTTTCTTCCTCTAAGCGGCATTGGCACGTACAGCATCAGCTAATGAATTTGCCAGTGCAGTCACTTCACTTAAATCTTCGCCTTCCACCATGACACGAATCACCGGTTCAGTGCCTGATTTACGAATCAACAAGCGGCCACGCCCTTTAAGCTGCTGTTCGGCTTTTTCAAATTCAGCGGCCAAGGCCGGTACTGAATAAGGATCAAACATGGCATCTAAACGCACATTGACCAGGACATTTGGCAACAGTTGAAAATCAGCCACCAGCTCATGCAGGGCTTTCTTCTGTTCAACCATGACTGTCAACACTTGCAAGGCGGCAATGATCGCATCGCCTGTGGTGCTCTTGTCCAGAGTCAGAATGTGCCCAGAAGGCTCGCCACCAATCGTCCAGCCATTTTCTTCCAGACCTTGCAACACATAACGGTCGCCGACTTTGGCACGTAATAATGGCACTTGCGCTTTTTCCAGTGCCAGTTCCAGTGCCATATTACTCATTAAGGTGCCGACGATACCTGCCGGCTTTTTCGAGCTTTGCGTGGCAAGAATATACAGAATATGATCGCCATCAATCAGCTTTCCAGACTTATCCACCAGAACTACACGGTCGGCATCGCCATCAAACGCAACGCCCAGATCCGCTTTATGCTCAAGTACTGCCTGTTGCAAGCTTTCAGGATGGGTGGAACCGCAATTATCATTAATATTCAAACCTGTCGGTTCATCATGAATTGCAATGACTTTGGCACCCAGTTCACGGAACACGGCAGGCCCCACGTTATAGGCTGCACCATTGGCACAATCCACCACAATGGTGAGTTCATTCAAGTCCAGATGATAGGGGAAAGTCGATTTACAGAATTCAATATAGCGACCATTGGCATCTTTGACCCGGATACTTTTACCCAGGCTCGCGGTATCTTCAATGATGAAATCTTGTTCGAGTTCCTGATTGATTTCTTCTTGCAAGGCATCCGGTAATTTCTTGCCTTCCGCCGAGAAAAACTTAATACCGTTATCGAAATACGGATTATGCGAAGCAGAAATTACAATTCCCAGGCTGGCATGCAAGGCACGGGTCAAATGGGCAATCGCCGGTGTTGGTAATGGGCCTAAAAGATGAACATAGACACCAGCCGCATTTAAACCTGCCTGCAAGGCGGCTTCCAGAATATAGCCAGACAAACGGGTATCTTTACCCAAAACCACCAAGGGCTTGGCTTTTTTACTATGACGCTTTAAAACCTTACCGGCTGCAAACCCCAATTTCAGGGCAAACTCAGGGGTAATCGGCAATTCGCCAAACTTTCCACGAATACCATCCGTACCAAAATAACTCATCTTTATCTCACTTCTTAGCGGATGATTGATCTCACCCATTTTTTCCCTGTGCCACACTTTACACCAAAATAAAAAAGCCGTCATTTGCATGACGGCTTTTAAAAATTTTAAATCACAGGAGATTAACCCACGCGATAGTTGGGTGCTTCTTTGGTAATGGTCACATCATGCACATGTGATTCCGACATACCGGCAGAAGTGATTTTCACAAACTTGGCATTTTGACGCAGGTCTTCAATCACGGCAGAACCGGTATAACCCATCGAAGAACGTAGGCCGCCCATCATCTGATGCACGATATTGCCCATTGGACCTTTGTACGGTACGCGACCTTCAATGCCTTCAGGAACCAGTTTCTCGGCACCGGCTTTAGAGTCCTGGAAGTAACGGTCAGCCGAACCGGTTGCACCCGCCATGGCACCCAACGAACCCATACCGCGGTAGGCTTTGTAGTAACGGCCTTGGAAGAATTCAACTTCGCCCGGTGCTTCTTCAGTACCGGCCATCAATGAACCAACCATAATGGTACTTGCACCCGCACCAATCGCTTTGGCCATATCGCCAGAGAAACGGATACCACCATCCGCGATCAACGGAATCTGATCTTTCAGCGCATTGGCCACAGAATCGATTGCAGAAATTTGCGGCATACCAATACCGGCCACAATACGTGTGGTACAGATTGAACCCGGACCAATCCCGACTTTAACCGCATCCGCACCTGCATCAAGTAAGGCCAATGCAGCATCGCCAGTTGCGATGTTACCGCCAATCACCTGAACTTGTGGATAGTTGGCTTTCACCCAACGTACCCGCTCGATCACACCCGCAGAATGACCATGTGCTGTATCGACAACAATCGCATCGACACCGGCTTCAACCAGCGCTTCAACACGGCTTGGAGTTTCTGCACCGGTACCGACTGCAGCACCGACACGTAGACGACCTAAATCATCTTTACAGCTGTTTGGATAAAGTTCAGCTTTACGGAAATCTGTCACCGTAATCAAGCCTTTCAGCTCTTGCTGATCATTCACCACCAATACTTTTTCAATACGGTGCTGCTGTAATAAGGCTTGGATATTTTCTTTCGATTCGCCTTCGCGAACTGTTACCAGACGATCCTGACCAGTCATGATGTTGCTGACTGGCTGCTCAAGATTGGTTTCAAAGCGTGTATCGCGACCGGTGACAATACCGACCACTTTGCCATCTTTCACCACTGGTACACCACTGATATTGTTGGCTTGAGTCAAAGCAATCAATTCACGTACTGTGGTTTCAGGAGTAACTGTAATCGGGTCTTTGACCATACCCGCTTCGAATTTTTTCACACGGCGCACTTCTGCAGCCTGAACAGCGATATCCATGTTCTTGTGCAAAATACCGATACCACCGTTTTGCGCCATTGCAATTGCCATACGGGACTCAGTCACCGTATCCATCGCTGCAGACACAAGAGGAATATTCAGGTTAATGCCACGGGTCAGGCGTGTCTTTAGAGAGACATCTTTTGGGAGAACAGTAGAATAGGCAGGGAGTAATAGGACATCATCGAAGGTTAACGCGTCTTGAACGATGGTCAACATAACAGTCTCACTGGTAATTTCCGTGCACTATTATAAACAAATATCGACTTAAATTTCATTGCAATTGCAAAATTATTTTTGCATTAAAATAGTTTTGAGGGCTGGATTTTTTCCAGTGAATCAATTTGAGAACTACGACATCAGAAAAGAACTGACCACAGTAGTCTGATGCTTGAACTCAATCCCGATACTTTGAAAAGCTAAAAAGCAGAGCCTAAACTCTGCTTTGGGTCGATTTAGCTGACGTATTCAAAACTGTCATCATTGTCAGCTTCATCATTTTCAATCTGAATAAAAGGCAACATATTATGTGCCAAACGGGCTTTATTGCATTGATCATCGGCGATCTGTACTTCTTTGCAGGATGAACTGCGCAGCTCGTACATACCGCAACTGACCTGCTGGCCAATGGTGCCATCCAGTGCAATACAGCGTGGATTTTTTTGATTGGTTCCAGCCATACATGAATAAACTGCTGTTACAGGTTCCGTATAATGCTCAGGCATATGAATCCCTTCAGCCCAGTAAAACGAAACCCTGAAATAGGCGCAGCACGCCCCGCAGCTTAAACATGCATCTGGTGTTGGAACTTGAGATAACATTTCTTATAAGTTCTCATGATCAAAAAAAAGTTTTTTGGAGAAGAAATATAAAAAATGTTGTTTTTCTACACAAGAAAAATTTTATTTTTCTGTGAACTATTCAGGACAGGTAAAAACAGTTTCGTCCATCAGGTCGGTGCCACATTGCAGCGTTTCAATCCAATCCAGAAACTGGGTGATCTGCTCTTTACCCATAAAAGGCGTGCCATGCTGCGGCACAATCATCTCGATATCCATGCCCCGCACCATGTTCACCCAAAGACGAATCACCTTGTTATTGCACATATAACGCTGATGAAAGCTTTTCATTTTTGGGATATGCGCCGCAAAGTTTTCCAATGGTTTGGCAGCATCATCGACCATCGATGCACCCATATCTCCCGAAAACAGGATCTTGGCAATCGGATCATAAAACTGGAAATTGCCCACCGAATGCAGAAAATGCGCTGGCACCGCCACGATATTGGCATTGCCCAGGGGAATGATCTGGCCGTGATCCGGGAGCTCGACCAGCCGATCCAGCCAGTTGCCTTTCATCCGGTCACTCATAAAGGCCGAGTTTAAATGTGGCAAAAAACGCGCCCAGAGCTTGGAAGCCACCACTTTGGCATCGGTATATACCAGCCAGCGTGGCATCGAAGTAATGATGTCAGGATCCTGATGCGAGGCCATGACATAATCCAGATTGGTCAACCGGGTGTATTTATTCAGTTCCATGGTCAGTGGAACATAGGTGAGATCACCACCCGGATCGAGTACCGCCGCCCGCTCGTTATCAATGATTAAAAACTGGTTTGCCTGAACGCCTTCACCTTTGACCAGACTGGTAAAACTGATGCATTTATGTGTCCCGTTATCAAACAGGACCTGCGATGTGGTGCGTTCAAAAACCATGTATATATTCCCCGATTTAAATTTAAAAGTGCTGTTTTATACCCATATAACATATAAGTATTTAGTTGAACTTACAATCAATAAAACTGGCCATATCACACTACTTATCAAAGTTTTAAGCTTATTTTAGGCATAAAAAATCCTGAGTTTTTAGCTCAGGATTCATGCAATTATTACTGTATTTTTAAAATAAATAATATTGAAGCAGAGTGGCGACACCAATCACCAGGAAAATGGCCGCGCCAATTTTATGAATCAGGCTGATCGGCAGCCTGTTCGCCAGTTTATCTCCTAGAAATACCGCAGGTGCATTGGCCAGCATCATCCCCAAAGTGGTACCGAGCATTACCCAGAGTATACTATCGAAACGTGCTGCCAGCGCGACTGTGGCAATCTGGGTTTTATCGCCAATTTCTGCCAGAAAGAACAAAATGAAGGTCGCAGCAAATACCCCGAATTTTTGCCATTTATTGATACTGGCATTTTCATCTCCGAGTTCATCCGGAATCAGCATCCAGGCCGCCATCGCAATAAAACCAATCGACACAATCCACAGCAACACTTCCGGCCCAATCACCGTGGTGATCCATTGTCCCAATACCGCAGAAAGGCCATGGTTAATCAGCGTCGCCAATAAAATAGCAACTAAAATAGGAACGGGTTTGCGAAAACGTGCGGCAAGCAGCAAAGCCAGCAGTTGCGTTTTGTCACCCATTTCAGCCAGTGCCACAATTGCGGTCGACAGTAAGAATTCATACATGAGGTCTTTCTCTGGCTAGCATCCAATCCCAATGACTCACCGCTCCTGCTAGCCAAAATCTGCAGAGTGGTAAATCAAAGGTCTTGCCAACAAAAGAAAGCTTCGAGAAGCTCATTTGGTTTTTTGCTATGATGACCATGTCCGGTTCAGGACAAATATGTTGACCATCACCCTTCTGCTTTGCGCAAAAGGCGGCTACTCCCCAATGAAGTGCACCAAGTATAGAATCAAATCCATTATTTTTCAATGTGGCAAAAATAAACCCCGCCGAAGCAGGGTCTATGATTGAAATAATCTGATCAGATTAAATCAATAAAGTACGGATATCTTTGAGCAGCTGGGTCAGCTTGTTGGTGAAACGCGCAGCATCTGCACCATTAATCACACGGTGATCGTATGACAAAGACAATGGTAGCATCAAGCGTGGATCAAAACCTTCACCATTCCAGACCGGTTGCATGGTGGCAGGTGAAATTCCCAGAATTGCCACTTGCGGCCAGTTCACCAGTGGCGTAAATGCCGTACCACCAATTGAGCCCAGGCTGGTAATGGTAAAGTTCGCCCCTTGCAGGTCTTTTGGTGACAGTTTCTTGTCACGCGCTTTTTGACCCAAGCTTCCCAGCTCAGTGGCAATCTGTTTAATCGACTTCTGATCGGGATGACGCAATACCGGAACCGTTAAACCATCTGGCGTTGCCACCGCGATCCCCATATGGATCTCGTTACGTAGCAATACTGACTTGCCATCATCGGCCAAGTGACCAGCAAACTCGCGCTCTTCTTTTAACAAGTGCGCAACTGCTTTGATGATGAAGGCCATAATGGTCAGGCTCAGGCCTTCTTTCTTGAAGTTGCCTTTCAGCTCATTACGCCACGCTTCTAGTTCAGTAATATCGGCTGCATCAAACTGGGTCACTTGCGGAATGAAATTATTCAGCGACAACTGCGGAATAGACACTTGTTGCAAACGCGTCAAGGCTTTTTCTTCCACACCACCAAAAGCACTAAAGTCTGGCAATTTTGGTAGACCTGCGGCTTGAGCAGCAGCGGCTACAGGAGCTGCCTGTGGCGTAGTCAGGCGCGCTTTGACATATGCCTTCAGATCTTCTTTCATCACCCGAGCATTGGAACCTGAAGCCTGAACTTCTGACAATACTACGCCCAGTTCACGTGCCAGTTTACGTACAGCAGGGCCGGCATAAACTTTCGAGTTGGCGACATTCTGCTCTTTGGTCAGCTTGTCGGCATTGTCAGAGGTCGCCACCGCTGGAGTAGAAGATGCCGCAGGTGCTGCTTTGGTGGTCTCTACTGGTGCAACAGCTGCTTTCGGTGCTTCCGCTTTAGCCGCAACAGGTGCAGCCTCTGCTTGCGCTTCAGCTTGAATTGTCATCAGTGCAATGCCTTCAGAGACATTTTGTCCCAGCTCAACATGAATCGCCTTGATCACCCCAGCAGTTGTGCTTGGCACTTCAACCGTGGCTTTGTCTGATTCCACCACGATGATGCTCTGGTCTTTTTCAACCGTATCACCGACAGAAACCAGAATTTCAGCCACAGCTGCTTTGTCTACACCCAGATCAGGCACCATCACTTCAACATCACCCGCAGGTGCTGCTGCAGCTTGAGCCACTGGCTCCGCTTTAGCATCTTGAACTGGCGCAGCTTCAGCTTTTGGCGCTTCTGCTGCAACAGTCGGGGTCGATCCTGAAGTTTTCACTTTTAGAATCACCACACCTTCTTTAATCGTGTCGCCTTCTTTAATGTCGATGGATTCCACCGTACCTGCAACCGTACTTGGCACTTCAACAGTCGCCTTGTCCGATTCCACCACCACGATGCTTTGATCCACCTCGATTTCATCACCGACAGAGACCAGAATTTCACCGACAGTGGCTTTCTCTACACCAATATCGGGGACTTGAACATCGACCACTTGTGAACTTGCTTGAGCCTCAGGCGCAGCAGAAACTTTTGGCTGATGTGATGCCAGTTCTTGCATGATTTCCTGATCAGGCAAAGACGTAGGTGTATTTTCTGAGGTTTTTTGTGAGGCATCTGCTTGCTGTGGCTCGACCACATCCGTACTGCCATCTTCAGCTTGCAGTTCAATCAGTACCGCGCCTTCAGTCACTTCATCACCCTGACTGACCAGAATGCTTTTCACCACCCCTGCTGAAGTGCTGGGCACTTCAACAGAGGCTTTATCGGATTCAAGCAACACGATGCTGTCATCAATCGCAATCGTATCACCGACTTTGACCAGAATTTCGGCCACGGTTGCCTGATCTACACCAATATCGGGAGTCGTAATTTGCATGCTTAGTTCTCCTCTTTGTAGTCAGCAACAGCATGTACAGATGGGGTGTCTTGCGGTGCCCAAGCCACCGGACGATCGGTATCCAGCTCAAACGTCGAGATCGCGTCTTTCACCAGGCGCGGATCAACTTCACCTTCATCTGCCAGTTTTTTCAGAGTTGCCACCACAATATGGGCAGCATCGACACCGAAGTAGCTACGTAAATTACCACGTGTATCTGAACGGCCATAACCATCGGTACCGAGTGCCACAAATGGGCGGCCATCTGGAAGATAGGCACGAATCTGTTCGCTATAGGCACGCATATGATCAGTTGCAGACACCACAATACCTTCGGTACCGCGTAGCTGTTTCGATATCCATGCTTCTTTCACATCCTCAGCCAGTGGATGCAGGCGGTTGTATTCTTCACATGCCATACCATCACGTGCCAGTTCATTGAAGCTGGTGACACTGTAGACATTTGAGTGGATCTGGTATTCCTCACGCAGAATCTTCGCTGCCTTGATCACTTCACGCAGGATCACACCCGAGCCCAGTAACTGAACCGTGGCTTTTTCATCTTCTTCCAGTAAGTACATACCACGCTTGATGCCTTCTTCAACACCTTTTGGCATTTCCGGATGCTCGTAGTTTTCGTTCATCACGGTCAGGTAATAGAACACACGTTCCTGATTCACATACATACGTTGTAAACCGTCATGCACGATCACTGCCAGTTCATAACCAAAACATGGGTCATAAGAGACACAGTTTGGAATGGTATTGGCCAGAATATGGGAATGACCATCCTGATGCTGCAAGCCTTCGCCGTTTAGTGTAGTACGACCCGCAGTCGCACCGAGCAAGAAACCTTGTGCCTGTGCATCGCCTGCTGCCCATGCAATATCACCGATACGCTGGAAACCGAACATCGAGTAGTACATGTACATCGGGATCATTGGCAGGTTATTGGTTGAATAACTGGTGCCTAACGCGGCCCAGGCACTCATGGCGCCGGCTTCGTTAATTCCTTCTTGCAACATGTGTCCGTCTTTGGCTTCACGATAATGCATCAACTGTTCTTGGTCTTCAGGCGTATATTTCTGACCATGCGCAGCATAGATACCGAGCTGGCGGAACATGCCCTCCAAACCAAAAGTACGTGCTTCATCTGGCACAATCGGAACAACACGGTCTTTAATTGCTTTCTCTTTAAGAAGCGCAGAGATTAAACGTACCATCACCATCGTGGTCGACTGTTCTTTACCATTTGAACCCGCCAAGACCGAATCAAATACCGAAAGTTCAGGAATCGCCAGTTGCTCGCTTTCCTTCCGACGTGCAGGCAGATAACCACCCAATGCTTCACGACGTGCTTTCATGTATTTCAGCTCAGGTGAATTTTCGCTTGGACGATAGAATGGTACTTCTTCCAATTGCTCATCGGTAAATGGCAGGTTGAAGCGGTCACGCACGTATTTCAAAGAGTTGATTTGCATCTTCTTGATTTGGTGTGTTTTGTTGACTGCTTCGATTTCTTCTGACAAGCCATAACCTTTGACGGTTTTCGCCAGAATCACGGTCGGTTGACCTTTGGCAGTACAAGCTTCAGCATAGGCAGCAAAAACTTTGTACGGGTCGTGGCCACCGCGGTTCAGATTATCAATATCTTCATCGCTTAAATCCTTGACCAGCTCTTTGGCTTCTGGGTATTTACCGAAGAACTTTTCACGTGCATAGGCCCCACCTTTGACCTGGTAACGCTGGAAATCACCATCAACCGCTTCTTCCATCACCGCTTTGAGTGCGCCAGATTTATCTTTATCCAGTAATGGGTCCCAATGACGGCCCCACACCACTTTAATCACACGCCAGCCTGCGCCGCGGAATAGTGACTCAAGTTCCTGAATGATCTTGCCATTACCACGTACCGGACCATCCAGACGTTGCAAGTTACAGTTCACCACCCAGATCAGGTTGTCGAGTTTTTCACGACCTGCCAGCGAGATTGCACCGAGGCTTTCTGGCTCGTCCATCTCGCCATCGCCCAAATAAGCCCAGACCTTACGATCTTCTTCTTTGATCAGGCCACGGTTCATCAGGTACTTTTGAATATGCGCCTGATAAATCGACATGATTGGGCCCAAACCCATCGATACCGTTGGGAACTGCCAATAATCCGGCATCAAATAAGGATGCGGATAAGATGGCAAACCTTTGCCACCGACTTCACGACGGAAATTATTCAGATGATCTTCAGTCAAACGGCCTTCTAAAAACGAACGCGCGTAAATACCGGGGGCACAGTGACCTTGATAATAGATCATGTCGCCGCCAAAGCTGTCACTGTTGGCACGGAAAAAATGGTTAAAACCGACATCATATAAAGTTGCGGAAGAGGCAAAGCTGGCCAAGTGACCACCGAGGTCATCACCGGTTTTATTTGCGCGCAATACCATTGCCAAGGCATTCCAGCGAACCAGCGCACGAATCCGGCGTTCCATATCCTGGTCGCCCGGCATTGCCGGTTGTTCTTCAACCGAAATCGTATTTAAGTAGGGAGTATTTAAACGCTGAATAGGAACATGCTTTGCAATTGCGCGTTGATAAAGTTTTTCTAATAAAAATGCTGCACGCTCGGTACCCATGTGTTGCAAAACAGAGTCAAATGCATCTTGCCATTCTTGGGTTTCTTGCGCGTCTGTATCGCCATAAAACGCCATAATCTACAGTTCCTAAAAGCCTAATTTAATGTCTTATATGTACCATATTTGAGACCTCAGCAGGTATGGCTCTGGCTGAATGCGATTTGGCAGTACTATTTAGGAACTAAATGATTGGTGACGTTTAATTACACAACATAACAAAAAATAGTCAATATAGGAGATTTATTATACATTCATTATAATAGTTGGTGATAATATCAGACTTAAAAGCGATTATCTGAAGAACCCTTCAATGTGGGTTGAAGAGCCTTAGCTTAATCGCTTTGAAATGCTTATTGGAGAGATGCTTATGTATAAAGAGCCTAATAGAAATTCAGGTCTATACTTAAGGTAACATAGCCAAATAAGTAGATGGGTTTTTACGTTGACCGTCTTTTACAACTTCATAATGCAAGTGTGGACCGGTACAGCGGCCAGTACAGCCAACGTTGGCAATATGATCACCTGCCTGTACCTGTTCTCCCACACGTGCAATAAGACGTGAAGCATGAGCATAACGTGTTAAATAGCCATTGCCATGATTGATTTCAACATATTGACCATAACCCGTACCCCAACCTGATTTGGTTACAATACCTGGGCCTGTGGCATAAATTGGTGTACCACTTGGCGCTGCAAGATCAAGACCTGAGTGATTTTCAGCACGGCCACCCATGGTACGACCACCGTAATTTGAACTTACGCGAGAATTGGGTAAGGGATGAGCGATCAGCCAGGAATAAGCACTATTTGCAGCAGCTCGATTAGATGAGGTATTTGCATACTTCTGTGCCAGCGTGCGATTGTTAAGCTCAACTGGCTTTTCACGTAGCTGGACATTCAATTTGGTTTGCGCTGGAATATCGATATCATCTGGATGAGTATATGCACCCTGTGCCAGAGTACGCGTCAATTGCTCGATACGATCTGTTGAACCATTTTCTTGATTTAGATTGACTAAATCTGCAAACGCTACCGAAGCAGCTGAAACTGATAAAGAAAATGCCAACAAAATACGTCGCATATGCATAAAAAACCTCTCTAAACTGCTTTAATCGAGTTCCTTGAAGATCTCTATCCTTGATATCCACTAAAAGAAGCGCATAAGATTAAGACATAAACATGTAGGAATTATGTATGTCGGAACCTGTCAACGTTTTTCAACAAACCAGAAAACAGATAAAAACAGGAAACTTTTCGTTTCTCTCATCACAAGTTGCTGCCTGGCAGAAACTTACGAAACTCGTACAACCGCTATTGCCCCAACCGGAACGCTGGCAAGTTGTGTGCTATCAAAATGGTGTGTTAACGATTACCGGTGAAAACCAGGCCATGATCAGTCAATTGGCCTATCTTCAAAAGCAATACATTTCACAACTCTCTCAAATAAATGAATTAACAGATCTTACAAAACTTCAAGTTTGTTTGCGGAATCCTTCACAAACGCAACCTGTTGCAGCAACACCTGAAAGAGCCTTAAATGCAGAAACACAGGAATTACTTCGTGGTGCTGCTGACTTTATAAGCGACCCTAAGCTTAGCCAAGCTTTGCTACGTTTGGCAAGCAATAAAAAGTAACATAGCAATCAAATGTAATAAATTAGAAAAGCAGTATTATGCGACACATGTCACACTATTGGCGCAATAACTAAAACATAAAGACACAAACACAATGACTTATGTCACATTCACATACATGATTGGACAATTGGCCTCGTCATCAAATGTTACAATTTCATAGCAGCTTGGATCACTTTTCACATTGCGCAACAGCTGATTATTCAAAGCATGTCCAGATTTATAACCATCAAATTTGGCAATGATCTGATGTCCAAGCAGATACAAATCCCCGACTGCATCCAAAATTTTATGGCGTACAAATTCATCAGAGAATCTTAGACCCTCTTCATTCACCACTCCGGTTTCATCCACACCAATGGCATTCTCCAAACTGGCTCCCAGTGCCAGATTATTGGCTTTGAGATAATCCAGATCTTTCATAAAACCAAAGGTACGCGCTTCACTAACTTCATAAACAAAAGTTTCAGTCGAGAAATCGATACTGGCGGACTGATGTTCTTTTTTAAAAGCAGGATGATCAAAATCAATGGTGAAATTCAGCTGGAAGCCATGGTGCGGACTAAAAATGGCACGCTTATCATCAATCAGTGCTTCAACCGGTTTAATAATCTTGACGAATTTTTTCGCAGCATCCAGTTCTTGCAGACCACCTTGCATGAGCAAATAGATAAACGGGCCTGCACTGCCATCCATAATCGGCACTTCCGAGGCAGAGACTTCGATAATCAGGTTATCAATTCCTAAACCGGCAATCGCACTCATGACATGTTCAATCGTACCGACTTTGGCATTTTCCTGAACCAGATTCGAGCACATGAAAGCTTCCTGAATCAGCATCGCATCGGCAGGAATGTCGACCGGCGGATTCAGGTCAATACGACGAAACACAATTCCCCCATCGGCATGGTGCGGCACAAAGTTAATCATGACTTTTTGCCCACTGTGAAGACCGATTCCGCTCGCTTTCACGATACGTTTCAGGGTACGTTGTTTCAACATGCTTCTTTCATCTGTTCATCAATAAAACCGCTATACGTTAGCATATTTGGCCATTGATAAAAAACAAAAAGGTGGCTTAAAAGCCACCTTTCCTGTGTAATCATGGTAAACACATGATGTTACATGTTATTTACGCTGTTGATTCTTAAGATAATCCTGAATACTCATTGGCGTTGGACGCGGGCTTGAAACTGATGCTGCAGCATTCGCTGGCGTAGCGGTTTCATGCTGTTGGCGCTGAATCGCTGGTACATCATCATCTTCTACCACAGCCTGTGAGGCTGCTGCTGGGCGCGTTGCCTGTACATTGGTACGTTTGGTCGGTTCAACTGAATCCGCTGCATGACGGGTTAAACCCGTTGCAATCACGGTCACACTGATTTCATCACGTGCATCCGGATCAAATACCGTACCGTAGAACACCTGACCTTCATCCAAATCGACAATCTGGTTAACAACATCGGTGATTTCTTCAATTTCACCGAAAGTGACATCATCGCCACCCGTTACGTTAATCAGAATACCTTTGGCATTCATGATGGTTACGTTATCGAGTAATGGGCTACGAATAGCCTGTTCAGCAGCCTGACGGGCACGGTTTTCACCACGGCCTAAACCAACACCCATCATGGCATAACCACGAGTACTCATCGCTGTTTTCAAATCGGCGAAGTCAAGGTTAATATGACCCGGACGTACCACAAGATCAAAAATACTGCGTACCGCATTCAGTAGCACATCATCCGCTTTTTTATAGGCATCTTTCATTGAAATATCACGGAAGACTTTCAATAAACGCTGATTTGGAATGATAATCAATGAGTCGACATGCTGCTCAAGCGCTTCAATGCCTTTTTCCGCAGATTGTAAACGGCGCTTGCCCTCAAAGTTGAATGGCGTCGTCACCACACCAACCGTCAGGATACCCATTTCTTTGGCAATTTCAGCAACCACTGGCGCAGCACCCGTTCCGGTACCACCGCCCATACCCGCAGTGACAAAGACCATATCGGTCCCTTCAAGCTGCTGGCGGATCAGTTCACGGCTTTCTTCTGCGGCAGTCTGACCCACTTGCGGATTGGCACCTGCACCCAGACCACGGGTACTTTGCTCACCCAGCTGAATTTTAAATTCGGCTTCCATGCGATCGAGTGCCTGCTTGTCCGTATTGGCACAAACAAACTTTACGCCCTGGATATCAGACTGCAACATGTGTTGTACAGCATTACCACCCGCACCGCCTACACCAAACACAGTGAAACGGGCTTGACCATTGCTATCGCTATGATCGTCTTCGAAAAATTCAAATGAGGCCATGACCTATAAAATTCCTAATTCATAATTGGCAGTCACTAAGCCCGTACACTGCCTTAATCTTAATAAAATTGTTTTTAAGAATGCTGCTCATGCGTTAACTTGTCAAGTACAAGCCCGATTAACTACATCTTCTCAACAATATTCACAATAAAAATCGACTTAAAAGATTGATTTCAAGGTGTCATTAAAGCCAGACCAAGCCCGCTTGACGCGCTGAGTTAACGATAATCGCTCTACATCATCCTGTTCTACAATCGTGTCTTGAGTATCACTCTGACTAAACATCAGCAAACCCGCGACCGTACTATATTGCGAACGGCGTAGCGCTGCCTGATGCTGTTCATCGGCATACACCTGCGTTGGTGGATTACCCAAATGAGCTGACACACCCAAGGTACGGCGTACAAAGCTCACCATACCTTCAATATGACTGGCATCACCGGTCAGGACCACACCATGATACAAGCCCTGGATCGCGCCATTTTTCACCAGTTCATCACGCACCAATCCAAGAATCTCGTCATAACGCGCCATGATAATTTCGGTCAGCTCAATCCGGCTGATGGTTTGTGGCCCATCAATCCCCTGGAACTGAATCATATGGTCAGGCTTAACCACTTTCAGGTCTACACAGCCATACAGCAGTTTCAGGCGTTCAGCTTCTTCGGTCGTGGTCTGTAACACCGCCGCAATATCACGGGTCACATGCTCGCCACCACGCTGGAAGGTATGGGTTAAGGCCAGACGACCATCCACATACACCGCCACATTGGTGGTGCCGGCACCGATATCGACCAGACAGACGCCATATTCTTTTTCATCTTTGAGCAGACTGGCCTCAGCAGTTGCCAGACTTGAGACCACCATTTTCTCCACACCAATATTGGCGCCCTTGAGGGCACGGTCAATATTTTGCATGGTGCTAATCGGCAGCATCATCAGATGATAATGACCAGTCATGCTATGTGCAGACATCCGAATCGGATTCAGCACCCACTCTGATGAGTCATCCAGCTCGAAGCCCAAAGGCACAGCACTGACCAGATAATGGTCTGAAGTCAAATGACTGGCTTTGGCCAACTCCAGTGCACGAACCACTTCGCTGGTGGTAATCGCATGTTCGCTATTGTCGATCGAGGTTCGACCTGAAGCATAAAAGCTTTTTAATTCGGCACTTGGAATAGAAACCCAAGCAGAATGCACCCGACACTCCGCCATATCTTCTGCTTCTTGGACGGCATTTTTAATTGCGGTAATAACTTTATCGAGACTGACAATTTTCCCTTTACTCATGCCTCGGTTACGAGCGGTAGCCATACCAATCACTTGGATATTGTCTGGCGCGTGTACCTTGCCAATCAAAACTGAAACTTTGTGTGTCCCAATGTCAATCGCCACAACCGAGGGAACAGCTTCACTCATTATTCACTACTACCATTACATGTTTGTTAGATTTATGGCTTGAATGCCTCTATTTTTTAAAGCCGATCATTATGGCTTTACTGTTACATTATTCTCAACGCCCGTGTCATCAATGGTTACAATAAAATGCCCATTTACAATTTTAGGCGGAATTGAATTTTTCCACTGTATCGACAATCCATTGCGATAACGCAGGTCGATGGCCGAAATTTTAGACCAGACCGGCTTTAAGTCGCTTTGAGACAGATGGCTCAAGCGCTGTAATTTGCTCATGGTCTGATCTTTATCAACAATTATTCTTAAACCCGAATCAAACTGCATAAACCAGGTCATTCGCTCGGTGAGATAGAGTTCTTTTAGACGAATGCCTTGTGGCAAAAATAACTGATTAATTTCATTATAACGACGCATCATGGTTTCTGCATGGCTCGCTGGCCCATGTAGTAACGGTAATGCCTCATAATTCTTGGGTGTGACTTCGGTGAAAATGACACCACTGTCACTCAATAAACGTCCTGTGCCCCAACGTGCAATCGCATGATGTGGCATGATCCGTACCCGAATGCCATTTGGCCAGGCTCGGGAAACCACCACCCGATCCACCCAGGACAGCTCCAGGGTACGATCGCGGATCGCTTCCAGATCCGAAGTAAAATAGTTTTCGGTCACAACCGGTGACACATATTGCATGACCTGACGCTGTTCAGCAGCCGAGCGCGTACCTAACACGCCCAGCTCTGCCACTTCGGTATTGGTCATGACTTTATATAAGCCCAATATTCCAAAGGCCAGCACCAGCACCGCAATACACAACAATAACCAGCCACCAAAATTGGACAGCTTTTCTTTGCGTGTCGGCGGCTTGTCGTGAATTGAGGTAATCGCAGCACGTTTACGGCGCATGGAAACAGGAAGTTGAGCCATATTTAGTGTGCCGACCCGGTCAGGGTCTGTTCCAGAATCGCAACACACAGGTCATCAAAACTATAATCGACTGCAGCTGCCGCTTTTGGCACCAAAGAATGACTAGTCATGCCCGGTACGGTATTCACTTCCAGCAGCCAGAAGTTGCCCTGTTCATCCTGCATGGCATCAATCCGGCCCCAACCGCTGGCACCGACTGCCTGAAATGCACGCAGACTCAGGGCTTTTAACTGTTGCTCTTCAGCTTCGGTCAAACCACATGGAATGCCATATTGCACATCATTACGGTTATATTTGGCTTCATAATCATAGAAAGCAACATCTTGAGGTGGTTCAAGACGAATCACAGGCAGCGCCTGACCATTTAAAACCACAATGGTGAATTCACGGCCGGTAATCCATTGTTCTGCCATCACCACGGCATCATGTTCAGTTGCCTTGGCAATTGCTTCTGCAAAGTCTTCAATTTTTTCGACCTTGCTCATGCCGATACTGGAACCTTCATGTACCGGTTTGATAATCAAAGGCAGGCCTAAAGAATTGACGATATCAGCCGCATCGGAATCTTTGGTAACAATACGGTAAGGCGCTGTCGGCAATTCCGAACCCTGCCAGACCTGCTTGGTCTTGACCTTGTCCATGCCGATTGCAGAGCCTTGTACCCCTGTACCGGTATAGGGCACATTTAGCCATTCCAGTACACCCTGAATCTGACCGTCTTCACCACCACGACCATGCAATACAATGAAAGCACGGTCATAATTTACCAGTTCTGTGACACTACGTTGCTGCGGGTCAAAAGCTTCCGCATTGACCCCTGAACGCACTAATGCCTCAAGTACCGCCGTACCACTGTCTAGAGAAACCTCACGCTCTGCAGATTTACCACCAAGCAACACGGCAACTTTTCCGAATTTTGAAGCATTTGACACGTTTATATCCTTAAACTTTTTTCAATCTGGTCAATTCAATTCAGTCATGCAAGATGACTATTTTATATATAAGTGATTTTGCGCAAGTTCGACTGAGATTGCTCCAACATTACCTGCGCCCTGGGTTAATAACAAGTCATTTGCTTGCAATACTTTTCTCATGATCTGATTCAGATTACCGTCCACCGCATCGACCAGAATTGGCTCAACTTCGCCACGTAAACGAATGCTGCGGGCTAAAGTACGGCTGTCCGCCCCTACAATCGGTTTTTCACCGGCAGGATAAACATCCAATAACAATAACTGGTCTACAGTAGAAAGTACTTCCACAAAATCATCAAAACAGTCACGGGTACGGCTATAACGGTGTGGCTGGAACATCATCACCAGGCGACGATCCGGATGACTCTGACGCGCGGCTTTAATGGTGGCTTCGACTTCTTTTGGATGATGACCATAATCATCCACCAGTTTTACATTACCACCCTCAATTTCAAATTCGCCCTGAACTTCGAAGCGACGGCCTACCCCACTGAAACCTTCCAGTGCACGGCAAATAGAAGCATCAGACACGCCTTCATCGGTCGCAACACCAATCGCAGCCAAGGCATTCAGGACATTATGCAAACCTGGCTGATTCACGGTTACACGTAATGGCTCACGCTCTTTACGCAATACGGTAAAGTGCGTTTGCATGCCGTCCTGATCGACATCTATCGCGCGAATGTCATTGTCTTCATTAAAACCGTAGGTCAGCACTGGACGTGCAATTCGTGGCATGATTTCACGAATATTGGCATCATCACCACAGACCACGGCCAGGCCATAAAATGGCAGTTTTTGCAGGAACTGGATAAAAGTATCTTTCAGCACATCGAAGCTACCGCCATAGGTATCCATATGGTCGGCATCGATATTGGTCACTACAGCAGCCATAGGTTCCAAGTGCAGGAAAGAGGCATCCGATTCATCGGCTTCTGCCACGATATAACGGCTGGCACCCAGAGCAGCATTCATACCGGTACGGTTCAGCAAACCGCCGATCACATAGGTTGGATCCATGTTTTCTTCTGCCAGCATACAGGTAAGCAGACTGGTGGTCGTGGTTTTGCCATGAGTACCGGCAACCGCAATACCATGACGGTAACGCATCAGCTCACCCAGCATTTCTGCACGGCGAACCACAGGAATACGACTTTCAATCGCGGTTTTAATTTCCGGGTTTTCCTTGTCAATCGCAGTAGACACCACGATCACATTGGCCCCTTTAATATTATTTGCAGTGTGCCCGATATAAACCTTGATCCCATTTTCTTCCAGCTGCGCCGTGGTATTGGATGCCTTGATATCTGAACCGGAAACTTTATAGCCCTGATTTTTCAATACTTCGGCAATACCACACATGCCTGCACCGCCAATGCCCACAAAATGAATGTGTTTGATACGGCGCATTTCCGGCACTTTAATTAATTTTTTCGCTTGTTCAGCTGGGGTTACTGGAGACATAGTTTACTCGAATGATAATTCTTGAATTAAACGGACCACATGTTGAGTCGCATCGGGTTGAGCCTGTCGACGTGCTTTTACCGCCATTTCCATTAATAGCTGGCGATTCAGCATCGGCTCTAATAAGGTTTTTAAACTTTCCGGGGTCATGCTGACCTGTGGGCAAATCTTTGCCGCATTAATCTTGGCCAGAAAGCCGGCATTGGCAGTCTGGTGATCATCCACCGCACTTGGAAGCGGTACAAAAATTGCAGCCACACCTGCCGTCGCAATTTCAGTCACGGTCAATGCGCCAGCACGACAGATCACCACATCGGCATCACTATAGGCTTTGGCCATATCTTCAATAAACGGCTGGACTTCGACGTGCAGATTTGCCGGAGCATTGGCATAACGTGCACGCGTCGCCTCAGCATGGTTTTGACCACACTGATGATAGACATTTAAAGGCACATTGAACTGTTTTAAGGCTTCAGGCACCCGTTCATTTAAGGCCTGCGCTCCCAAAGATCCACCTACGATTAAAATGCGTAAGGGTAATCCTGCTTTTTCACGCTCCTGATAACGCCAGGACGGATTTAAAATGTCACTAATTTCTTGGCGCACCGGATTGCCCGTGGTCACAATTTTATCCTGTGCGGGAAAGGTGTCCGGAAACGCCTGACACACCGTCTTGGCAACACGCGACAATTGGCTATTGGTAAAACCGGCCACCGCATTCTGCTCATGAACCAGCACCGGAATGCCTAGAATACGCGCAGCCAGACCACCCGGCCCTGCCACATAACCACCAAAGCCGGCTACGGCATCGACTTTTAGCTGCTTCATGTATTTCATGGCACTAAAAGTCGCTTTCATGATTTTAAAAGGGGCCAAGACCTTACGTACAAAACCATTACCACGCACACCCTGAATATCAATTTGATAAACAGGAATATTCTGATTTTTTAATAAACGATTTTCCATGCCTGCAGGCGTAGCCAGCCAAGACACTTCAATCCCTTGTTGTTGTAAGTTTTTTGCAACGGCTAACGCTGGAAACACATGTCCACCCGTACCTGCGGCCATCATCATGACATGTTTAGGCTGTTTTTGCTGAGCGTCGGTCACGGTCTAATTCTTCAATTTAAAAAAGGGAACAGGAAATCTGATTTAAGTGGTCAATTGTAATCACAATTGTAGGGCCTTGAAAGTTTATTTACTTTATTTCAACAAGGCATTAATTGTTTTTTTCATACGATTTTAAAGTTTAAACTAGTTTTGTTATCAGGCAGGCATTTTTCCTTAGACTTAAGTGACATATAAACACAATTTTAACCCTCTTTCATTTAATCTTTCCCTCACTGTATTTGTTAGATCTATTTGTTTTCCAGGATTTTCTCAACAATTTCTATTCATTCGCCAGTTTAATTGCTCTATTAACTTATGCCTAAATCATATAAATCTTAATAAAATTTTATGTTATCCATATCGCTATATACTTTTTTTAGCTGTATCAGCGCATTGATTGAATGGATTAAATCATTATAAATGTCAAAAATATCAATTCGTGACCTATGGATTATTTTGGCCGGCTATTTGGCGGCTATTCATGTCGGGAAACTTTCTGCGGTTCTTCCCATTTTACAACAGGATTTAGGTCTCAGCTTTACGCAAGCCGGTTTTTCCCTGTCTCTGGTTCAAGGCGCGGGGATGCTGTTTGCGTTGTGTATTGGTGCATTGTCAGAAAAAGTCGGTTTAAAACGCTGCCTGATCTTGGCGTTGATCATTTTAGGCCTCAGCAGTATGGCAGGCCTCTGGATTCAGCATGTCGCGGCGTTGTATTTCTTCCGTTTTACTGAAGGGATCGGATTTTTAACCATCTCCTTATGTGCCCCCGCCATTCTCAAACGTATCAGCCGAGCTGAAACACTCAATTTTAAAATGGGACTCTGGAGTTCCTATATGGGGGTTGGTGTCAGTCTTGCTGTTTTTACCATTCCCATGCTGCTTGAATACCTGAGCTGGCAAAGCATTTGGGCCATTTTAGGGAGTCTCTGTCTGCTCATTGCAGTGATGATTAAACGGTATTTATATCTTGAAGCGGTCACACCGGTACAGCCGAATCACCCGCAAGCCGGCACAGAAAATACCTCCTTCTGGCAAATTATTAAAGTGACCCTGACTCACCCACCGATTTTGTGTTTGGCCATTATTTTTGCCTGTTATACCAGTCAGTGGATAACCGTGACTGGATTCTTGCCTACCCTGTATGTCGAACATGGGATTGACTTAAAAGTCGCAGGGGCTCTGGTCTCGATGGTGGTGCTTGCTAATTTAGGCGGTACCTTTGGCGCAGGTATGTTGCTGCAAGGTGGCTGGAAACCCAAAACCCTGTTAAGCACAGGATTTATCGCCATGCTGTGCAGCAGCTTGCTGACTTTTGCGGCAAGCTCTTGGCTGTCATTTGAATTACAGTTTGTGAGTGCCGTACTGTTTTCACTCATTGGCGGAATGATTCCGACCACGATCTTTGCGATTACCCTGCGCTATGCACCGCGTGCCAATGCCGCAGCCGCCAGTGTCGGTCTGGTTTTACAGGTTTCAGCCTGTGCGCAATTCTTTGTACCTCCTCTGAGTGCGGCACTGGTATCCACGACACAACAATGGGCCCATATCGCGACAGTCACAGCCTGTCTTTCTATCTTAGGGATATTGATGACGCTGCTTTTATTTAAGCGATATGCTTAATAAAAAAAAGCCTCAGATGAGTAATGCCAGTCAGTTAAGAAATTGACTAGCATTTTCTTTTTTAAATTCATGATCATATTTGACAAGTAGAAAAGTCATCCGCAACTGTTTGAGGCAGGACTAGATTTAAAAATGATTGTTTCTGCGACAAATTTACTAGTCGATGGTGGCTGCCGAGTTTTGCGGTGAGGAGTGTTGCTCCGCAAGATGCCTTCCTTGCGAAGCTTCGCTTCTCATTTGGGCGAAACCAAAGTAACAAATTATTTTCAAGCATTTGATTTATAAAGTTAAGACTCCGTCGTGAACGACTAAAAAGTTAAAGAGTCTACTTCTAAACTCCTTAACTGATCAGCATTACCTCAGATGAGGCTCTTTTTCTGTCTGGTTTAAACCTGCTGCGAACGGCCTGCCTCTAATACAGCAAACAGATCATCGGCAATTGAGGTTCCAAACTGGTCATCAATTTCACGAATACAGGTTGGGCTGGTTACATTAATTTCAGTGACATAATTACCAATCACATCCAGTCCTACAAAAATCAGACCTTTTTCTCTAAGATAAGGGCCTACTTTTGCCGCAATGGCGCGGTCATTTTCAGTCAGTGGACGTGCTTCTCCCAGACCGCCTGCCGCCAGATTGCCGCGCACTTCACCATTTTGTGGAATACGGGCCAAGCAATATGGTACTGGCTCGCCATTAATCATCAGGATACGTTTATCACCTTCGACAATTTCAGGAATATAACGCTGTGCCATAATCGGCTGGGTACCGTTATTGGTCAGCATTTCAATGGTTGAACCAATATTGATGCCATCCTGATACAGGCGGAAAATTCCAGTACCCCCCATGCCATCTAGCGGTTTCACAATCACATCGACCTGTTCTTTGAGAAACTCACGAATCAGGCTTTGCTGCGAAGTCACCAGTGTCGGAACTTGCAGATGCGGGAACTGGGTCGCAAACAGTTTTTCATTACAGTCACGCAGGCTTTGTGGCTTGTTAATAATCCATGCACCTTCGCGTTCTGCCTGCTCCAGAATATAAGTGGTGTAGACAAAATTCATATCAAAAGGTGGATCTTTACGCATCAACACCACATCATAAGCAGCGATGGATTCTTTCTTTTTTTCACCGAGTTCATAATAGTGATCATAGTCTTCAAACACCTGTAGCGGCGCTATCAAACCAAAAGCTTTGCCCTGCTCAATATATAAATCTTGTTGTAATGCATAACCAAGCTCATGCCCACGGCGTGCTGCTGCCCAAAGCATGGCCATGGTCGAGTCTTTCTTCAGGTTTACATTTTCGATGGGATCCATCACAACAAGTACGCGCATGTGTCTCTGCTCTTTTTCAAAAAATGACTTAGCAAGGAGTATAGCTTGTGTGGATTCTTTTGTTTATGGTGATTTTGCATGACTTGTTCTGTATAGATTTTTAGATAAGTACTGAGGCAGATTGAGCTCAAAAGGAGGTTTGCCATGCAACAGGCAATTATCGGTTTTCATTTGGATGAAGAACAGCATTGGGTTGCAGAGCTGGCCTGCGGACATGGCCAGCATGTACGGCATACCCCGCCGTGGCAAAATCGGCCCTGGGTGATGACCGAGCAAGGTCGCAAAGAAAAGCTTGGCATGCTGCTGGACTGTAAAAAATGTGAAAAGTGCGAAACTGAAACCTGAACCTATAAAAGTGTGATGTAGCTGACTAAAAATAATCTCGCACAGGATTTGCTAATTGCAGTCACTGCGTTTATGCTTTTATTGCTCAAACATGCAGCGTTTTTTCAGGGTGGACTTTGCTCACACGGCTCGTCAAACAGATCTGGTTGGTGATGCTTATGGTTTTTGCCATAGGCTGGAGCAGTGTGTCTGTTGCTTCTGCAACAACCATGCATTTGGTCATGTCGTCTGAACAGATGAGCAGCCATTGTCTGGACATGGTAAAAGCCTCCATCTCTCATGCTATGCATGAATCTGCGTATAACTCAGATCAAGACCTGACACAGGCTGACTGTTTTCCGGATATGCCACAGCACTCACAAGACTGTCTGGATTGCAGTACGATGGCCTGTCAAAGCCAGATGAGCGGCTTGCAAATTTCCGTTCCTGAACTGACAGTATTCGACCATCATTCTCTAGAAAGAACCCTCCTCCCAACTTATCATGCCAAACACCTTGCCGGTTATTGGCAGGAAATCCTGCGCCCACCCAAAACTTAATCCTGAATATTCAATTTTTTATTAATTAAGGATTAAGTGATGTTAATTAAAATTCCCCAATGCCTATGTCTGGGCATTTGCCTGATGTCATCGTCTGCAGTTTTTGCAGCTGTTAAAGAATATCATCTGGTTATTGATGAAAGTCCGCTCAATCTCACCGGAAAGACGGTCAAACGGATTACCGTAAACGGAAAATTCCCTGCCCCCTTGCTGGAATTCGAAGAAGGTGATGATGCGGTGATTCATGTGCAAAATAACCTGAAGAATCAAGATACCTCGCTGCACTGGCATGGCCTGCTCCTGCCCGGCCTAATGGATGGTGTCCCTGGATTTAATGGTTTTCAGGGTATCAAACCGAAGCAGTCTTTTACTTATCGTTTCAAGGTTCGTCAAAACGGTACCTATTGGTATCATGCGCATTCCAAAGGCCAGGAACAGGACGGTTTATATGGTGCCTTGGTGATTTATCCCAAAGCGCAAACACCGGTGCCTGAGCATGAAAAAACCGAGCGGGATTATGTAGTGATGCTGTCGGATTTTCATGAACAGGGCAGCCAGCAGATTCAGAATAATTTAAAAAAATCGGCCGAATATTATCAGAATCAGCGTGAAACCGTGGGCGATGTACTCCAGCAGGTAAAACATGACGGCCTCAAGGCCACCTGGTCAGATCGCAAAATGTGGAACCAGATGCGCATGTTGAAAACCGACCTGTCTGATGTCAGCGGTTATACCTTTCTGATCAATGGCAAAACCCCGCAACAGAACTGGAGCGGCCAATTTAAACCGAATGAAAAGGTTCGTCTGCGATTCATTAATGCCTCGGCCATGTCGTTTTTCGATGTACGTATTCCCCAGCTTAAAATGACCGTGGTCAGCGCCGATGGACAAGCTGTACAGCCGGTCGCTGTAGATGAGTTCCGTATCGGGACTGCTGAAACGTATGATGTGATTGTGGAACCAACTGCACCTCATTACCAGATTGAAGCCGAATCGATCGACCGTTCAGGCTTTGCCATTGGCAGCTTGCACAATGAGGCTGATCCAGCGATGCATCCGATTCAATTACCGACGCCACGTCCACGTGCCTTATTGACCATGGAAGATATGGGACATGGCGAACAGCATGACATGTCTCATACCGCACACAGCAGTCAGACCACGCAATCTGCAACAGATACGCCTAAACATGATGAGCATGCCCAGCACGCAGGTCACAGTGCTATACCCAAGACAAATCCGTCTCATCCACCGGTTGAGGGTTGGGCCAATATGTCTACGCCTGCAGGGCATAAAGCATTGCAATATCAAGACCTCAAAGCCCTGACGCCACAAAACGATACCCGAGTCGCAGAACGTGAACTGGTGATTCGTCTGGGTGGAACCATGGAACGTTATATCTGGACCATCAATGGTAAAAAATTCAGTGATGCCGAACCATTGCAGGTGCAATATGGCGAACGGATCCGTTTGAAATTTATCAATGACAGCATGATGGCGCATCCGATGCATTTACATGGCATGTTTATGCAGCTAGAAAATGGTCAATCTACTGCACAGATGCCAAATAAACACACCGTGATTGTGCCACCTGGAAAAACGCTCACAACCTTATTAACGGCAGATGAACTGGGAGAATGGGCGATTCACTGCCATCTGCTCTATCACATGAGTGCCGGCATGATGAATAAGCTGATTGTGGCACATGTGAATGACGATCAAGCTTCTCATGCTTCGCCGCAACAAATGCCGTCAAAGCCAGCAGTGGATCAAGGAGAAAGCCATGCACATCACTAAGCTCTTTTTAAAATCGGTATTAAGCAGTGCACTGCTCATGGCGAGTTTCGGTATATTGGCAGCGGATCATCAGGATCATCATCATCCTGGCAAAACCGCAGTACATCACAGCGCTCCTATTGCAGTGCCGGATCTACGCTCACATACCCAACAAGCTCGATCTTTATCTGATCAAGAATCTGTAGGGCACGAAAAACCTGTTGGCGCTACTGCGGAGCATGACCATCGGAAAGAACATGGTGCACAGATTTATAGCCAAGTCATTCTGGACCAGAAATGGCAAATCAATTCAGCTGGAAATGGCGCTTTTAAATCGGAGAATGAAGCCAGAATTGGTACTGATGAAAACAAGGTTTTTCTCAAGCTGCAGGCAGATAAATCTGAATCGAGTCAGGCTGACTATGCGGCCAAAATCCTGTATAGCCGTAATATTTCCGATTTCTGGGATGTACAAACCGGTTTGCGCTACCGTCAGGAAAATATAAGCCAGCATACAGCTTCCCTACAAAATGAACTTTTCGATGCAGTGCTTGGACTGCATGGCCTGGCCCCTTATTTTTTTGAAACCGATGCCTATCTCTATGTCGGTGAAGATGATTTTGTCGGATTCAAACTGGAAACAGAACGTGACCTGTTGCTGACTCAGAAACTGATTATGCAGCCCTTTATTGAACTGGATCTCATTTTCAATGATCAAGCTGCGAATGCGAAAAAATCTGGTCTGAGTCATGCGACATTAGGATTGGAAACCCGTTATGAGATCAGTAAAAAAGTCATGCCTTATCTGCAGGTTGGCTATGAATATAGCAAAGGAAACAAACAGACTGCCTGGCAGCAGGCATCCGGCTCTGACCAGGGCTGGATCTATGCTTTAGGACTTAAAATGATGTTTTAAGGACGGATTATCATTTTTAAGATAAAAGGTAAGACCACGACGAAGTATGAAAAACCCATTCATACTTCGTCGGCTGTTATTAAATTGACTCAAGAGAAGGAGGCTGTGTATTGTCCAGAGAAAGCATTGCTACTGCCTGCTCTCTGTTTCTATTCCTCACTCTGTTTATCATTACTTTTGGCAATCAAGGTGCCTAACATAATCATAAAGGTGATTACCCCACCAATCACCAGACTCATCAGCCCAATTTCAAGCATAAAGTCAAGATTCCCGACTTCCCGGTGACCCCAAAGGAAATGCAGACTCTTTCCAAAGATAAAGTTGATGGCATAGATAATCAAAAAACTCATTATGGTCGAAATCAGTAAAGTGACGATCAGGTTTTTCCAGATTTTACAGCCGACTAGCAGGATAATAATCGTTAGGCCTACAACTGCAATAATGGAAATTAATAAAACACAATTCCAGTAATCCATGAGACTCACTCTTATTCTGGTTTTAAATTAAAATTAAGAAATTCTTATAGTTAATTTTTCCATGTGTTTTTAATATAGGGGTCTTTGAATAGCTGAACAATGACCAGAACTATCTTAAACAAGCCAGCTGCAAATTTACCCAATGTTATAAAATACACTCACTTAGAAAAATCTTGCCGCGTACTGGTTCAGTTTGATTAACATAAAGTAACGTAAGCAGAATGTATGTTTGTTGTTTTGCTTGAGTAAATCTTTCATACAGTCAGTCATACTAAAAAAATTGATCAACACATATTTAAAAAGAAAGATCCACTTATATTTATAAGAAAAATAAATAATAAATATAAAAAACTTGAATATTTGCTGATTTAGGTTATGCTGTACTCAACTAGAAAAAAGTGTTGTTTAGTTAAACTTCTTTAAGTACCGCAGTGTTATTTTATAATCCTCAGTTTTTTCAGATCTTTATTTCAATTCTTGTTGTTTTTCAAAGTTATCCATAGTCATTTCAATGGCTAAAATTATTAAAAATTTGATAGGTTATATTATGTCTACTACAGTTACCGGTACAGTGAAATGGTTTAACGAAACTAAAGGTTTTGGTTTTATTCAACAAGAATCAGGTCCTGACGTTTTTGCTCATTTTAAAGAAATTAGCAGTTCTGGCTTCAAAACATTGTTTGAAGGCCAACGCGTTTCTTTCAGCGTAGTTGAAGGTCAAAAAGGCCCGAACGCGATCAATATCGTTGCGCTATAATTTAGCCCAGCAATAAAAAAAGCACCTTAAGGTGCTTTTTTTGGCTCTAAAGATTAACAATCTTCAAAAGTGATCGGTTGGTGATACTCTCTAAACCTATTCCAGTCATTTAAACCAGTAAATCATCTTATTTATTCTCCCCGCGTCTAAGCCTGTTACATCTGGGCCTGCATGAATCGCTAAAAATGAAAAACCCCCAGCATCCTGCCGGGGGTTTTTCGTGTTGGTTCGCTGGGTATGACTCCTGTCTTACCTTACTTTCCTTGTATTTATCTCTTGTTATTCTTTTATGGAACATCCTGTTCCTGATGAATTCATTATAGGCAATGCAGCAAAGCTGCGTATAGACGCAAACGGCTTGAACTCATGTAAGCAAATGCGTACAGAATCACTGAATATTATTGTCAATTTCCAGTATTTTAAACTGTATTCATCTACATCAAGACTGAAAGTCTTTAATATTAAAAATCTTTGAATTACAGCACTTTGACTTAGTTTTTTAAGTATTCACCCTGTATTTGCATGCTTAATTTCTACATCAATTGAACTTTAAAACAAAAAAGGAAGCTGTAGCTTCCTTTACGATAAGGATCACCGCTTAGATCCCGTATTTAACTCGATAATCTTCCATTTTAGCTAAAGCTTCTTGATCGCCCTTGGTTTCCAGATAGTCCATCAAATCTTTCATGGTAATTAAGGCATGTACAGGAATCTCGAGCTCTTGCTGCACTTCCTGAATGGCTGATAAATCACCCTGACCTTTTTCCTGACGGTCAAGTGCAACCAAAACACCTGCGATTTGTGCACCGGCATTTTTCAAGATTGTCACGACTTCACGAATCGCTGTTCCTGCCGTGATCACGTCATCAATGATCCAGACTTTTTTACCTGCTACAGAAGCACCGACTAGTACGCCACCCTCGCCATGATCTTTGGCTTCTTTGCGGTTAAAACCCCAAGGCACACTCACCCCATGATTTTGTGATAGCGCCACAGCGGTCGCTGCCACAAAAGGAATACCTTTATATGCAGGACCAAAAACCACTTCCACATGGTCACATGCCGTTAATTTTGCTGCATAGCCAGAAGCCAGCAATGTCAAGGCTTCACCATCATTCAGCAGACCCGCATTAAAAAAATAGGGACTCACACGTCCCGATTTTAAAGTAAACTCACCAAATTTAAGCACACCGCGTGATAATGCGAGTTCGATAAAAGCTTGCGGGTTAAACTGAGCTGGCGTTGGCATGAGGTGCTCCTAAATCCATTAATTAAGGTAAGACTTGCGCATGATACCAAAGAGTAGCTATCCAGGTGATCAAAAAATTCTTCGTGTCGTTTCAATTAATGTCAACGGTTTACGCTCATCGGTGAGCAAAGGCCTATTGGAATGGATGGAACAGTCGGATGCCGATGTGATCTGTATGCAGGAAAGCCGGATCACCCATGTGCAGTGGACCGATAAATTTAAACCGGAAGGCTGGTATACTCATCTATTCCCTGCCGAACGTCCAGGTTATGCCGGTACCGCGATTTATAGCCGCCTGCCCTTCGTCTCTTTAACCGATGGTCTGGGCTTTGAACTGGCAGATTCGCAAGGCCGTTTTATTGCAGCCGAATTTGATTTAGGTTTGGAGCAAACGGCCCATATCTGTTCATTGTATCTACCTTCCGGCTCATCAGGCGATGAAGCACAAGCGCGTAAAGATCACTTTCTGGAAGAATATGCCAAAATCCTGAAACAATGGCGCGATGAAAATAAATCGGTGATTGTCTGCGGTGATTACAACATCGTGCATAAACGGATTGATATTAAAAACTGGTCCGGCAACCAGAAAGCTTCCGGCTGTTTACCACATGAGCGCGCCTGGCTAGATCATATCTATGATGAACTCGGTTATGTCGATACGTTCCGCGAAGTACGCAAAGAAGCTGAACTGTATTCCTGGTGGTCAAACCGCGGACAAGCCCGAGCCAAGAACGTCGGTTGGCGGATTGATTATCAGGCCTGCTCACCAGACTGGAAAGAGCGTACCGTCAATGCCTGGGTGTATAAGGAACAATGGTTTAGCGATCATGCCCCAGTGATCATCGACTACAAACTATAAAAAGATACCTATCAATTGAGTGCACACCTGTTCACTCAATTAAGGCTTATTGCTTACATGACATGACGTATTTTTTGGGTTTATCTCGATGTCATAACAGAGCATTATAGCCTCACGGCACAGGGACATGTCAGGATGACAACATAAGGACAGGACGCCGTAGGAAGAAAATAAAACAAACTAAAACATTTAGCTTGTTTTTCATGGATGTGACAATGGACGTTGAATTGAGACCCGCATGATCAGGATGATTAAATGCGGGTTTTCTATTTCCACTGCCTAAAATTATTATTTTTTTTATTGTTGTTTTTCTGGTTAATCATTTTAAAGCGCATTGATGTCATTTTGATGACGATTCTGCCTCCCTATTTTAAATTGTTTTCTAATCATTCTATTTTGCATGGTCGACTGCTGCGAATTTGGTTAAGCTAGGCCATGATTTAAGATGTGTTAGATGGCGAATATGTTAAAAATTTACGGGATTAAAAACTGCAATTCGATGAAAAAAGCTTTTGACCTACTGACTGAGCTGGGGTTGAGCTATGAATTTCATGACTATAAGAAACAGGGCATCGATGCTGATACCATTAAAGTCTGGCTGAATGCGCTGGGTCAGGATGTGGTATTAAATAAAAAAGGAACCACATGGCGCAAACTGACTGAAGAACAGCAGCAAACGGCGCTGTCCAGTGAAGATGCTTTAATTGCCGCATTAAGCACTCATACCAGTTTAATTAAACGTCCGATCTTGGCCACGCCCACAGGTTTTATTGCCGGTTTTGATGACGCGGCTTATCGCACCCTAAGTAATTAATTATTATCCTAAATAATTCATACAAAAAAGCCTGACAGCAGTCAGGCTTTTATCTTTCTATCGAACTGGATTAGTTTGCACGAACCCAAGTCTGGTTACGGCCTAATGCTGCCACACCAATAAAGCCACGAAGCTCAAGTTTCTTGCCACCATCTGCCAGTTGGCCTTTCAGTTTGTAAGTTTTACCAGATTGCGGATCCAGAATTGAACCACTGTCATAGCTGGTACCACCTGAATTCTTAAGACCTTTCACAATGGTCAAGCCTTTGAGTGACTTGTTCTTGTACGGACCTTCACACTTGGTACAGGCATTTTCTTCACCTGGTGTTAACACAGATTGAATACTTGCTGACAACGTACCGTTCTTTTGTTCAGTAAATTTAACCATGGCCTTAGGCTGCTTGGTTTTATCATCAATGGTTTTCCAAACCGTGCCATTTAAAGGATCTGCGGCATTTGCCAGTACAGATAAGCCTAGTAGTCCTAACATAAGCGCTATTTTTTTCATTTTTCTTCATTTCCTTAGTCTGAAAATAGACCTCTGTAGTATTAAAAAGTCACAACAATTTTTCAATTTTTAGCTGTGACTATTTAGTGTAACCTTGTAAATATGGTTGGTAAATAATCTACATGATCAATAAAAGCACAAAAAGATGGAAGGAAAATGAAGATAAGCCCGTTAACAAAACAATTAATTACAGAAAGCATCTTAAAGACAGTCATTCGTGCCCCGAGCAGATTCAATCTTCCACCGAGTTCAATGCGCATTGCACTGGAGCAGATGTGCAAACTCTTTCCACAAGACAAAACCGTACAAATTCGTTCGCTACGTCTGGCGGGTCTGCGCGCAGAGGAAATTAAGCCGCAGCAAGAGTCGACTCAGCTGATTTTTCATATTCATGGCGGGGCATTTTATTTAGGCTCTTTAAATACCCATCGTGCCTTTATGACTCAAATTGCGGCTCGAACCCAGATGCAGGTACTGCATGTAGATTATCCGCTGTCACCGGAATCTGCCTATCCAGAGGCCTTGGAAGCCTTGTTTGATGTGTATAACTTATTGCTCGATCAAGGCGTTCAGGCCAAAGATATCATCCTGTCCGGTGATTCTTGTGGGGCCAATCTGGCGCTGGCCTTGGCGCTCAAATTACAAAAAGAAAACCTCCCACAAGTGAGTGGTTTGATTCTGTTGTCTCCTTTGCTGGATTTGACCCTGACCAGTGAATCGTTGCGCTATAACCAGAAACATGATGCCCTGCTGTCTCTGGAAACAGTTGAAACTGGCATTGAATATTATGTCCCGCGTGCCATCGATCGGGGTGATCCGGAAGTTTCGCCCTTTTTCGCCGATTTAAGCGGCTTGCCCCCAACTCATATTCAGGTCGGTTCCAAGGAAATTCTACTGGATGATGCCAGTCGTTTTAAGGAAAAAGCCGAACAGGCGGGTGTCGATGTGGAATTTAAACTGTATACCGGCATGTGGCATAACTTTCAGATGTTCAGTGCCTGGTTTGAGGAAGCCCAACAGGCGCTGAGCGATCTGGCAGCCTTCGCGCACCGTCTGGATCGAGATTAATCACTGTTCACCCATATAAAAAAGGCCAGCATAGGCTGACCTTTTGAGTTGTTTTTGGATATTTAGATGGCTTGAACCTGCTGCAATGCCGTCTCTAAGGCTTGTGCCTTGATCGTTTCGCCCATGTTCACGCCTTCCGCACGAATCACTTCAATATCGGTTACGCCGGTAAAGTTAAACACGGTTTTCAAAAAAGCTTCCTGAAAATCGGCAGGACTTTGCTCCCCATAAACTCCGCCACGGCTGCTGGCAATATATACTTTTTTATTGCCAGCCAGACCGACAGGGCCCTGTTCGGTATATTTAAACGTACGTCCCGCCACACAGATCCGGTCAATCCAGGCTTTTAAGGTCGATGGCAAACCGAAGTTATACATGGCCGCGCCAATCACCACGATATCTGCCTGTAAATACTGCTGCAGGATGTCTTCGCCTAATGCAGTCTGTTCTGCATTCTGACCCATTAAAATTTCAGCCGTGAGATGTGGAATCGGCTGTGCAGCAAGATCGAGATATTCAAGCTCGATGGCCTGAGCATGTTTTTGTTGTAACTGACTCACCAACGCCTGAGTCAGCTGACGCGAAATAGAGGCATCGCCTAAAATACTGGAATCAATCTGTAAAACTTTCATGGCTTCGCTCTCATCTATGGGGCTATCTAACTAATGCAGCCATTTTAAGGCTTAGGTTGCATGAAATAATTAGCACAGATAAAACACATCATTCTGAATTTAGAACAAAACCAGCTTTAATATTAGAAATTCCTATTTTGCAGACGCCTTAAATATTGTGGTTTATCAAGCGTTAAAACTTATGTTATCTTATGTAAATAAAGCTATAAATAGTCAATAAATCTTAAAAAGTTGCCATAATAATTTAAGTCAGACCGACAACATGAAGCGAATATCGCCTGTATTACAAAAAATAATCAAACACAGAATCACGAAATATCTGGTCGAAGATGAAGTCGTGATGAACTGGCGTATCCTGAAGAAATGCATCCTGATGCTGACTTTGGGATGCGGTGTACATCTGACCTGGCTCGGCTGGGATCTCTTTGTTTTATTCAATCCTGAGTATTGGCAATATGTACAGATTGAACGGGTTCATTCACAAGTCGTGCTGAACGGCAGTTTTTTACTGATTTTAGCCGCACTGATTTATCCCTGTTATAAATTTCAGGGCAATCCTCTGGTGGAACGTTATTTGCCCTATCTGGCAGTCGGTACTTTTGTGATTTCGCTGTGCCGTGATGCCTATGTCGTGGGGGTGATCAGTCCTGTGGCCACCACATCCTATGTCTGTTTAATTATGGTGGGACTGGTGCTGTTTCATCGCAGGCTGGTTTATAGCATGCTGATTCCAGCCTCGCTCTTTTTAGGCGGTTGCGCTTATTTGAGCTTCAGTCAGCAATTGCCTTATTCTCCTTTATTCAACATTCAGGACAAGCATTTTTATAATGCTTTCTGGCTGTTTTCAATGCTGTATTTCATTGTCCCAATTTTAGCTGTATGCATGGTGTTATTTGAAATTTTACTCAGCCAATGGCGTCATCGTGAAGAACTCATCAAGCAGCTCAGTCAGATTGATCCGCTCACCAACCTGTTTAACCGGCGCAGTATCAATCAATGTCTGGATCAGCTCAATGCTACGGCTGTACCCCATTACGCCCTGGTTCTCTTAGATCTGGATCACTTTAAGAAAATTAATGATCTGTATGGTCATCATAAGGGCGATGAAACCTTGGTTGAAGTCAGTGCTGTATTAAGCCAACAGTTACGCGAAAGTGATGTAGTGGGCCGCTTTGGCGGTGAAGAGTTCATTTTGGTGCTGAAAAATACCAGTCTGGAAAAAGCCAAACAAGTAGCAGAACGCTGCCGCAGCGCGATTCAGCAATTACAGATGATGAGTGATGAAGGTGAGCCGATTCCGGTGACTGCCAGTTTCGGAATTGCTATTTCCAAAGCCGAGTTACGCCCACAACAGCTACTCAGTCAGGCCGATCAGGCGCTTTATCAGGCCAAAGCCGGTGGACGTAATCGGGTCAAAGCCTATGCTGAACCGGTGACTGCACAGATGCAGGTTTCTTAAACGGGTTCAGCTTTTTCGATGATTATGAATATTATGGAGTTGAGCTTTGAGCCAGACGTTGCAGCTGGGCCAGCAATTCTGCTTCGCTAAAAGCACCGGTCAAACGTAAACCGCGAATTTCCTGCTGCTGCTCATTCAGAAATAAATAGGTTGGTGGTCCCAGAATTTCCCATTGATTTAACAGCATTTGATGCGAGGCATTGTATTGGCTTAAATCCAGCTTGATCAGGAAATAAGATGCCAGAGCCTGCTGTACCTGTGCAGATTTTAAAATACGATGTTCAATCGGCTGACAAGCGACACACCAGTCGGCATAGACATCAATCACGATCTTTTGCCCTTGCGGTGCTATATTCAAAATCTGCTGAAATTCTGCTGCGCTGCGTGCCACATGCCACTGGGCTTCTGTACTGGACTGCTCAACAAAAAACCGCTGACTATGCTGATATTGACTATAGCTGATATAAGGCAGCGCTATCACCAGACACAGGATATACAACCACCTCAGACTGGTACGATGCCAGAAAATCCGGAACAGTACATAGGTCACAAAGACCATGCCCAAGCCTAAGGATAACCACTGTAAAGTCGCTTCTGAAATCAGTGGGCGAATAAAATACAGTGCCAGCGCCAGCATGATAAAGGCAAAGAGCACTTTGATCTGATTCATCCAGTGCCCGGCTTTAGGTAGTACCCGTGCACCCAAAATACTGGCCAACAGTAAAGGTGTGCCCATGCCAAAACCGAGGGTAAACAGCAGCAAGGCACCCTGCCACTGGCTTTGGGTCTGGGAAATAAACAAGAGTGCACCCGCCAACGGTGCGGTCATGCATGGCCCGACCAGCAGCGCCGAGATCATGCCCATGACTCCAGCACTGACCAAACTACCACCCTGCTGCATGGCCTGAGCCCGATCCAGACGCTGAACCAGACGTTGTGGCAGTTTGATTTCAAACAGTCCAAACAGATTCAGGGCAAACAGGACAAACAACACACTAAACGCAATCAGGGTACCGGGTTGCTGCAACCAACGCTGGAAATTCAGGCCGGCCGAAGACGCAATTAAACCCAGCACCGCATAGACCGCGGCCATACTGCTGACAAAAGTCAGGGCGATCATCCAGGCTTTGACACCTTTGCTGTCCCGTACAATCAGCGAGGTCAGGATCGGCAGCATCGGCAAGGAACATGGGGTAAAAGCCAGCAAGATTCCTAAGCCAAAGAACAGTAACAGTCCATAACCCAAAGAGCGTTCAAGCAATTGAGCTGACCATTTTTGGTCTTGTGCCGCACCGACTGCGGGTTGCCCGCTAGAGGTTGCAGAAAATGCATCTGCTGTAGATTCTGAGGAAGCCGCTGTATTAAACAGGGTATTTTGTTGCAGTGATGACCCGTTTAGATCAAGTAAGCGCTTGCTTCCTGGGCCGGCAGCTTCAAATTGCACCAGACCTGACAGATCTGTCTTGAACTGAATACTTTGCGGCGGATAACAGATTCGGTCTTTGGCACAGCCCTGCCAGCTCACCTGATAGGACTGGTTGGCCTGCGTCGGAATCTGAAACCTTAACTGCTGATAATACACCTGGGTATGCCCATAGTTGTCATCATACAGATCTTTAGCAGGCGGTAATTCAAGCAATACAGGCTGATTGCCCTGCCGCACTTCAATTTTATGCTGATACAGATAATAGTTATCCGGAATCTGCCAGCTCAGTTCAGCCTGTTGCTGACTGGTAGAAATCACATGAACAGGAAAAGCCTGCTCGGCAGACAAGAGCGCTGTTTCGGCCTGAGCTGGACTGCTAAACACGAAGCTTCCCAAGATGACCGGGGCAAGTATTTTGCCCCAGCTCTGGAATTGCGGGTTTCTGATCATCACGAAACTGGAGTGTCCTAGAATAAGAAGGATACGCCTAAACCTGAAAAGTAGCTTCGCTCTGCACCGTCCAGATCAACTCCCACACTGGCATCCAGCTGAACCCGGTCATTAAGTGCATACATTACCCCAGTGCCAAGCGCGTATTCATTATCGATGCTTTCAGCTTTACGGTAAATCAGTTCCGAATAGCCTGACCAGCGATCGGTGATCTGGTAGCCGATCGATGGAATCGCAGCTATGGCCCAATTGCTGTCCTGCCATTCATAACGCATAGTCAATGCGGTACTGACCAAGTCATTATATTGGTACGATACGACAGAACCCAGGCTGTAAATATCTTCTTCATTACTGAAACCGGCATTGCCTGTCGCAATGACTGCTTCGGCCAGCAAGGCCAGACTCAGTTTGTCATCATCCAGATCAATGGCTTTTTTCAGACCAATACTGACATCGCCCAGACCATCATTTTCATTCGTCTGGCCGTTGGATTTGACTTGTGACCAGACAGGGCCTTCCCAGCCCAGACGCAACTCCAGACCATCACTAAGTCCGGTACGTAACAACATATCTGCATTCAGTGTCGTTACCGTTTGCTCGCCCGACTTGCTGTAGCGGGCTGTGGGCAAACCTTGCTCCCAGGCAACATTTCCGACCGGGGTAATGCCTGTACTCAGACCTTCACCTGGTCGATCAAATTCAAAATCTGCTGCGAAAAGTGATGCACTGCAACCAGTCAGTGCAATTAAACCCAAAGTTTTTAATATTGTCATCTTGGTGCTCTTTATTAAAATTTAACCCAGTTCTTTGCTCATTTTTGCGCCATGACTACGCAGGAGTTCTAGCGTCTGTTTTTCTTCATCCAAGGCTTCTGACCAGTTAATTTCATCAAAATCACAATCGAAGAACAGGTCACTGATCGAAGATAAAATGGTCATGCCATCTTCATCTTTGCTATTTGGATCAACTTTTTCATCGAGTAAACGCTGCACGGCAGGTGCACATGCGGCACTTGCAGCATCCCATAATGGGCCATAAATTTCTTCTGCATCCCAGAGATGCAAATTCACTTTGGCCTGGATCAATTCTTCCAGAATTTGTAAATGTACAGCCAATCTTGCCTGTTTTTCTTCAGCTGAAAGTGGGGTGCCGGCTTCATATAACTCGCATACCTCTTCCCACCATTTAAATAAACCATCTGACCAGACCGAAATTACCGGGCCTTTGTCATGATCAATAAAATTTGGATTGAGTCCATCTGCCAAAAGCTGCTTTACCTGATCCAGATTTAATTCTTCGAGTGCTTGCACAAAAAGCTGTTGTTGCGCAGTTAACATGATGGAGCTCACTTTCATTCGTTTTCGACTATTATGCCGAATAACGTGCGGCTTTGTTGCGCTTCTCACTATTATATTTTTATTTCATACAAAAAAAGCCCCGCAGGGCTTTTTAAAATCGGTCAGCATTACTCGTCAATCTCTGCTGCAGTATCTGTATCTGCCAGTGCTAAGGCACCAGGACGAACATTGTCTTTTTTCTCAATCACATGTTCCAGACTGCGTTTTAGCCGGTCAATCGCACCACGAATGGCAGTATCCACATTGTGAGCGCGATGATTGACGACCACGGGTTTTAACCCTGCAGGACGCGCTTCTATCATGCAGCGAATATCATCATCACCGCCTTTGGCGCCATTTTCATCACTGAGATGGACTGAAAAATGAGTAATACGCTCACTATGGCGCTGGAATTCTTGATTTAATTCTTCACGTACATAATCAATTAAACGCTCGCTATTCTGAATGTGTTTATCTGTACGAAGTTCAATATTCATAAATTACCATCCTCAATCTTTGTAACTTTTTGAGTGCAAAAATTTTTATCTTGGCACGTTTGTAGCTTGCTGTTTCGCATCGCATTTCACTTCTTCAAATGATTGGAATTACACCCTCCACTTTGAATGATGAACACATTTTTGAGTCTGCAGAACCGTGTCCTTATATCTCGAATATCAGCCCTATCTTGAAAATATGCAAGTCCTATTTTGGCTTTTTAGCAAAAGAATAATGGATTGTGACAACTGTTTACTCAGCTTAAAATAGGGTTATTGACCTCTCTCAATTACATTATCATTCATATGATTTCATCAAAAATTAATAGCGAAATATTCTTATAAAAAAGTACAAATAACATCCAAACCACTCTATTCATGAGCTGAAATAATGGCAAAATCTGAAGAGTTTATCTGAAAATCTCAGAAGCAATAATCAAGTAGATTTTCTGGGAAATATAAGCGTGACAAGCCTTACAATGATCCTTCCCTCTGCTAGGCTGGTGATTGTTTTCTACTCTTCTTAAAGATTTTCAAAAATTCTTATATCTTCCCCTAAACACAATGTTCTTATGGCTTTTTGTATGCAGGAAACGACCGGTCAGGATGATTTCTCCACAAGCCAAACAGTTTAATAAATAAACAAAAAACTTTGATTAAAGCTTGAATTTATTACACAAAATGAACAGGAATTTAAAGATTCTGGCAGCTATAGTCGCTTAAATACCGGCCAAATAGCTTCATCGAGCCAAACATTTTCATGCTTTTTAGCAAAATATTCGCCCTAAAAATACATTGCTATTGTGCTTTCTCTTTTTGATGAATGATGAGATGGCAATCTTGCAAACTCAAAACACTTAAAAAACAGTGAGATTTAAATTCGATTAAAGAGAGTTTCAGCTTTATTATTTCAATAAAGCTTTCTTGGTTTTTATACTGCCTGATTTAAATTTTTTTTAATAATAATGACTTAAAAACTCATCTCTTATTTTCGGAAATGTCTATCGATGAGATCAAATATTTCCTCATGCTGAAGACTTGGAGATATTTAGGTCAACGATCAATTTTAACTTTATTTTTACGCATTAATCTGTATGCTTACTCTGCTTTCTTGGGGGAGAGATTTAAATGAAATTGACACAACTCGCGGCACTTTGTGCATTGGCTACCACTGCAACATTTACCCAGGCAAAACCAATCTGGCAAGACTTTAGCCTGACCGGCCTTTATGGTGAAAACTATAAAGTACCATTTCCAACTCAAGATGAAAAAATTGAGCAAAGCACAGTTACTGCTGAATATGCAGCCGGTTTTAAATATGGCGATTTCTTTGCCTTCGCGGATCGTACCAACAATGATCCAAATGGTAACGAAACCTATTTTGAAGTTGCACCACGTTTAAGCCTTGGCGCGGTAACTGGCCAGAAACTTGAACTAGGCCCTATCACAGACATATTGATTGCAACGACTTGGGAAGGCAACAGTGCCAAGGGTAGTGATTTTAACAACTACCTATATGGTGTTGGTTTTAATTTAGCGATCCCTTATACCAACTATGCAACCATCAACTTCTATAAAGCCGACAATGATCTGCAAAAAGATGATTATCAAATGACCATCACTTATGCGGTACCATTTAAAATTGGCAGTGAAGAGTTCCTGGCAGATGCTTTCCTAGATTGGTCAACTGCTGAAGGTCCCGATCATAAAAGTGAACTCAACTGGACCAGTCAATATAAATGGAATGTGGGTAAACACATTTCTCCCGAGACTAAACTTTATCTAGGTATCGAGCATTCGGTCTGGAATAACAAGTTCGGTACAAATATCGACCAACATGATGTTAGTGCACTGGTGAAGTATCACTTCTAATTGAGGTATGATCAAAGGCAGAACTTCGGTTCTGCTTTTTTCATCCCTTATTCAAGCCAAACTAGAACAAAAATATGCATCATTTTCAAATTCGACATGCCACCGAGCATGATCTTGAAACCATCCTCGAGATTTATAATCAAGAAGTGCTACATGGCACTGCGACCTGGAACAGAACAGCCTTTGATTTGAACTATTTCAAAATCTGGTTTAAGCAGTTGAAGAATCAAAATTTCCCGGTTTTTGTGGTTGAAGATAGACGAGATCAGCGTGTTGCTGGCTATGCCTGCTATGACCAGTTTCGTAGTATTCAAGGCTTTCAACACACGGTAGAACATTCAGTTTTTCTAAATCCGGATTATGCAGGACAAGGTCTGGGTTCTAGCTTATTAAAGCATTTAATTGAAGAGGCTCAAGCACAGCAATTGCATATCATGGTCGCAGCGATTGATTCAGAAAATATCTCGTCGATTCGCCTGCATGAAAAACTGGGCTTTGTGCAAAGTGCTTATATGCCGCAAGTTGGACAAAAGTTTGGTCAATGGCGCGATCTGGTGCTATTACAACTGAATTTGGAGCAGGCCGAAGTAACGGCTCTTTAAATCTCCTGTTATTTAGACCGGCTTCTCTTTTATTAAACTGGTATCGAAACAGACACTCTATTTACTTCCAAAGCTGGCTATGTTTTATTCAGATCAAAGCCGTCCAGAGTAAAACAATGTATAAATCTCTATGTTGTATTGGTATTTTAACTTTAAGTACACTAACTTTTGCCGATTCAGATTTTGAAAAAGAACTTCGTACAAGCTGCAGCAAAGTGAAGAGCTACGCCAATAATGGCAAAAAATTCTATGATCAAAAACACTATCAACAGGCCATAGCACAATTTAAGCAACAAGCTGCCTGGTCATCTTTTTGTGAAATGAACCGGGATGAAGCTAAAACCTCTTTCTCTGAACAAGCCATTACAACAGCATTTAATAATGTGGGTTTAAGCTATAGCAAACTTGGCAAGCCTCAATGGGCACGTGCCTGGTTCTCCGTTTACCCCGATGCTAAAAGTAGTCAGTTTAATTTAAAACAGCTTCCTCCACCTAAAAAGGACACTCAACTTGCAGGTACTTATGTACAGCATGCCGGTTTTGGTGCCTGGAGTACGCTGAAAATTGTCAAACAGCAGCAACATTATGCGATCGAATATGAAGGTCTCTATATGGGCTTACGCAGTTTGATTTATGGACCAAATCTAGGTGGATTTAATACCACGATGCCACTGAATAAAACACAGGCACAATATCGCTCTGAAGACTGCAAAATCGATATCTCTTTCGGCTTTGATGCCAAACTCGGAAGTCGTGCAGTGCTTAAGCAAAATAGTGGTGATTCAGGTTGTGGCTTTGGGCATAATGTTTCAGCGGCAGGAGTTTTCTTAAAAGTAGAGAATTAATCGGTTTCAGATATAAAAATATCAGCACTCAGATCGAAAAAATAGGGCTTAGATTCAAGCCAGCAAAAAGCCCGCAGTTGCGGGCTCTTGATCTAAAAAAGAGTGCTATTACACAATAATATCTGCCAGATTGCCTTTTTGCTCTAACCATTCCTTACGGTCACTGGCACGTTTTTTCGCAAGTAACTTATCCAGTAAACCTGCGGTAAAATGACTATCATCCAAATCCAGCTGCACCAAACGGCGTGTATTTGGATCTAAGGTCGTTTCACGTAACTGGCTGGCATTCATCTCGCCCAGACCTTTGAATCGGGTAATTTGCGGATTTTTGCTTTTGCATTTTTTCAAAATACCATTGAGCTCGTCATCATCCAGGGCATAGTGCACGTCTTTGTTGTCATCAATCCGATACAAGGGCGGCATGGCAACGAATAAATGCCCTTCTTCCACCAAGGTTGGGAAATGCTTGACGAACAGGGCACAGAGCAAAGTTGCAATATGCAGACCGTCGGAATCGGCATCGGCCAGAATACAGATTTTGCCATAACGTAGTTCTGACAGGTCATCTGAACCCGGATCGACCCCGATCGCAATCGCGATGTTATGTACTTCTTGCGATGCCAAAACTTCATCCGAAGAGACTTCCCAAGTGTTTAGAATTTTACCGCGAATGGGCATGATCGCCTGGAAGTTTTTATCACGCGCCTGTTTGGCAGAACCACCCGCAGAATCGCCTTCCACAATAAACAGTTCCGACTGATCCAGATCATGTCCAACACAGTCGGATAATTTACCCGGCAAGGTTGGACCGGCCACAATTTTTTTACGTTCTACTTTTTTCGCGGCTTTTAAACGGCGACCCGCTTTAGAAATGGCCATTTCAGCCAGTTGCATCGCGATATCAGAATTCTGGTTTAGCCAGAGTGCAAATGCATCTTTGGCAATATTTTGCACCGTACCTGAGGCTTCACGACTCGACAGACGCTCTTTGGTTTGTCCCGAGAACTGCGGCTCCTGGAATTTCAGCGACAGAATATAGTTGACACCATCCCAGACATCTTCCGCAGAGAGTTTCATATTACGCGGCAACAGATTACGCAGCTCACAGAATTCACGCATGGCATCGGTCACGCCTGAACGTAAACCATTGACATGGGTACCGCCCTGCGCGGTCGGAATCAGGTTGACATAGGACTCCTGAATGCTATCGCCGCCTTCTACATTCCAGCAAATCGCAAACTCGGCACTAGCACGCTCAGCGTCACCTGTTGCAACAAAAGCCGGTGCAGGAATGATTTCACGATCCTCAAGCTCATCCATCAAATAGTCGACCAGACCATTTTCAAACTGCCAGCTGATCTTTTCGTCATTGATCTGGTCAACATAATTGATCTGTAAGCCCGCAGCCAAAACCGCTTTGGCTTTGAGATTATGCTTTAAAGCTTTTAAGGCAAATTTGGGTGAATCGAAGTATTTGGTTTCAGGCCAGAAATGTACCGTAGTTCCCGAGGCGCGTTTAGGTGCCTTGCCTGCCAGCACTTCGAGGGGTGCAACCGGCTCACCATTTTCAAAGGCCATTTTATACAGGTTGCCCTGACGCTGAACTTCAACTTCTACACGGGTCGAAAGCGCATTGACGACTGAAATCCCCACGCCATGCAAACCACCGGAAAACTGGTAGTTATCGGTGCTGAACTTACCACCGGCATGCAGTTTGGTCATGATGATTTCAATACCACTTTGACCATATTCGGGATGAATATCGACTGGCATACCACGACCGTTATCTTCGACAGATAATGAACCATCTTTACAGACCGTGACGGTAATCTTGTTGGCATGTCCGGCTAAGGCCTCATCGACAGCATTATCAATCACTTCCTGCGCCAGATGGTTCGGACGAGAGGTATCGGTATACATGCCCGGACGACGACGTACCGGATCCAGACCAGATAAAACTTCAAGAGATTGAGCCGTATATTGAGACACGTTATTCGGTTTCCTTTTTTATGCAGTCCAACAAAAACTGTAAGAGCAGCGGAATTTTCTCCGCAAAATCATCCATCCCGTGACTGCCATTCGCTTCGGTCATCAGCATTGCAGGGGGACGCGCAGCACTATAATAACGATGTGCTTCACGATAATCCAAAACTTCATCGCCTTGTTGCAGTAGAACCAGTATTTTGTCTGCATCTTGTGCAACTGGCAGGGCCAATTGTTGCAGTTGTCGAAGATCTGCATCATCCAGACACCAGTTCGGATGCACCTGCAAAGGCAGTTGCTCGTCAAACAGTTCACGAAACAGTTGCCATGGTCGCATTGCCGGATTAATCAGTATAGCAGGCACAGCATGCTGTGCGACCAGATATGTCGCATAGAATCCGCCGAGACTGCTGCCCACTAGCGCCACATCTTGCATTGACTGAATCCGCTCGGAAAGCTGCTGAATCGCAGCCAGTGGCGACATATTTAAATCAGGCAAATGCACCTGAACCCCGGAGTATTTTGCACAGTAGTGTTGCAGCAATGTCCCCTTGATCGAGTGGGCATTACTTTTAAAGCCATGCAAATAAATAATATTCATGAACTACCAACAAAAAACCCATTCATCATCAAAATTTAATTTAAAAAATGTGAAGTACACTACATTATCAGACCCGTTAATTACTTAAATTGTCTGACAAAAAAGCCAGAAGTATTCTGTAATTCTCGCTATTTTAGAATAAAGGCCTCAATATCTGGAAACTCGACAAGAAAAAGAATTTATACCGCGAAGTTCTTTAAAAAGAAAGATGACAAATCATGCGGCTCATTGAAAGGACAGCATCAGATGCCAAGTTTGACACCGTTACATGAAACCTATTGTCGCTGGGACCGAACCCCACCGAGTCAGGCCGATGTACTGGAAGGTCTGGCGCAGCTGGTGACGACGCGCTTTAACGACGTTATTCAGGAACTGATCAAGAGTATTCAGCGTGAAATTTTAATGAGTATTTTTGGTTTAAGTGAGAATAATTCACAAAAAATTCAGAATATTCCATCGATTGCCCGGCTCTATCAAATGTCCTATGACATGCTGTTTCATTATGGCAATACCCTGATTGCACCCGGTCTACGCCAGATTATTGAACGTTTTCCCAAACTGCATAATAAGCCGCTGACGCCTTCCTTGCATTTTCTGGTCAGTGCCTTAAATGGCATTATTGGGGATTATCTGCTGAAATATCAAAACCCTTTGGCGCTGCCGATGGTGATCTATGACCACTATGGTTCATTGCAAAATGGCGAGTTAAGCGGGCGGATTACCCTATTCGTGCATGGCTTATGTATGAACCATCTCGACTGGTCAAATCGCAAATATGAAGGAATCGGGGAAAAATTACTGGCACAGCGCGACCGCAATACCATGCTGTATCTAAACTACAACACCGGACGGCGGATTTCTGCCAATGGTCGCAGCCTGGCCAATACCTTGCAGGATCTGGTCACTCGTAATCCGAGAATTACCAGTATTGACCTGATCGGGCATAGCATGGGCGGTCTGGTCTCGCGTAGTGCGCTGTTTTATGGTAAGCAGAATGTGTATGACTGGGTCAATATGGTAGAGAATCTGGTTTGTCTGGGTTCACCGCATCATGGTGCAGTACTGGAACGGTTTGGTTTTAGCTTGCAGGACAAACTTGGACATTTCCCGCTGATCCGGCTGATTGGCCATCTGGTCAATATTCGCAGTAACGGGATTCTGGATTTACGCCATGGCAGCGTCCGTGATGATGACTGGGAACATAATCCGCTTCGGATCGGCTTCATGGACGATAACCGTAAACCGGCCCCGATTCCCTCGCATATCGATACCTATCTGGTTGCGGGTACGATCGAATTTGAAAACCGTAAGAACAAGACCTTGCATGTGATTGGCGACTATCTGGTCAGTATCAAGAGTGCTCTGGGCGAGCATCCCAATCCGCGTTTCCAGCTCAAAGTGCCGGATGCACACAAGGCGATTTTCTATGGCCTGAACCATTTTGAAATTCAATATCATCCGCTGGTGGCGGAACAGGTGGCACGCTGGTTCTATCCAAGTCTGGAAGATGCAGCCTTTGACCAGATTCGTGAATATATGACGGATCTGGACAGTCTGGAAGGTATTGCCCTGACTTAACTTTCAGTACATTAAAAAGCCCGCAATTGCGGGCCTTTTAATAGCAACTTGATTAATATTTGTCTCTCAGTCGTCTTACAGGTGCGGTTTTATATTTACGCAGCAGTTGCCATAGACTGACCAGCAATAAAATACTAAAGAAGATCAGAGACCAGACCGGCAAAGATTGCCCCAAGAAAGTCCAGTCAATGGTGGCACACTCGCCAGAACCATTGAGTACCTGTTGCAACACTGACTGCATTGGCAAGGTTTCCAGCCAGTATTCCAGGCCAGGACCACAGCTCGGCACCTGATCCGGTGGCAGATTCTGTAACCAGACATGCCGGGCAGCAACGCCCACAGACCATAAAATACTCAGCGAACCTAGCAAGGCATAGAGCCGCTTCATGATATTGGATTTAGGGTTATGCAGACATGCGATGAGTGAGATGATCCCCAGTCCAATTAATCCCACACGCTGAAACACACAGAGTGGACAAGGCGCCAGGCCCTGTACATGCTCAAGATATAAGGCAAATGCCATTCCAATGACAGCAGCCAAAAATAACATACCACTCACGAAGCGATAACCCCATTGCATGGTGAATCCTCTTATTTTTTATCGATATTGGGCTAAATAATCAGCAAAACTGACGCTGCTATCTTGCTCGAGTTGCTGTTGTTGCTGCAATGACTTTTGTGACATTTTTTCAAAATAAGCCAGTGTTTCCGGGCTAAGCTGATGTGCTTCATAAACACTGCTATGTTGCTGAGCGAGATGCTGGCCAAAGTGCCACATACTGCCTTGAGTGCGTGTATCGCCCACCACCAGGGCAGATAAAGTCGCATCAACTTCATCGACCCGGATCTGCATCATCTTCATGGCATTGCTATACAGATCGGTTGCATAGGTCTGATTGAGCAGCTCGGCCAGAGGTTGCATGCGTTGCAGATGCATGGCACACCAGTCTTCAATCGGATAGCATTGACCATCTGCCAGAATTGCAGCATTCGGCGCACGGCCACGATTTACCACTTCGGTCTGATTCTGCTCAATGATCTCCTGCTCCTCACCGAAAAGTGCTGGACTGTCCTGCAATAAACAATACAAGGCCACCACTTCCAGGAAGCCGGCGGTGTCTTCATTGATGCCAATCGGGCTATATGGATTGACATCGACTGCCCGCAGCTCGACATAGGCAATCCCGCGATTTTCCAGGGCTTGAGATGGGGTTTCACCCTCTTGTGGCACCTGCTTCGGACGTACCAGACTATAATATTCATTTTCGATTTGCAGCACATGATCATTGATCTGAGTCGGCTGGCCATCTGCTGCATTCAGTCCAAGACGACTAAAGGGTTTATACGGCGTTTTGACTGCTTTTTGCAGTCCTTCTAGATAGTCTTGCAAGTTATTATAGTGAATGCCGAGCTGTTTCTGGGCTGAGTTCTGGTAGCCAAATCGTCCCATACGCAATGCTGTCGCATAAGGGGTATACAGGGTGCCTTTTACCAAGGGCAATAGATGATGATCACGACCGGTCATAAAGCACTGGCAGACTGCCGGACTGGCACCGACCAGGAACATCACCAGTGGGGTCAGACGAATAAAGTTACGGATCAGCCCCATATAGCGGTGGCTGCGATAATCCTGCAGGCTTAAGTCCTTGAGTGCTTCATCCTGCTCCTGCTGCTGTAAGGCTTCGAACAGATGATCCGGGAAAGACAGGTTATAATGCACCCCTGAAATGGTCTGCATACGGCGACCATAACGCACCCCCAAGCCATGACGATACAAGGTTTTAAATAAGCCGATATTCGAGCTGCCATACTGCGCCAACGGAATACTTTCATCGCGGCTATCCAGCATGCAGGGCATCGACATCGGCCAGAGTTTTTCCTCATTTTCCAGATGACGATGCACAATCGCGTGAATATCAGTGAGATAGTCCAAGGCTTTTTTGATCGTGTCCTGCGGCGGCGTAATGAACTCCATTAAGGCTTCAGAATAGTCTGTGGTGATATGTGGATGAGTCAAGGCTGAACCCAAGGCACGCGGATGCCCTGCCTGTGACAGGAAACCATCACTCTGCATACGTAAGCTTTCACGCTCAATACCACGCAGCATGCCTTTGATGAGTGACGACTCTACCCAGGTCGGTAACACATTTGGGGAAGTCGGTTCAGGTTGACTCATTACAATCTCGCTTAAAGGGGCTAAACTATTAAATTAAAATCATCAGTTTAATCAGTATAACGTGATTTCTGGCCGGCACATGATAGGCTGTCTAGTTTTCAGGCAAACTATTGATTTTTAATTTGGCAATTTTTTAACACAAACTTCCCCTATAAGACATGTGAAATTTGTGATTTTATAATTAAATGAGCAGAGGCAAACAATAAAGCATATGAATTATCAAGATTTTTTAGACTTCTGGTTTTCCCCGGCCGCAGAACCGAACTGGTTTGTTAAAAGCGCAGCCTTTGATGCCTTACTGGCTGAAAAGTTTAGCGTCTTGCATCGGCAGGCTGCACAAGGCGAATTATGGACCTGGCGAGAAGCGCCAGCAGGCCGGGTGGCCGAAATCATTATCCTGGATCAGTTATCCCGTAATTTATATCGCAATGATCCACGTGCTTTTGCTCAAGATGGTATGGCTTTGGTCCTGGCGCAGGAAATGATCCAGCTAAAACTCGATCAAGCGCTTGATCCAGTCTACCGCCGTTTTTTATACATGCCCTTTATGCACAGTGAGTCAGCACGTATCCATGAAGTGGCATTGCAACTGTTTGAAGCGCTGGATAATCCAACTGTGTTGGACTATGAGCTAAGACATAAAGTGATTATTGACCGTTTCGGACGTTATCCGCATCGAAACCAGCTTTTAGGCCGGGAATCGACAGCGGAAGAATTAACTTTCCTGACCCAGCCAGACAGTAGTTTTTAAGAGTTTTTAAGCTCCGCTGTCTGGACTGGATCATTGCATCAGGAGATCGAACATGAAATATACCCTCTGCGGGCTGGCTCTCATTGCGGTACTGGGTCTGAGTGGCTGTGCAACGACACCCTCAAAGCCTTTAAGCTTTGATCAGTTAGGTCAATACAGTACCACGCCACTCAACAACAACACCTATCGGATTGGGTTTCAGGCCCGGCCCAATATGAGCTTTGGCACGGCTGAGGAAATTACCCTGCTCAAAGCCGCGCAGACCACTGTGCAAAATGGCTTTCAGTTCTTTAGAGTGCTGAATGATCCAAGTAATCGTACCCAGCAACCGCCACGTCAGGCGATCGTCTATCCGGCACCGAGCTATTATCCATATGGTTATTACCGTCGCTATCCGGGGTTCTGGCCAGACCCGTTCTATGACCGTCCTTATACTGTCACCCTGGATCCTGCTCAGGTGGCCTATACCATTGAATGCTTTAAAGCCGGTCAGGCACCTAGCGATGCTTTCGATGCGCGCTTGATTTTACAGTCACTTGGGACTAAATATGGTCTAAGTCCATCCGGCGCAGTGCTGCAACCGCAACCGGCCAATCCCTCTTGACAGGATGATCTATGCAGACAGAGAGTATCTCACCGAACTTACAACGCAGTAAACGTTTTGCGACCATCGCGCTGGTGGTCGCGGTACTGATCTGGTTGGCACTCATGCTTGCTGCCAAGCTGCTGCCCGAATATGTCTGGCTGATTCATATCCTGATGCTCTCTGCAGAAGCCGGTGTGGTCGGTGGTCTGGCTGACTGGTATGCGATTACCGTACTGTTCCGTAATCCTTTTGGCCGCTTGCCGATCCCGAAATTTTTACGTGACCATACCGAAATCATTCCCCGCAACAAGGCCCGTATTGCAGAGTCAATGGGCCGTTTTGTGCAGGAAAATTTTCTCTCTCCGCAAATTGTACAGCGCAGTCTGGCCAGTACCGACCTGAGTCTGGCCGCGGGGCGCTGGCTGGCCAATCCGCAAAATAATGTGCAAGTGACTCAGGTCATTCAGCAAACCGTGCCTAAAGTTTTCGAATTTGTCGGGCAGGAACAGATTGCCGGATTTATCCAGAATAATAGCGTGCAATGGGTCAAGAACACCCAGATCAATACCCTGGCCAGCGAGATGCTGCGCGCCGTACTCGAAAATGATTTTCATCAGGATGTACTGCAACGCGGCCTAGACGTGGTACATGCCTGGATGAGCTCACATCCTGAAGAAACCCGGGAACTGACCCGCAACCTGTTCAAGGAAATGGGAGTCTGGAAACTGGCCAAAGGCGCGAGCTGGATTGGAATTGATGTACAGCAACGCAGTATTGATTCTGTCATTCAGAGGGTTGAAGCGATGCTGGCCGACCCGGATCATCCTTGGCGGCTTAAAATTGAGGAAACTGGACATCACTGGATGTTGCAACTGGCCGACAACCACAGTGAAGCCAGCCAGCGTCTGAATGAAACCAAGGATGCCTTGCTCGATAGCCCGCAGGTGCTGAATTTTATCAGTGGTGCCGTGGTGATTTTATGTGATGCCATTAAAGAGGATTTGCAAAAACCGGATTCCGGTATTGCCGAGAATCTCAGAATTGCGATTCAGCAGGTCGGAGAAAATATTATCTCGAATGCTTCGGTACGTGAGCTGCTGAATAAACGTCTTAGCGGGATCGCGGTGGATCTGAGTGATCAGTACAGTGAAAAAGTGATTCGTTTCATTAGCGAGCGCATTCACGAATGGGATTCGAGCGAGATGATTGACAAGATTGAAAATGAAGTTGGCGGCGACCTGCATATGATCCGGGTCAATGGGGTCGTGGTGGGTGCCTGTATCGGTCTGGTGCTCGGGATCATCCGGGCGGCGGTAGAGCATTTAATTTAAAGATGACACTATTCGCCCCATAGAGCCCGACTTTTAAAATGCCCAAGAATTGACTCTAGCCAGATCAAATTTAAAAAATGATCATTTGGGTGGCTGAGATCCGGACATATCGACCAATAGCCCAGTGAATTTGCGCACGAACGGCAATAAGGTCACCACAATCGGAAAAGCAATCGCCCAGGAAATCATCCAGTTATGAAACCAGAGTGCCATAAATCCATCAATCCAGCCAAGATTGCGCAGCATATTGATCATGGAAATGATGCCACTCATCAGGCAGGACAGGATAAAAGGCACAATAATCAATGCCCATTTTGCAGGAAGTTTAGGAATATGACCGATAATGGTCGGACGTTGTGATGCAGCCACGACATGCTCTTTTTACTGTTTTCAGATGACTAATATAAGCCAAATTCTGTACGGTGAAGCATTGTTTTTTTCATCTGAAGTGTTGAGCTGAAAACTGATTTTATTTTCATGGGATTAATCTGTTTATTTTCCCTTTCTTTAGTCAAAAACTTCTGACGAAGTGACCCTCTACTTTTTATTCCCTAGAAATGCTTTTACCTAAACAGCCGGAAATTTGCTATATTTGCTGTTTTTCTGCGATCTCTATTTTCGACTGATTATGAACACGGCAATCCAAGCAGCTCTAGAACATGCAGTGCAATCCCTTCAAGCTGAAGGTGTCCTCCCATCTGACTGGAAAAACAGCAGTAGTTTGACGCGTACCAAAGACCGAACACACGGTGATTTCGCCTCAAATATCGCGATGATTGCCTCTAAAGCTGCGGGTATGAAGCCGCGTGATTTAGCAGAAAAAATGCTTGCTGTTCTTCCTGAAGTGGCAGATATCAGCAAAGCGGAAATCGCAGGTCCTGGTTTTATTAACTTCTTCCTCAATGCAGACCAGCGCTTTGTGGTACTCGATCAAATTCAAGCACAGCAAGATGCTTATGGTCGCACCCAGGTCAATGCGGACAAACGCATTCAGGTTGAATTTGTCTCTGCCAATCCGACCTCTAGTCTGCACGTGGGTCATGGTCGTGGTGCCGCGTATGGCATGACCGTTGCCAATCTTTTAGAGGCGACTGGTGCCAAAGTAGATCGCGAATACTATGTCAATGATGCTGGCCGTCAAATGGACATTCTGGCCACTTCAACTTACCTGCGTTATTTAGAGTTAAATGGTCAGGAACTGGTCTTCCCGAAAAATGCTTACCAAGGCGACTATGTCAAAGAAATCGCGCAAAGCATTATTGACCAGGATGGCGATGCTTATGTCCGCCCGGTTGCGGATGTGTATAAAGATGTACCGGAAGATGTGCAATTCGCTGCTGAACTGGATGCAGATGGCAACAAAGTGGTGGTGTCTGGCGACAAAGAAAAGCACATTGATGGTTTGATCTTTAATTCTCAGGCATTGATTGGTACAGGCTATCGTGTCTTCCTACAGGCAGCACTCAAAGCGATTCTGGATGATATTAAAGATGACCTGGGCGAATTTGGTGTCACTTTCAACCAATGGTTCAGCGAAGAATCATTAACCGACAAAATTGAAGAAGCCTTACAGACCTTAGATCAACGTGGTTTCCTGTACGAAAAAGATGGCAATATCTGGTTCAAGTCGACTGAATTTGGTGATGAAAAAGACCGTGTGGTGAAACGCCGTAATGGCCAGACCACCTACTTTGCCTCTGACATTGCCTATCACCTGAATAAATTACAACGTGGCTATACCGATATTATTGATATCTGGGGTTCCGATCACCACGGTTATATCGCACGTGTGAAAGCAGCGATTGATGCGATGGGCTATGACTCGAAGAAATTAACGGTGCTTCTGGTTCAGTTTGTCAGCCTGTGGCGCGGTGGCGAGATGGTACAAATGTCATCTCGTTCAGGTCAGTTCGTGACCTTGCGTGATCTGCGCAAAGAAGTCGGCAACGATGCTGCACGTTTCTACTATGTGATGCGTAAATCTGAACAACACATCGATTTCGATCTAGACTTAGCGGTGTCGCAAAGCAAAGACAACGCTGTATATTACATCCAGTATGCGCATGCCCGAATCTGCCGTATGTTAGAAAAAGCGGCCTCTACAGGCGTGAATTTTGACGCTGCGGCAGCGCGTACTCTGGCGGCCCGACTCGAGCTGGATGCTGAAACTGAAGTTCTGGCTAAACTGGCTGCCTATCCAGAAATTCTGGTGCGTGCTGCAAACAGCCATGAGCCACATCAAATCGGCAACTACCTGAAAGAGCTGGCAGCCTTGTTCCACGGCTGGTACAACGACAATAAAGTACTCGGTGATGATGCTGAACTGACTCAGGCGCGCTTACTGTTATCAGTGAACGTACGTCAGGTATTGCGTAATGGCTTAGAACTTTTAGGTGTGTCTGCGCCTGAGAGCATGTAAGCAAAGCACCGCTTTGCATGCTCGCAAGGCGAAAGCTTCGCTTGAGTAAGCATGTATAGATTGTTTTGCATGCTCGCAAGACAAAAGCTCTACTCGAGGCCACAACGAAAACTGTTGTTTTAGCTGTTCAAAAAATACCTGGCTAGATTCTGCCAGCTATTTGAAAAATAGCTCAAGTATAAATCTGGTGTGCAGTTTGATCTAAATAATGACATTTGGATCTTAATCACATAGGATGAAATAATAGTCAGGCATAACCACTGTTATGCCTTTTCTATGAGGCAACCCCATATAGAGGAAATCCCAAGTGTTTGGAAAAACGCAACGCGGTGTATCTGAAAGACCGAATAAGCCTAAAAAGCCACTGATTCCGACCTGGCTCGGCACACTCGTGATCATTTTAATCGTGTTGAGTTTTTTAATGGCACTGATGTTGTGGAAGCCATGGGAACCGGTTAAGCCTAAAACTCAAACGACTGCAGCATCTGTCCAGGAAGAAGACACCAATAAGGATTACCGTTTTTACGATTTGTTGCCACAACAACAAGTAACTCCGATTCCTGAACAGGCGGTACCTGAAGCTAAAAGACAGGATACTGTGGTGATTGTAGAAGCACCTCGACCTGAAGTTCCTGAAGCTGCAGCAAGCACTGAACCTGGCTTAGAAGTCAGCGAAGCACCGGTTACAGCTCCGGTCAGCTATATTCTGCAAGTACGCAGCTTTGATGATCCGGATCAGGCCGATGCCCGCCGTGCGGAAATTATTCTGAATGGCCTGTCTGCTGATGTGGTCAGAAGCGTAGAAAATGGCAAAGTCTGGTATCGCGTGGTCTCAGGCCCTTATGACTCGGCTGATGCGGCACTGATTGCCCAGCAGACCTTGCAACACAGTGGCATTGATTCGATTGTGGTGAAACGCTAAAGATTTAAATGAGAAAAAGCGCCTGATGGCGCTTTTTTTGTATCCTTCCCCCTTTGGAAAAGGGTGAGGAGCATTGCTCCGCAAGGGAGGATTTATATCATTCAGGATTAATCCCCCTCGATCCCCCTTTGAAAAAGGGGGAGGATACAAGAGGCTAAAATCTTTAAACCGTATGCCCCAATGCTTCACCCATATTCACCAAAGAATTGGCCTTGAACGCGGCATCCCACTGCATTTTATGTTCTTCAAATAAAATCACTGCAGTTGAACCAAGGTAGAACCGGCCCAGTTCCGCACCTTTTTCCAGGAACAGATCATGCTGGTTTAACTCGATCCGACCAGAAGGTTTAACCTTGCCAGTAGCCACCGTTTCAATACCAGCCACAATCATTGCACCCACCAAGACCACGGCCATACGGCCAATTTCAGTATCAAACAGGCAGACCATGCGTTCATTGCGGGCAAACAGACCCGGAATGTTTTCTGCCGTGACCTGATTGACCGAGAACAGTTCCCCCGGTACATATAAAGTTTCAGTCAAAGTCCCTGCAAATGGCATATGCACACGGTGATAATCACGTGGTGACAAATATACTGTCGCAAATTCACCATTCTTGAAGGGTTCAGCCAGTTGCGGGTCAGCAATCAGCGCTTCTACAGTAAATTTTTGACCTTTGGCCTGAAACACATCGCCATTTTCAATTTTACCCAGCTGGGAGATCGCCCCATCCGCAGGTGAAACAATGCTGCTGGCATCTGGATCAACTGCACGAATCCCTTGTTTCAGGGCACGGGTAAAGAATTCATTAAATGATTTGAATTTCAAGGCATTGGCCTGTTCAGCAATCGACATATCAATGCCGTACTGTGCCTTAAAGGCAGTAATTACAGCCGTTTTGATAATCGGGTTTTCGCTGGCAGCAATTTTGCCGACCACACGAGACAGGCGATGTTGCGGTACTAATCGTTGAGCTTTAATAAAAAACTGTTGTTTTAAACGTGATGTGATGCTCAAGATGGCACCTCCCCTGTAGCGATTGGACTATTGAGGCGATTGCCCCATTCACTCCACGCACCATCATAGGCTCGAATTTTCCAGCCCAGTAAACGGCCCAGAATATAGGCCAAACCTGAGCGATGATGGGACTGGCAATACACCACAACCGGCTGAGTCAAATCAAAGCCCAGTTGTTCCAGACGCTGCTGAGTACGTGGTAAAGGCTGCAATTTTAAATGATTTTGCCGGTTAAGGGCAGTACTCCATTCAAAATGACGTGCTCCCGGAATATGACCGCCGCGGCGCGCTGCCAGACGCAGGCCAGTATATTCATCTTCAGTGCGGCAATCCCACAGTTGAACTTTTTCATTTTCAATGAGCTGGTGTAATTCATCATAGCCAATCTGAAACTCTGATTTTTGCTCGAGATTGACAGGAACTAAATGACTCACCGGGCTAAATATTTCCTGATCGGACGAGGTTGGCAAACCTGCACCTAGCCAGGCATGAATCCCGCCATTCAATAGGCTGGTATTTTTAAAACCCAGACAATGCAGATTCCAGAGTAGACGCCCAGCCCACGCCCCACCCTCATCATCATAGGCCACCACATGATGCTCAGGCGAAATATTCAGATAAGCAATGAGGGCCTGCAAGCCTTCTACATCCGGCAATAGCCCCATCGTATGCTCTTCCTGACGAACCAGCAGCTTGGGTTGTAAATGCAGAGCATGTGGAATATGCAACTGCTCATACACAGAAGCCCGGCTGAGGTCGACAATACGAAGTTTTTCATGGCCCAAATAGGGAACTAAATCTTCTGCCTCGATCAGCAGACCAAAATTAAAAGCTGAAGCTGTCATCGTTATCATGGCTATGATGGGTCAAATTGTTTTGATCTTAGCACAGCTCATTTTTACACTTATGCGGTTTCTTTTAAGATGATTAGCAGGATTTTAGATAAGTCATGCTAAAAAGCCATCTTGTATAAAAAAAACCGCCCCTGTAACGAAGCGGTTTTTAAAATTACTCATGTCTAAAATGTGCTTAAGCAGGTTCAGTGATCTCGAAAACCTGACGCAAATAAGCCAGGAAAGTATCATTATCGGTCATGGTTTTGCCCGGGCTGTCTGAAATTTTTGCCACCGACTGACGGTTACATTCCACCAGTTTCAATACGATATTTAAGGGGGTTTGGCCCATGTCGTTGGTCAGGTTGGTGCCAATCCCGAAACTGACCTGAAAACGGTCTTTAAAGTATTGATGCAGTTTCCAGGCTTTTTCCAGATTCAGACCATCACTGAAGGTCAGCATTTTGGTTTTGCTGTCAATTTTCAGTTTTTTATAATGTGCATAGGCCTTGTCGCCCCAAACATAGGGATCGCCACTGTCATGACGCAGGCCATCAAACAGTTTGGCAAAATACAGGTCAAAATCACGCAGGAAAGCATCCATACCGACCACATCGGTCAGGGCAATGCCTAAATCACCACGATATTCCTGTACCCAGGTTTCCAGTGCAGATTTCTGGAAATTACGCAGACGCACGTCAAGCGCCTGAAATGCTTGCAGGAATTCATGCGCCATGGTACCAATCGGGGTAATTCCCAGCTCTTTGGCCAATAACACATTACTGGTACCACGGAAGACATGTGGTGCAGCCTTGTTGAATTCTTCTACCACATGCTTTTGCCATTCGAAACTATAACGGCGACGTGTCCCAAAATCCGACACTAAAAATGGCGGATCATGTGGATGTTGCGATGCATCGTATTCTTTTAATAATTGTATTTTTGCCTGTAAACGGCGCTCACCTTCAGCCAGCACTTCAGGACTACGGATCCGGCTAAAATACAGTTCATTGACAATTGCCAGTACGAAGATTTCAAACATCATCGCCTGAACCATCGGGCCTTCAACTTTAATGTCTAAACGACCTTCGCTATCGATACTGGCCTGAATAAAACGGCGTTTCAGTTGAAACAGTTCCAGATAATCGACGAAATCGCTCTTGATAAAACGCAGACTTCTTAAATATTGCAACTCGTCTTCTTTAAAGTTGAGCTGACACAACAGATCAAGTTGATGATTGAGATCATCCAGAATATCCGTCAGTGGATAGACTGTATCTTCCAGATTACGACAACGAAAATGGTAGACACTATGCGTTTGCGGAAACTTGTGTAATACCACTTGTAACATGGTGAATTTGTACAAGTCAGTATCTAACAGGGAACGGATAATTGGAGCCATAACTAAGGAAATATCGCTGTGCTTATCTCAACATTAAAGCATAAAATTTTATGCAATATTGCAGGATTTACGTACAGCTAGCTGAATTCGCGACAAAAGTATCAGAGTATAAGGGGTTTTATTTCGGCAACTGGCCTGGGATTTTCCCCTGTTCCTGAATGATTTTCTGCAGCTGTTTTTCCTGACCAATCACCTTGGCAAATTCGGCTGTGGTCTTTTGCCCGGTCTGCTTGGCTTGGGCATCACAGTCGACCTGACGCAGCTGTTTGGCAATCGCAAGTTCCATTTTAAACAGTGCCCCCATCAATGCGGTATTGCCTTTATTGTCGCGGGCGCAGCGATCAGCACCATGATTGAGCAAGGTCGTCACAATAGTTTGATGACCATAATAGGTCGCCATCATCAGTGGGGTAAAACCGGCACTATTGCGTACATCAACCGGAAAACCATACTTGAGAAATTCATGAATCACTTCGTCATTGCCGGTTTTGGCTGCGGCAAAAAACAATGCAACTAATTCCTGTTGTGAGCTCATCTGAATATTGTCCACAGTTTTAGCAGGGGAGATCTCCTTGGCGGTGGCCACGTTTGCGAATATGGAACCTATCGCAAGAATACTGGCTAAAACTGCATGCTGCATAGCTTTCATGATGAACTCCAACAGAAATCAAATAGAAACATGAATCGAAAATGATTCTATTCAGATTAGATAAGATGAGTAAAACGGAGTGCCTGTAGAACTCCCCCTAGGGTGCAGGAAAGGTTTGGAGTTCTACAGGACTTTGCGGAGGTGAATTCTTAAACCCTAGTCACCAATCCTGATCGACCAATCGAAATCAGTCTTTGAGTTGTGCTGCTTTGGCTTTGACCGTTGCGATGTTGCCCTTCACCGCTTTGGTCATACGTGTACCGTAGTCGGCATCTGCCTTGTAGAAATAAGACAACATGATGTGCTTGGTTTCTGAATCTTTTACTGCACCTAAGTCCGCAGCCAGGTTCATAATCAGGTCATCTTTCTCTTTGGCAGTATACGAGCGGTACAGCTCACCTGCCTGCTTGAAGTTCTGCTCTTTCACACCGATTTGCTGTACATGACCCGATAATGGTGTTTGTACCGCACGTGCTTTTGCAGTTGCAGCTTTTGGCTCTTTGCGGCTTGGCTCATAGTTCACATCCGAGTCACGCTCAGATACGTTCATATAACCTTCCTGGTTGTTGTTATTTACAGCAACCACTGGACGGTTCACCGGAAGTTGCTGGTGATTCACACCCAGACGATACATTTGCGTATCTGAGTAAGAGAAGATACGGCCTTGTAGCAGACGGTCTTCCGATGGCTCAATACCCGGAACCAGATTACCTGGTGCAAATGCCGACTGTTCAGTCTCATTGAAGAAATTCTTTGGCATGCGGTTCAGGGTCAATGTCCCCACTTTCACTTCTGGAACTAAGTCAGTTGGCCAGATCTTGGTGGGATCAAGTGGATCAAAATCAAACTTGCCGAGATCTTTTGGATCCAGTACCTGGATATACAGATCCCATTTCGGGAAGTTGCCGGCATAAATGTTGTTATAAAGATCATTGGTCAAGTGATTGAAGTCTTTGCCCTGTTGCACGGCAGCTTCTTTCACATTCAAACCCTTCACGCCTTGTTGCGAGCGGAAGTTGAATTTCACATATTTGTATTCGCCCTTGTCGTTATATAGCTTGTAAGCATGTACACCGAAACCATCCTGTTCGCGGTAGCTGGTAGGCACACCTTGTTTGCCGTACACATAAGTCAGCATGTTGGTAGCCCATGGCTGGCTCGAAAGGAAGTCAAATACACGGTTGGCATCTTGTACGTTTGTCACCGGGCTTGGCTTCATTGCATGAATGAAGTCCGGGAATTTGATCGCATCACGGATGAAGAATACCGGTGTCTGGTTACCGACCAGATCCCAATTCCCTTCTTGAGTATAGAACTTGATCGCGAAACCGTGTGGGTCACGTAGGGTTTCCGGTGAACCTTTACCATGAATTACCGTAGACATACGGACAAAAACTGGAGTCTTAGTACCGGTCTTGAATAGAGAAGCAATTGTTAAGTCAGACAGGTCTTTAGTTGCAACGAATTCACCATAAGCCCCTGTACCACGCGCATGTACCACACGCTCCGGAATACGCTCACGACCAAAACGTTGTAGTTTTTGTACCAATTGAACGTCTTGAAGCAAGACTGAACCATTTGGGCCTGCTGTGATTGAGTTCTGGTTATCACCGACTGGCGCGCCATTGTCTTTAGTTAGAGGAGCAGCTTGTGTGGCTGTGACAGTTGCAAGCATTGCAACCAGTAATGAACGCTTAAACATTTCTAAATCTCTCAATTTATTACCTTTCCTGCAGGTGCTAAGATATATAAAAACTAAAAATTGTTAAAACAGATTATTTTTATCACTTCAATCGTTTTAATGAATTTATAAAAATTAATCAATTGATTTTCAAATATTTAAAACTCATAAAAATTAGCATCTGATACTGCTTCAGGTTTTATTCTTGTTACAATCACGCCCATCTATCGTTATCAGTCAATATGTAAAATGCGTGCCTTATTACAAAGAGTTTTAGAAGCTAAAGTCGTGGTCGAGGGTGAAACCACGGGCGAAATAAATAAAGGAATTCTGGTTTTTCTGGGTCTGAGCAAGGACGACAATCTGGAAAAAGGTAAAAAGCTGATTGATAAGATATTGAAATACCGATTCTTTGATGATGAACAAGGTAAGATGGGCTGGAATGTCAGTCAGGCCAATGGCGGTTTGTTACTGGTTTCGCAATTTACCCTGATGGCGCAAACCCAAAAAGGTTTACGTCCAGATTTTGGCCCTGCCATGCCACCTGCTGCTGCAAAAGAGCTGTATGAGCAACTGGTTGACTATGCAAAGTCACAATTTGAACATGTACAAACTGGTATTTTTGCAGCGGATATGAAAGTACATTTGGTCAATGATGGGCCGGTGACCTTTAATTTAGAAGTTGAATAGCGACATTATTTTCCACATTAAAAAGCCCTCAGATTCAGTAATCGAGATCAGGCAGGAAACTGTCTGGTTTTTTATTATTGTTATTCATAATGATATGGGGTAGCTGGAAACCTCATCCCCAACGGTCTGGGGCATCAGGTGTATTGTACCGCAAGATTAGAAAATAATTGTTTCTGCAAAAGATTTAAAAAATTAAGGAGCTTAGATCTAAACTCCCTAACTGACTGGCATTACCCAGATTGAAACTGGCTGAATCCTGCCCTCAGCCCTCCTTGAAAAAGGAGAGGAAGTCAGGAGCAGAGTTTTATTTACCCGTTTTTTCTTTAATAAACGCCCGGGCAAATTTAATTTTTTCTTTGACCGGTTTGGGCAATTTGGGTGGAATCATCTTCGCCACCTGGTTAAACCAGACCAGCAGGCCAAAGTCACCTTCCATTTTGATGGTGCCACTTTGCATACCCGTCATGAATGCTGTCGGGTCACCTTTGACCAAGGTCTTTACACCCTGTTCACTATCAGCAAACTGCAATACAAAATCTGCTTTCTCTGCATCACCTGAAACCGTCTCAATCTGGCCATTATTGACAATGATCTGACGTGCCATACCTTCATCTGTGCCAATCTGGATCCGGAATTGACGCTCATGTACCAGTTCAATAAATTTTGGGCTGGTACGTGCCAATTGCTTCATACGTAAAGCCAGACCCGCGACCAACAAGTCCAGTGGATCTGTACTCATATCAATAAGAGGAAGTTTTAACACAGGAATGGACGACAGTTTCATGGAGGATGCCTATTCTAATTGTACGAAAATTGACAAATATCCTAGCATAATTCTTGGCTAGGTTGATTAAGCAGTTTGTATCATATTTCTAAGCTAAAAAATGCACCCGTGGGTGCATTTTTTCTTTGCGATTTGTAGACTTAACGGCTCGAAAGCTGCTGCTGATCATCTTCATAGACTGGCGTATGTTCGATACAACGGCGTTTTGCCAAGGCACGCTCTGCACGACGGTCTTCACGCAATAATAAGAAAGTGACCACCATCATGACTGCTGTCAATGCACTCAGATAACTATAGGTCATTGGCAGATCAAACCAGGCTTGTGTGCCTACACGAATCATCTCAATCAAGCCCCAGACCAACATCCCGGCTGCCATAAAACTCAACCAGCGACGATAAGGCGAGAAGAACACAGCAACTACAGCTGCAGCGACTAAACTGAAGCCCACGATCGTTGCTAAATTCGCTGTTACCATATAAACCCCTCCATCCAAATAGATAGTTTGCCTGTTTGATATTGCAACGGTTCTATCTATTGAATTTCGTTCAATCAATAAAATGGAATCTGTTGATTTGTATCTCTATGCCTGCATTATGCTGAGTTTTTTGCATAAAAAAAGTCCTGTGATCTGGTCTCACGACATACTTTGTCGCGATATTATATTGTCATTACATTTTTTGCTTTTGGCATTTTTGTGGATCAATGACTGCGTCAATGTTGGCGTGTCATTACAAAATTATCAGGGCTGTTATTGACTGAAAAAATTATTTTTCCGTTTAAGATGATCGATGTTTTTATAGTCAATCTTCTCTGCTGGCTTGGTCACCTTAGTACAAAGGCAATCAAAAAACGCGACCCTGAGGTCGCGTTTATTCTATCAAAAATAGTGTTTATGCCTGATTCAGGTCTTTATCGTGTACCCCGAGCAGATACAGCACCCCATCCAGACCGACACTGGAAATCGCCTGCGTGGCATTTTGACGCACCAGTGGCTTGGCACGGAAAGCCACACCGAGTCCTGCAATCGATAACATTGGCAAGTCATTGGCACCATCACCGACTGCAATGGTCTGTTCCAGGGAAATTCCCATCTCTTTGGCAATTTCGCCAAGCAATAAAGCTTTACGCGCGCCATCGACAATATGACCTTTGACTTCACCCGTGACTACACCATCCTGAACATCAAGCGCATTGGCATGCACTTCATCAATATCCAGTTTGCCTTGCAAATATTCGGCAAAGTACTGAAAACCACCCGACAGAATTGCAGTACGGTAACCCAATGCTTTCAAAGTTGAAATCAGGCGTTCAGCACCCTCGGTAATGGTCAGGCGCTCGGCAATTTTCGGCAGTACCGATGCATCCATGCCTTTCAATAAAGCCACACGGGCACGGAAACTGGCCTGAAAATCAAGTTCACCCTGCATGGCGCGTTCGGTGATTTCAGCAACCTGCGCACCGACCCCTGCTTCAATCGCCAGTTCATCAATCACTTCCTGTTCGATCAGGGTCGAGTCCATATCAAAGCAGACCAGACGGCGGTTACGGCGATAGGCATTGTCTTCCTGAACCGCAACATCGACATTCAGTTCACTGGACAAACGCAAACAGGCAGCACGCATGGCTGCGGCATCCAGCATTTGTCCTTTTAAACCAAATTCGATACAGGCACGTTTCGGACCGGTACTGCTGCCATCCAGGGCCGGACGGCCAGACAGACGGGTTACGGTTTCAATATTAAAACCCTGAGCCGAGACAATCTGGGTCACGGCCTGCAAATGAGAGGCATTTAATTCAGGGGCCAATGCCGTTACGATATAACGTGTGCGCCCACCCTCTTTGACCCACTGATCATATTCAGTCGCAGAGATCGGTTTAAAGCGCACAGTTAACCCGATATCATGTGCTAGAATCAGGATTTCCTTCATGGCTAATGCTGTCGCCGTTTGGTCATCAGACGCTACAACAATACCTAAGGTTAACTGATTATGAATAACCGCTTGCCCCACATCTAAAATCTGTAGGGAATGGGCGGACAAAACCTGCATTAATCGTGTAAATTGATTAGGCTGGTCAGGTCCTAAAAATGATATAAGAATGATTTCTCGCATGAATTGACTCGGGTCTGAGCTACAACTATTGTTAGAATCATAATCGAAATTGAACAGAATTGCCTTGGAAGTTTACGTTGAATGCGCCTAGACAAGGGCTATTTGCTAGCCTATTGATTGTAAGTTTTGCTCTGCATACCTTTTTACTGGTATTGGCAACCACTCACCAACTGAATGAAAACCGCACCAGTCAGGGGCAGCTGATCACCAGTCAACTGGTGACAGACAGCCTGTCCGAGCTGGAACCCGCCAATCGTGTTTCTCTGGCTTTGCTGGCAAATCGTTATGCGACCAACCCGAGTGTGGCTTCGATTCGAATTCTGGATGCGAAAGGTCAGGTTTTAGCCACCGGTGGACTGACCAAAACTCGTGATGGTGAAGTTTTTGTCCGTGATGCACTGCAAAACGAGAAAAAAGTCGGTCTGATTGAAATCACCCTGATTGAGCCAAGTATGGGTGAAATTCTGCGGACGCAATGGCTGGCGATTCTGTTCTCTTTCATTATTCATGCTTTGATTTGGGTGGCGTACCGCGCGATCGCGCGTCCTAGCCGAACCGAATATCTGGCACGCATTAACAATGAATCCCGTTTAAAATTCGAGATTCAGACCCTGACCCAAGCTCTGGAACAGGAAAAGCACAATGCTGCGCTGGCCATTGCCCAAGCCCAGCAGGCAGTAAAAAATAAAGCCAAAGAAAAAGAACATAAGCCAGCTGTACTGGAAAGCGATAGCCTGAGCTTGAATATCCAGTTCTATGATCCAAAACAGTTACTCGATAGCGTGAATAAAACCGTATCGGTGCCTTATTTCAACCTGTGTCAGATTTTCCTGAATAAAGCCACTGAACTCTGTGTGCAGCGCTACAAACTGAATGGCAGTGATATTAGTACTGTGCATAAATTTGATGAAAAAGGTGCCACTATCAGCATTGCGGCAGACAAACCGAATGCCTTGGCTTGCCTGACCATGATCAGTGCCGTGTTCCAGCTGCTTTCGGAAGTCCTGTATAAACGCTATCGTGAAGAAAAACGTTTTGTGCTGCAAACCCGCAGCGCGATTGCCTCTAAAGTCGAGGAGATGCAGCTCAGCTCGGTACAGGCCGCTGAGCGCCTGACTCAGCATCTGGTCGCGAAAGAAAGTGCCTTACATGTACCGAACACCTTGCTGAAAGATGTAAGCGACCACTTCCAGCTGGTCAGCATGCCAAATCCAACCAATGTCCTGACCCGTCATGCTTTTGTGGTGAATGGAATGGATGCTGAAAGCGCCGAGCTGGCACAGACTTTTAGAACCGAAATTCTAAAATCCAAACAGTCCAAAGCCTCATAAATATCCCTGAATGTTTCAATTAAAAAAGCCGGATCCAACATCCGGCTTTTTTATGGATATAAAAAAAATACGCCAGCGTATCTTGGCCTACCCCTTAAATTTTTAATTGTTTTTGTTCCAGCAGATATTGCTGGGCATTATAAGGCTGGGCCGGATCCTGACAGGGGACCTTATGCCACTGACCATCGGCATCTAGCTCCCATGCATTTTGACAATCTTTTAAATAGCTGATCAGGCCATCTTTATAAATCCGTTTTTTCAGCGCTGGATCCAGCACCGGGAAACAGGTTTCAACTCTGGAAAACAGGTTGCGCCCCATCCAGTCTGCACTGGCACAATACAGTTTCTTGGCGCCGCCATGCTCAAAATAATAGACCCGGGTATGTTCCAGAAAACGTCCTACGATTGAACGTACCTGAATATTTTCTGACATGTTGGTGACTTGTGGAATCAGGCAGCAGATTGAACGCACAATGAGGTCAATTTTCACCCCGGCCTGCGAAGCCTGATATAGGACAGCAATCAATTGCGGTTCGGTAAGCGCATTCACTTTGATGATGATATGCGCGGCTTTTCCAGCCAGGGCAAATGCCTTTTCCTGGTCAATCAGTTTCAGCAATTCACTATGCAGGGTAAACGGCGCATGCAGCAAGGCTTTCAGTTTGGCCATTTTTCCCATACCGGTCAGTTCCTGGAACATGCGGTGCACATCTTCACAGATATCCAGCTGTGTGGTCATCAGGCCATAATCGGTGTACATGCGGGCATTCCCGGCATGATAGTTTCCAGTGCCCAAATGTGCATAACGCAGTAATTCCTGGTTTTCACGGCGGACAATCAGAATCATTTTGGCATGGGTTTTATAACCGACGATGCCATACACCACCACCGCCCCCGCTTCTTGCAGGATATTTGCCACCATAATATTGGATTCTTCATCGAAACGCGCCCGCAGTTCAATCACGGCCGTGACTTCCTTGCCATTTCGTGCGGCTTCTGCCAGCACCTGAACAATTTCCGAGTCCGGACCACTACGGTACAGGGTCTGCTTGATCGCTAGCACCGCCGGATCCTTAGCCGCTTCGCGCAGTAAAGTAATCACCGGCTGGAATGAATCAAAAGGATGATGCAGTAGCACATCCTGCGCCTTCAAAATTTCAAAAATGCTTTTCTGTTTACGGAAAATTTTCGGAATGACCGGACTAAAATGCGGATACTTTAATTCCGGACGCTCAAAGCTGGTACTCAGGCGGGACAAATTGATCGGCCCATCAATCCGGTACAGTTCCTGTTCCGTCAGATCAAATTCATCCAGCAAATAATTGATGATGTTCTGAGGAGAGTCATTTTCAATTTCCAGACGTACCGCACGACCAAAGCGGCGCGAACACAGTTCGTCTTTTAAAGCCACTGCCAGATCATCAACATCTTCCGACAGTACCAGATCGGCATTGCGGGTGACCCGAAAGGCATAACATCCGGTCGCTTTCATGCCCGGGAACAAATCACTGATATGCTGCTGGATGATCGCAGTCAGAAAAATCTGGGTAGCATTGTTTCCGGCAACGTCTTCCGGAATTTTAATCAGGCACGGTAAAGAACGGGGTGCTGGCACAATTGCCATCTCGATTTCACGGCCAAAGGCATCTTTACCTTCCAAGCTGATAATAAAGTTCAGACTTTTATTCACCAAACGTGGAAAAGGATGTGAAGGATCCAGACTGATCGGGGTCAGTACCGGTTGCACTTCTTTGGCAAAAAAGGCTGCAATCCAGGCCTTGTGTTTTTCCAGAAGATCCTGATATTGAAGAAACTGAATCCCCTGCGCCTGAAGTTCAGGCAAAATTGCATGATTCAGTACCTCATACTGTTTGTTAACTGTGGCATGAATGGACTGGGACAGTTCTTGTAGAATCAGCTCGGTAGGTACAGCATCAGGCGTCCGGGTAGTCGCATTCAGGTCTTGCTGTTTCATCAGCCCGGCAATCCTGATTTCAAAGAACTCATCCAGGTTACGGGAAAAAATAATCAGGAAGTTTAAGCGCTCTAAAATCGGTAAATTCGAATCGAGTGCTTGTGCCAAGACACGACGCTGAAATTCAAATAAGGAAAGTTCCCGATTAAAATAGGTCGCTGACGAATGCTGAAATTGTTCCATGCCCTCTCAATGCTGTTGATCACAGTCTGTTGTTTCACATCATTGAGGGGCGATCTTAGGCAGACTTCATGACACTTATGTTACAAAGCTTGATAAATCCATATAAATTAATATTCTAACTTTTTCACATTATAAAAAATCATGCTCTGGTTGGTTGTGTGCTGTCATCAAATTGCAATTAGGTGTCTGTTTTTTCAGTTTGTCTGGCAGCCCAATAAGTGGCTAGTGCTGGTCCTGAAATATTATGCCACAGACTGAAAATGGCACTTGGTAAAGCGGTCATTGGAGATGCAGCAAAATGGGTCGCAGCCAAAGCCACCCCCAGACCAGAATTCTGCATCCCCACTTCAATGGATACTGCACGACAGTCTATTTCTGCCAAGTGAAATATACGGCTGGCCCAATAACCCAGTAAATAGCCCATACCATTGTGTAAAGCCACGATCCCTAAAATCATTAACCCGGATTCCAGAATCTGGGTTTTGCTGCCGGCAATAATCGCCGCGACAATTGCCACAATTGCAATCACAGAAATCAACGGCATCACCTGAATATAGGCCGTGACTTTTTGCTTGAGTAGCGCCCGTACGATTAAGCCCAGAATAATCGGGAATAACACCACCTGTAAGATCGACACCAGCATCGACCAAGCATTGATCTCAATCCACTGACTGGCCAACACATAGAAAATGGCCGGAGTTAGAATGGGGGCCAGTAACGTAGAAACCGAGGTACAGGCAACAGACAAGGCAGTATTGCCCTTGGCCATATAGGTAATCACATTGGATGCCGTTCCACCCGGGCAGCAACCCACCAAGATCACCCCGATCGCAATCTCCGGTGGCAGCTGAAACAGCTTGCACAGTAGAAAAGCCAAACCTGGCATTACCATGAACTGGGCGACGACACCAATTGCTACCGCTTTCGGACTTTGCAGGACACTTTTAAAATCGCCTAACGTCATGGTCATGCCCATGCCGAACATAATGATGCCCAACATCCAAGGAATATAAGCCCGTAACCAGACAAAAGCTTCAGGGATCATCAAGGCAATGCCGGAAAAAAGTACGACCCATAAAGCAAAGGTTTTTTGGACAAATTGGCTAAACTGGAGCAAGGCTGACATGGGTTTCATCTAGGTGACATTAAGGGAGAAAAAGTGAAATAAAACATGTATCTGTCGCTATCTGGCATGGCAGATTTAAAACAAAAAAGATCAAAGGGATATTCAATATCTATCCCTGTCCGGATTTAAGCGGTCTGAATAATATCTTTTACATAGATACGTTTTACGCCATGCGACAGCATATCCTGCCAGGCATGTTGCAAGGAACCATTCAGATCAATGCCCTTGCTGGCATCGGCAATGACATAGGTCTTAAAGCCCAGTTTGCAGGCATCGATGGCGGTCCAAGCCACACAGAAATCGGTAGCAATCCCAACCACAAATACCGTATCAATACCACGTTCACGCAGATAGCCGGCCAAACCGGTTGTGGTTTTCTGATCTGCTTCCATAAAGGCGGAATAACTGTCAATCCGGGAATCAAAACCCTTGCGGATAATCAGTTGCGCTTGCGGTAAATTTAAATCCGGATGCAACTCGGCATCTACTGTCCCCTGCACACAATGCTTTGGCCATAAAACCTGAGTGCCATAATCCAGCTGAATGCTGTCATAAGCCGCTTTAGCGGGGTGATTGTCTGCAAAAGAAATATGGTTTTCTGGATGCCAGTCCTGCGTCAGGATAATATTTTGAAAATACTGCCCCAATAAATTGATATTGGGGATAATCTGGTCAGCATTGGCCACTGCCAGATTACCCCCTGGGGTAAATCCTCTTTGTACATCTACGACCAGCAAAGCGATATTATTTTGCATGTATTTTCATCCATTGAAATCTCGATTTATGTCCAAGCATAGCGCAAATTGTTATCGGATTTTTAGAGCGGCTGCTAAAAACCCTGTGACTGCATATTCTGATTCTGCCTGTTTTTAACCGCACTGCGGATCTGATTCCTTGAATTTTAAACACAAAAAAGCCTGCAAAAGCAGGCTTTTTCAAATCTTGGCCTATTACACTTTGGTACGGTTCACCAGGAACAGCATACACAGTGCAGAAATGATGATACATGGGATTGCGGCTGTAATTACCCCTGCGGCACCAAAACCTGCCACCAGGAGCTGACCTGCGATGACTGGGCCTAGCATGGCACCAATACGACCGACTGCAGAAGCAACACCGACACCGGTACCGCGCACTTCTGTTGGATACACGATACTACCGAAGGCATAAAGTACACCCTGACAGCCAATTACGAAGGCACCTGCCAATGCTGCTGCCATATACATCTGGTTCAGTGAGCTTGCACCATTTAGTGCCAATAGACCTGCAAGAATACCGCCGTACATCAACAGGATCACATACGCTTTTTTCCAGCGATCGGTCAGCATACCCAGGATAATTGTACCAATCGTCGCCGTGACCATGAAGTAGAACTGTGCGGTTGAACCATCCTTACGGCTAAAGCCAAGTTCCATAAACAATGAGGGTAACCAGCTCAACATGATGTAAACCACCATCAGCGTAAAGAAGTAGCTGATCCAGATGCACATGGTACGTAACAGGTTGTCCGAATTAAACAGGTCCTTAAATGAACCTTGTGGTGCAACGGCAAGTTCTGCTGCAGTTTTGTTCTGTGTTTTCAGGTATTCCTTCGATTCAGGCAAAAATAGCATCATCAATGGAATTGCAAAAATCGGTAACAAGCCGCCCAGATAGAAAACATTTTTCCAGTTGGCACCAAATTCAGTCGCAGCAATTAAAGATAAAATCGCAGCACCCACAGGCATACCGCAATACATCAAGCCGACTGCACGACCACGATTTTGCGGCGATACCGCTTCAGAAGCGAGTGTGATGAGAATCGGCATCGCACCGCCCAGACCTGCTCCGGCCAGAAAACGTACTGCCAGCAGACTGTTAAAGCTATTGACCCAAACTGTACATAAAGTGAATATGGCAAATGTTGCTGTCGACCAGATCAACACTTTCTTACGGCCGATACGGTCTGCAAATCGACCGCCGATCAGTGCACCGGGTAATAAACCCAGAATCCCTGCACTAAAAAACACACCCAACTGGGAACTATCGAGACCGAAGTGTTCACGCACACCGGCTGCAGCAATACCAGCAGCCTGAATATCCAAGCCTTCAATCACCGCTATCAGAAAACAGATGGCGACCGTGACGATAGCATGCTTATTGTCTGATTTTTCCATTGGATTATCCTTGTTCAATCAGCGTTACAAAAGAAAGACCATCATCTATGAGCCTGAGCGCAGAAATAACTATCAATAAGTTGAACGTTTTACTTGGATATCCCCACAGCAGCTGAAGCTGCTCCATGTAATAGACCTTGAGATAAAGTCGCAAAAGCAATTAATCAAAAAGTTTTAAAATTCACAATTTATGCTTTAAGACTTATACATCAAGTTAAAAAACCAACCGATTAGAAAAATATTATGCAATTCATTGATATTAAAAAAAGATTAATAGATTCAATTTTTCAACCTGTTTACATCAGCTTAGCCTCCAGACAAAGATGTTTTACATATAGATTCATCCAATAAAAATATTAATTCAGCAGCTAAAAACAACGAAATTCACGACTTGGCCGAGATTTTTACTCAAATCGAGCTAATTTTGCAGACAAAATTCCATAATATCTTGCTGAGCCGGGACTTAAGTCGCAGTTTGACCACAGTATTTCGCCGGATAAATCATCTAATTTATTACTTGATTGTTTTCAAAAGGCTTTGTATAAAGAATTGAGTGGCTTTGACTAAAGCATATTGTTCTTATGCGTTTGATCAGTCATAATTTGCATAAGCAATCTTCAATTCAGCGCAAGTCCATTGAATTTGCTATAAATCAAAATACAAATCCATCCCAATTTATGTTTTCTCATTCCTTTCGGATGGACAAATAGGATAGTTTTTTAAAATGACTCAGCAAGCACAGACCATTCAAGGTTCCATAGTCGCAATCGTCACCCCTATGTTTGAAGATGGCAGCGTAGATTGGAAGGGTCTCGAGAAGCTGGTTGAATGGCATATTGCAGAGGGCACCAACAGTATTGTTGCCGTTGGAACGACAGGCGAAGCCTCGACCCTGAGCATGAGTGAACACACCCAGGTGATCAAAGAAATCATTCGTGTGGCCAACAAACGTATTCCTATTATTGCCGGCACAGGCGCAAACTCGACCCGTGAAGCCATCCAACTTACCCGTGAAGCCAAAGAGCTCGGCGCCGATGCTGCTCTTCTGGTGACGCCTTATTATAATAAACCGACCCAAGAAGGCCTGTACCAGCATTATAAAGCTGTGGCTGAAGCAGTAGATCTGCCGCAAATTCTCTATAATGTCCCTGGCCGTACCGGCGTCGACATGCTGAATGAAACCGTGATTCGTCTGGCAGATATTCCACAAATCGTCGGGATTAAAGATGCGACGGGTGATGTAGCGCGTGGTGCTGAATTATTGCAAGGCCTGCAAGGCAAAGACATGGTGGTTTATTCAGGTGATGATGCGACTGCATATCAGCTGATGGCTCACGGTGCCAAAGGCAATATTTCGGTCACAGCAAATGTGGCACCTAAAGCCATGAGCCAAGTATGTGCCGCTGCCATTACAGGTGATGCAGCAGGCGCTGAACAGTCAAATGCTCAGGTTGCAAATTTACACAATATTTTATTTTGCGAATCGAACCCAATTCCTGTGAAATGGGCTCTCCATGACATGGGCTTAATTGGTACAGGTATTCGCCTTCCATTAACACCACTTGCAGAACAATATCGCGCTCCGCTACATGAAGCACTGCTTGCCGCGGGCGTTATTCAATAAAAGAGCACAAGATTATGCAATTACGTTTAGGACTGAGCCTCACACTTTCAGTATTCAGTTTGGCAGGTTGTAGTTCAATGGCCTTTAATAATGGCACTTTAGACTATAAAGAAACTACCAGCCTGGAAGCTTTACAATATCCTGAAGGCGCCATGGTTCGTCCTGCAACGCCATTGTATCCTGCTCCGACAGTCGATCCGCTTGCAATTGAAAATGCTCCGAAGCTGGAAAACCAGCGTGGCAACCGTTTTGCCCTGCCGCGCCCACAGGCGGCCCAGACCGAGAACAGCGTTCAAGCCGATCTGACTGAAACCAATACTGTCGGTCAACCACAGCTGCTTACTGACGGAAATCTTAATCCGTTGCTTAAAATTGACGGAAATTCTGCTACAATTTGGCAATACACGCTTGCCACCCTGAGCAGCCTGAATCATAACGTCGTTGCCCAGAGCAAAAATCGTTACGAAGTCACGATTCAGGTCGATCAGCAGACCTATGTATTAAGATTATCTTCTGTCGGTTCAAGTAATAACCTCGCTGTGTTCAATGCCGATAACAGTTTTGCCGACCGTGAAAAAGCCGCAGAACTGCTTAACCAGATTTACCAAAATTGGCCAGCCTAGACATTTCTAGGCATTTTTTTTTGTAAAAGGTTCCCTCATGTTAAAACAAACCTTGCTCTATACTGGTAAAGCGAAATCTGTCTACACCACAGACAGTTCAGACCATCTGATTTTAGTCTTTCGAGATGATGCCTCTGCATTCAATGGCGAAAAAATCGAGCAACTAGATCGTAAAGGCAAGGTGAACAACCGTTTTAACGCCTTCATCATGGAAAAGCTGGCAGAAGCGGGTATTGAAACTCACTTTGAAAAGCTGCTGACTCCAAATGAAGTGCTGGTGAAAAAACTGGATATGATCCCGGTTGAATGTGTGATTCGTAACTATGCAGCAGGTTCTTTATGCCGCCGTTTAGGTGTTGAAGAAGGTAAAGAACTGACTCCATCTACATTCGAATTGTTCTTTAAAGACGATGCGCTTGGCGATCCAATGGTCAATGAATCGCAAGCGATTGCTTTAGGTTGGGCGACTGCTGAGCAACTGGAAAAAATGAAAGAATTGACTTACCAAGTCAATGATGTGCTAAAAGCATTGTTTGATGCCGGCAACATGATTCTGGTCGACTTCAAACTTGAATTCGGTGTATTCCATGACCGTATCGTTTTGGGTGATGAATTCTCTCCAGACGGTTGCCGTCTATGGGACAAAGACACCAAGAAAAAACTGGACAAAGATCGTTTCCGTCAAGGTTTAGGCGGTGTGGTTGAAGCCTATGAAGAAGTTGCGGGCCGTTTAGGTATTAACCTCGACAATATCTAATGGCATAGTCCATTGCTTCAAAAAAACCGAGCTCAACAGCTCGGTTTTTTTATCCCTGATTTTTTGTGGCTGGGCCAGATTGACCTTTTAAGCTTTAATCGAAAAAACAAATATTACAGATGAAAATGATCGTTTTTACATTGGAAAGCCTATGGCTTAATATCATCACATACCAGGCAAATCAGTGAGCTGATTGATTTAACTCAAGGTTTGCCGACCAGATTGATCGCCTACCCTCTAGGATGTTCTCTCCCTTGAAAAAACATCCTAATTTATGCCCAATTCGCCTTGAATTGGGCTTTTTTTTGCCTGAGTTTAATCTGTTTGTGTACTGATATTATTGCTGCTGTTGCTGTTGTTGCCAACGGCGTTGCTGTAAGCGCTCTCCTTCAACTTCACGTTTATTGCGTGCCGACTCATACAGTTTGGTATCTTTCAGTTCTGGCGGCATATAGTCTTGCAGCACAAAATGCTCAGGATAATGATGCGGATACAGATAATCCACCCCGTAGCCCTGTTCTTTCATCAGCTTGGTCGGTGCATTTCTCAAATGCAAAGGCACCGGCAAATTCGAGGTTTTATCTGCAAGCTCCATCGCCTTGTTAATTGCCAGATAGGTGCTGTTACTTTTGGCACTGGTGGCTAAATACACCGCACATTGTCCTAAAATAATCCGGCATTCCGGCATGCCGACGGCCTGCACCGAACGGAAACATTCACCCGCCAGCAATAAGGCATTCGGATTGGAATTACCGATATCTTCAGAAGCTGCAATCAGCATACGGCGGGCAATAAATACCGGATCTTCACCGCCTTTGAGCATGCGTGCCATCCAGTACAGCGCTGCATCGGGATCACTGCCGCGAATTGATTTTATAAAAGCCGAGACCAGATCATAATGCTGTTCACCGGACTTGTCATAACGGGCAATATTTTGCTGTGCCACTTTCACCACCCCTGCATTGGTGATGATATTTTCCATATCCGGTTCAAAAGTACTGGCAATCAGATCAAGTAAATTCAATGCTTTACGGGCATCACCTGCTGCGAACTGCACCAAGGCATCAAATTCTTCAATCAGGATATGTCGTTCCTGCAAAAAACGGTCATTTTGCAAGGCTTGTGTGAGCAGAGTCTGAATCGATTCCGCACTCAACGCATTCAGGCTATACACCTGACAACGTGACAATAAGGCACTATTCACTTCAAAAGACGGGTTTTCGGTAGTGGCACCAATTAAGGTAATTTTCCCTTTTTCGACCGCATTTAACAGTGCATCCTGCTGGGATTTATTAAAGCGGTGAATTTCATCAATAAACACCACTGGCGTCAGCAGATCACCACCATCGGCAATCACTTCACGCAGCTCTTTCACTCCGGTATTCAGGGCAGACAGACTGATAAAAGGCCGATCTACCGCTTGTGCCAACAGTAAGGCAATGGTGGTTTTTCCAACGCCGGGTGGTCCCCAGAAAATAATCGACGGTAGATGACCCTGATCAATCATCTGGCGTAAGGGCGCCTGTTCCCCCAGTAAATGTTCCTGCCCGATAATCTCTGCAAGGTCACGTGGTCTTAAGCGTTCTGGAAGCGGGATATGACTATCTGACATGTTATTATTGGCTCAAACTAAATTCTGATCTCATTCTAACACCAGCAGTTTTGATTCCAAGATTGCAAACATAAAGCATAAAAAATTAATTTATGTAGAAATCCTCTATTTTTTTAATTCTGAATGAATTAATCTTCATAAAAGCAAGTAATTTGAACATGATTAATTGTGAATTAATTACAGTGTAATTTTCATATTGTTTATTCTAATTAAAAGAAACTTATGTCGCCCCCCTGGGTATTTTTTGGGTTGTATTGGTGAATGCATGAAGCATGATAAATTTGAACAGGGAGCTGTGAGCCAGTCGCAACCTCTGCTGGCAACATCACTGAGTTCAACCCCTGTTCATCTGTCTGAATTAATTCAGCTTCAAAAACTGATTGATGCCTTACCCCAACCTCTCTGGGTCAGTAGCAAAACACATCTGCACTATTTTAACGCCGCCATGACCGATTATCTTGGTGTGAACCTGAATGAACCGGGCAATATATCGTGGCAGAGTTTCATTCATACCGAGGACTTACAGCTGTTTTCGAAGCTGTGGCATGCGGCACTGGATCAGCATCAGAATTTTGAAACCCAGTGCCGGATTAAACGCAGCGATACCCATTATCGTATGTGTACGCTGGCGGTAAAATTTCATCATGATCCGGAAGATGTGTTGCAGTGGGCGGTTTCACTGACGGATGTGCATGATTATTTTGAAATCCAGCAACAACTATCTCAAATCGTTTCAACCCAGGAAAATATGCTGGATGCCAGCGCAGACTGCATCCATATTATCAGTCCTGAAGGTCAGATTCGGCATAGTAACCAGTCTGACGGTCTGACACCAGAAAGCGAAACAACAGCGCAAGATCAGGACAGTTCTTTGTCCTGGCTGAACCGTTTAGCACCTGAAGCCCGAAAATCTGCGCAACGTGCACTGAAACAGGCAGTCCTAGGCTTAAATAGCCGTTTTTCTAGCAAAACTCAGAGCAAAGACCAGCCAATCCAATATTGGGATCATCTGCTGACCCCGATTCTGGATCAGCACAATATTACCCAAAGCATCCTCTGTGTCTCACGCAATATCAGTCAGCAAAAAATTGCAGAAACCCGCTTAAAAGAAGCCATTAAACGAGATGAACTGACTGGTCTGTATAATCGCAGTACCTTCTATAAAACCTTTAAACAGGTGCTATTAAAAGCGCAACAACAGCAGACCAAGGCGGGTCTACTGCTGATTGATCTGGATTATTTCCGGCACATCAATGACACCTTGGGCCATATTGCTGGCGATCATCTACTCCATGTTCTGGGTCAGCGTTTCCAGGCCTGTTTCGGCCCGAATACCATTGTGGCCCGTTTGGGTGGAGATGAATTTGCAGTTCTGGTGAAAAATCTGGAAAGTGAAGAACAGCTGCTGGCCACGGCGCAACTGGCCTATAGCCAGCTGGATCAACCGATCAATTATATTGGCGACAGTATCAGCAGTGCTATGAGTATTGGCTGTGCCATCTATCCACGTGATGCCCTGAACACCTCGAATCTGTTGAAGTGTGCCGACATTGCCTTAAATGATCTGAAAAATAGTGGTCGTGGCGGCATCCGCATGTTTAATCAGGACATGTGTGGTTCGCTGGAAAATATGACCAAGCAGCTGACTTTGGCCCGCAAGATTATTCTGGCCGATCAGATCATTCCCTACTATCAACCCAAAGTTCGTCTGTCTGATGGTGTGGTGATTGGTTTTGAAGCGCTGTTACGCTGGCAAGATCAGGATCAGCAGGTGCAACTGCCTTCCGAGATTTTTGGTGCCTTTCAGGACTATGAGCTGGCCTCACGTATCAGTGAAACCATGCAGCTGAAAGTCTTTGCCGATATGAGTCGCTGGCAGGCCCAAGGACTGGATCTGTTGCCGATTTCAATCAATGCTGCACCGGTTGAATTTTTGCGCGATGACTATGCTGAAAAAATGTTGGCCCGCCTGTCCAATTTTGATATTCCTGTGAATAAGGTGGAACTGGAAATTACCGAACAGAGTCTGTCCGAGCATGGTGCCAATTATGTAATCCGGGCCCTGAACCTGCTGAAACAGGCCGGAATCCAGATCTCACTGGATGATTTCGGCACCGGGCATTCTTCACTAACCCGTTTACAAGACTATCCGGTGGATTGCATCAAAATTGACCGCAACTTCGTCGAGCGTATGAACAGTGACCCGTCCGCCTTGGCGATTGTCAAAGCCATTACCCAGATTGGTTCCAGTATTGCTTTGGATGTTCTGGTCGAAGGCATCGAAAATACCGAACAACTCGATACCCTGATCCATTGTGACTGTCAGATTGGACAAGGCTTTTATTTCTATCGTCCGATGGCCGGTGCTTCGGCTCAGGCCCTACTGCAGCCGGCAAATCAATAGCTACTTATCGCGGCAAATTAACGCACCCAACGCACGATATAGTCTTCGATGTCGTCTTCAGGAATGTCGGCTTCACTCAGGCAGCGCCCTGCTGCCGACTTGCGTGCCTGAATCACACTTTCCCGTGAACCGCTGATCAGATAATGCCAGGATGGCAGGCTTTTGCCCTGCTCGACCCGGCGATAAGCACAGCTTGAAGGCAACCAGTGAATCGTTTCCAATTTTTCTGGCGTGAGCTGAATACAGTCTGGCACATAGTGCAAACGCTCTGGATAATTGGAGCAACGCGCAGTCGTACAATCCAGCAGTTTGCAGGCCACTTTGGTATAAGCGACTTCCTGGGTATCTTCATCTTCCAGTTTAATCAGGCAACAGAGTCCGCAACCATCACACAAGGCTTCCCACTCGGCTTGCGTGAGTTCGGCAAGGCCATAGTTTTTCCAAAATTCGGGACGTAAAGTATCGGTCATGATCAGGTCGGCGCACTCAAAAATCAGCTGATTATAGCAGCCCAAACCGCGCAGACCTACCGCTCAAATTCTTATTACCATCACGTAAACTATTGTTAAATCATAGACAGTTCGTCAACAAAACACTAACAGTCGCTGGAATCGTTTATTTCTATACTAAATTTGAAAATAAAAACACATGGAGAATATATATGTTTCGCTGGGCTATTATTTTTGCTGTTATTGCATTAATTGCGAGTCTACTTGGTTTCGGTGGAGTAGCAGGCTTATCTAAGGATTTTGCAATTATCTTGTTAGTAATTGCGGTGATTCTTGCGATCGTTGGATTTCTTTCCCGCGGTAAGGTCTAGATTCAGTTTAGATTGAGTCGAAGCAAGTATGATCCTTCGAAAAAAACAAGAGCCTTCTGGCTCTTGTTTTTTTATGGCTTTATTAAGCGAATATCAAGTTCAATATTCACTTAAGGTTTTAAATGATGCGATCTAAAACCTGCCACCAGCAAGGCCGCCAGATAGGCCACCACACCAATGACACACAAGATGAGTACTTCTGCGACACGCATCCATTGCGACACATCGGCATTATACCAACTTAAGGCATAAGCCAAAGCTGCGATCATCACCACATTGGCAAACATGAATTGCAGGAAGATTTTTTTCCAGTGCGGGCCAAAGCGGAAAATATGACGCTTATGCAGATAGTAATAAAGCAGGCCGGCATTCACCATGGCTGAACCGGTCGATGCCAGTGCCAGTGCCATATGTTCTGCTTCCCAGTCAATCAACTTGAAGATACCGATAAAAATCACGTTCAGGATTGCATTGGCAGCCACAGCCATCAGACCGACACGCACCGGTGTTTTGGTATCCTGCTGTGCATAGAAACCCGGGGCAAAGACTTTAATCAACATAAAGGCAATCACACCACCGCTCATACATTGCAGCGCCAGAGCCGTCATTTGGGTATCTTCAAAGCTGAACTGACCACGTTCAAACAGGGCCTGAATGATCGGGGTCGACAGCATAAACAAGGCAATACTGGCCGGTAAACCTGCCATTACAATCACTTTAGCGGCCCAGTCCATCATGCCGCGGAATTTTTCCGGATTCTGCTCGGTATGTCGTGCCGATAAAGATGGCAAAATGACAGTACCAATCGCTACACCAATCAGGCCAAGCGGCAACTCGGTCATGCGCTCAGCACTATACAGCCAGGACACCGAACCATCCTGCATAAATGAAGCCCAGATGGTATTCAGCAGCAGGTTAATTTGCGTGACGGATACACCAAATAAAGCCGGCAGCATCAACTTCATGATGCGATCCACGCCTTCATGCTTGAAGTCAATTTTAGGTGGGATCAGCAGGTTTTTACGCCACAGTTCAGGAATCTGAATCGCCAGCTGTAAAATACCGGCAATGATGACTGCCCAGCCCAGTGCCATAATCGGCTCGGCCATATGCGGAGTCAGCCAGAGCGCACCAGCAATCATGGCGACATTGAGCAAGACCGGTGCAAAGGCCGGTGTACTAAAAGAGCCATAACTGTTCAGAATACTGCTGGCAAAAGCCGTCAGTGACATGAACAGTAAATAAGGAATGGTCAGGCGGAACATGTCAGTCGCCAAGGCGAATTTCTCAGGATCGCTATGGAAACCGGGCGCATAGATATACATGATCAACGGTGCAGCAATCACTGCGAACATGGTCAGCAGACTCATTACCGTTGCCAGACAGCCAAAGACCCGGCTAATCAGAATCTGCACTTCAGCATGGGTACGACTGGTTTTGTATTCGGTCAAAACCGGAATAAAGGCCTGTGAGAATGCCCCTTCGGCAAATAATCGCCTGAAAAAGTTTGGAATACGAAATGCGACCACGAAGGTATCGAAGTCCTTACCCGCACCAAAGACATTCAGTAAAACAATATCTCGAACCAATCCCAGTACACGTGACAACATGGTCATCGCACTGACAATGACGGTCGAACGCCAAAGCGCCATCCTATTCACCTAATGTATAAATTTGTGGCTATTGTAATGAAACCTCTGTCAGAAGTTCATTGCTTAATTGCATCCCTCAAGCGAGGTTGAGGTATTTTTATAATGCTGTAACTGGCAACGAAAATCAGCCCAGTTAAAATACGGTCCCGGATCGGTCTTACGGCCCGGGGCAATATCCGAATGTCCGGCAATATGCTGCTGAATTTTAGGATAATAATCTTGCAAACAGGCAGTGACTTTGATCAAGGCTGCATACTGTACCGGTTCAAAAGGCAAGTCGTCACTGCCTTCCAGCTCGATGCCAATCGAATAATCATTACATTCTTTTTTACCCAAATAGGTCGAACGTCCGGCATGCCAGGCACGGTCATTAAAATTGACGAATTGCAGTACCTCACCAGAACGCAAAATCAGCAGATGGGTCGAAACCTGCATCCCTTCAATGCTTTGAAAATAGGGATGGACTGACCAATCCAGTTGATTTTGAAAAAACTGTTCAATATAACCGCCGCCAAACTGTGAGGGTGGCAGACTGATGTTATGCACCACAATGAGCTGAATCTCGGTATTGTCCGGACGCTGGTTAAAATTGGGAGAGGGAATGTGACGTGCGCCCATCAGTTGTCCATTCTTAACCTGAAACTCGGCTGCCTGTTGCATAAAACCATTCTCTCCAAAAATAAAATCTGCACGATCAGGGTTGCAGCCGGCTTCATGCTAAAACTTTCAGGCACAAATCTCAATTCATCCCGGCAGACTGTAGGAAAAATCGCTCATTTTTTATGTAACAGTGCTAAGATAATGCGCAATTTTCACGGCTTAAAAGATACGGAAATACTCATGCGCATATCTCAAGCGTTGCTAGACCAGTCGATTCAGATCAATATCCAACAGGCACTTTCAGAAGATATTGGTGACGGTGATATTACTGCCCTGCTGACCCCTGAAGATGAACAGGCCACTGCCACGATCATCAGCCGTGAAGATATGGTACTGGCCGGGCAACCTTGGGTGAATGCCTTGATTCAGGCTTATGATCCAAGTGTTGAAGTCATCTGGCTAAAAAATGAGGGTGATCAGGTTCAAGCCAATGAAACTTTCCTGAAACTGGCCGGTTCTGCACGCAGTTTATTGACTGTGGAACGTCCTGCGCTGAATTTTGTCCAGACACTGTCTGCCGTTGCGACGAAAACAGCGCATTATGTCAAACAATTGGATGGCTTAAATACCAAGCTGCTGGATACCCGTAAAACCCTTCCTGGCCTGCGTATTGCACAAAAATATGCCGTTGCCATTGGTGGTGGTCAGAATCATCGTCTGGGTTTATTCGATGCCTTTTTGATTAAAGAAAATCATATTATGGCCGCTGGCGGAATTGTTCAGGCGATTGCCAAGGCACACCAGATTGCGCCGGGCAAACCGGTCGAAGTAGAAGTGGAAACCTGGGATGAACTGAATCAGGCCTTAGAGGCCAATGCGGATATCGTGATGCTGGATAATTTCAGCCAGCAGCAAATGATTGAGGCAGTACAGCATGTGGCCGGCCGCTGCAAACTGGAAGCATCTGGCAATATCACGATCGAAAATTTACGTGAAGTTGCCAGTAGCGGTGTCGATTATATTTCGATGGGTGTCTTGACCAAAGATGTCAAAGCTGTGGATTTATCGATGCGATTTAATGCTGAAGCCTAAATTCGATAGATGACCATTGAGGGTGCGAAGCACCCTTTTTTGATTTTTAGAAATTTTTTTGCATATATTTTGCTCAATTTTCTATTTTAGACCTTAATCATCATCGTCGTCCCGATTACCTCGACGATCGCGGTCATCATCGTCACCATCACGGTCGTTATATCTTCCGTTATCCTCCTCACGATCCTGATTTAACACTGAACGCTCGTCATCCTTCCGCTGATTGCCCCAGTCACAGGCGCTTAGTCCAAACATGCCCAGCAAAGACATTGCACAAATCCACTGTTTCATCTCGCATTCCTCATTGTGATATCGTTTGAATATCGGGGCAAAATAGATCTGGATCTAGCCGATTCATGTCGGAATTTTGTCAGGAAGTTTTGTGCTGCATTTTCAATGGGCTATATTCTGAAATTTCCGGCATAAAAAAACGCATCCGGAGATGCGTTTTATATTTGGCAGTAATGAATTACCAGCCCAAAGCTTGTTGCTGCTTTTTCACCAGCTCCTGAATGCCTTTCTCGGCCATTTCCAGCATGGCATCCGATTGGGCACGGGTAAATGGTTTGTCTTCCGCAGTGCCCTGAATTTCAATAAATTCACCGGCCTGTGTCATCACCACGTTCAAATCGGTTTGACAGTTCGAATCTTCTTCATAGCAAAGATCCAGTAATACTTCATCTTTGAAAATACCAACAGAAACCGCAGCTACCAGACCTTTTAATGGATCATGTTTGATTTTCTTTCTTTCCAGCAAAACATTCATGGCATCGACCAGCGCCACCGCAGCACCGGTAATCGCTGCAGTACGGGTACCGCCATCAGCCTGAATCACATCACAGTCAATGGTAATGGTATTTTCACCCAGCTTTTTCAGGTCAACCATTGAGCGCAAGCTACGACCGATCAGACGCTGGATTTCCTGGGTACGGCCACTCTGTTTGCCACGTGCCGCTTCGCGGTCGCTACGGGTATGGGTTGAACGTGGCAACATGCCATATTCAGCCGTCACCCAGCCCTGGCCCTGGCCTTTCAGGAAACGTGGAACAGAACTCTCTACACTGGCAGTGCACAGTACTTTGGTATGACCAAACTCAACCAATACCGAGCCTTCCGCATAACGTGTATAGTTACGGGTAATTTTCACTTCACGTAATTGATCTAATGCTCGTTGGTCGATACGCATGATAAGTCCTGTATAGGCTAAAAATAATTGCGGCTCAGTATAACAGAAGCCTTTGCCAAGATTGGTCAGCCGGATGATTGATTTACAAAATCGATGCATCAGAGTGCGGTTAAATATCGAAATTCTGCCGACCTGTGGCGCTACGATTTGCCTTAATTTTTGCTAGACTAAATCTCCCCTTGAGGAAACCCATTTATGTCCTTACGTGAAGATCGCAAGCAGCAAAGCCATCAGGCGCTACTGGATGCCACACTGGCCTTGAGCAGTCAGGGTCGCGCTTTTAGCACCATCAGTCTGCGTGAAGTCGCGCATGCCGTTGGACTGGTGCCCACGGCATTTTATCGGCATTTTCAGGATATGGAGCAGTTGGGACTAGAGCTGCTGGATCAGGTCGCGATTCATCTCAAGGGAGTGCTGAATCAACTGGGACAGGCCTATCTGTATCAGCCCAACACCCGGACTAAAACCGGAATTGAGCTATTTTTTCAGGCAGTCGAATATCACCCTGAACCCTGGATTTTTTTTGTTGCAGAACGCTGGGGGGGCTCGGCAATGTTACGTGCAGGAATAGAACGGGAAATTCGTTTTTTGACTGAAGATGTCATGCATGAACTGGAAAAAATGCAAGCCGCCCAACATATCCAGTCTTCGCAAGATTTGCAGGCACTGGCACAGATGCTGATTGATCTGTCGCTGAACTGGGCCATGGGCTGGATTCATCTGCAACATCAGGCTGATCCAGAGCTACGCCGCACCCAATCCAATGTCTTTAAAACCCAAAGCGTGCTACAGATGCAGCTTTTATTGCGAGGGATTTTGCACTGGCATCGAATTCCGACAAAAACAGCAGATCCCTCAATCAGTACAGAAACAAGTACTGTTCCTTAAAATGTAGTCAAACATAGTCAAGGACTAATTCGCACTCTGTTAATGTCTTGTTGCCAAACGTGTAACTAGAGCCTGAGTCGGTCAGTTCCGACTTATAGCGATCAGTCCGTTCTTGCAATATACGCTTTACAGTTTTGTAAGGCGTATAACGACTTATCTCATTGTCGTTTAATCTTGCAAGCACGTTTCTCGCAGCATTCCAATCAGCTTGCACAACTTCCCCATTAAAACGATGAAAGCGATCTCCCTTGCGTGTGCCTATTAAAAGCCCACGTAAGAAAGAATCACTTTGCGAAGTGTATGCAGAATTGACTAGATGCACCGTAGAACCTCTACGGTGAGATATACCTGTTAGGGCATCGGCTAATAAGCCTTTAACCCATGTGTTTAAACGTCTATTGGTATTTTTACCATAGCTACGCTTACTTTGGATTGGTGCGGTTAAATCCTCCGCAACAATCACTTTGGCTTTATCAACCAACTTGTGAGTTGCTGTAAATATCAATGTCTTGAGCTTTGCTTTCTGAGCATCTTGCCTTTTATCTAGCTTCTTGCGACCTAGATTATTTAACTCAATTTTCTGTTTCTTGTGCGGTTTGGCTTTAGAAATCGCTCTGAGCTTATTTCTACGTTTGTACTTTTGATTTAGGTAGTCTGATTCACTTGAGATCAATTTACCTAAACCATTGCCATATACTTCACCATCAGAATCCACAAAGGCTTCTGAATAACCTTTATCAACACCTACGGTTTCCTGACCACAATCTTGTGTTTCAACTGCATCATAAGTTGAGTGAACTTCAACATTACCGTTTTTTAGAATGATTCTAAGTGTGCCTTGTGGCGCAAAATCAACAGTGGTGTTTAGTGGAATTTTAATGGTTTGTCGAGGGACTAGACTTGGCACTTTAAGCCAACATTGACCGTTTAGCTCAAAGGTTTTACACATATCCGCACGAACAATAATTTGATTATGTGTGTGATTAACACCATGCTTAAAGTGATTACGCATTTGACGATGGAGGAAATTATCAGTCATCCATTCATCTTTTTTAAGCAAGGTGTATAGTCTTTTTTGTTCATTATTACAGGAGGTGCGTTTTCGGATCGCCTGCTTTACTTTGTCTTTTGATGCTTCTCGATAGGCTTTAATATCACCTACGCAATCACGTAGCGTTTCTTTCCACGCATTTGCAGAAACACCAAAGTCACGACTTTCTTTCATCCACGCATCACGAATGGTTCTGTCGCTGATATTTAAACCTGCAACAGCACCATATTTAGCCCACACTTCGCTACGAACACGACCAAGTAAAACAGCTTGTTTTTCAAGTTGCTTGTACTTTTGCACATTCAAGTTTTTACAGTGATGGATGCGTGTTAGTTTCAAAAAGTTATTCCTTACTATTCACTAATTCTTTAACTTTTTCTTTGTATTTTCTTAATCCATAAAGTCGAGAAGAAAAACAATGAATAATCGCTAACAGGTCTTGAGTTACTTCTTCCGTTGGGGAAAGAGATTCTTGATTCATAATAATAATTTTACAACCATGTCTTTCAGCAAAAGATTCAAACCACTCAAAACCAAAACGCACCAAACGGTCTTTGTGAGCGATGACAAGCATTGAAACTTTACCCATTTCAATATCAAGAAAAAGCTGATTGAATTTCTTTCTTTTATAATTCAAACCACTTCCAATCTCTGACACCCAATCATCAACAGCATAGCCATTTACAGTACAAAAAGTTTCTAAAGCTGACACCTGATTAGCTAAATCGGGCTTTTGAGCAACACTAGATACCCTTGAATAAACAATTACTGACGATTTAGCTTCCGTTGCTTTTATACCGATATATTCAAGGTATTGATCGTGCGTGTAGTATCTGCGATTTTTAGGATTTCGACATGCAACCAAAATACCTTCGGCATCCCATCTTTGTAGAGTTTTAACCGACTTCCCAATCATTTCACCGAATTTAGCAGGAGAATACATTAATCAATCTCCGCTAACTTCTTGAAATCCTCAAGTGTATAGTCTTTAAATATGGATTCATCACAATATATGGCTAGATCATTGTCTTCATCCCATCCACAGATAGGGCATGTATAAGGGGATGATGCGACTCCTAGCTGATTATATTTTAATAAAATATCGTCACAAACCTCATAAAGTTCTGAATCCTCATGATGATCAACAACTTCAAGGAAAATTAGTTCACTAATATTTTCTGCAAATTTTTTGTATTTTTCAGGCACTTCTAGTTGATATAGCTCTACTAAATCATCTAGTTTTTTAGCGCAAGCATCACCAAAAATCTCTAATAATTTTTCCTCATATTCTTGACAGCGCATACCTTGTCCTGAAACGTGAGTACATTCAGAAAAGCCTGTATTTGCATTAATAAAATCAGCATAGGTGGGGCATTTATCGGAGAATGATTGATTCGTTTTTTCAGGGTACGAAGAACAATCATAGCCTAAATCTACAATATCGGTTTCATAGAAATCATTCTTTGACCACTCACCATAGACCCATGATGCAAATTCCTTAATAAACCCATCTTTATTTTCAGGGGATACAAAATAAGCAAGGTCTTGCTCTACTTTCTTTAAGCTTTCAGTCAAGTATTTCATTGCAAGTTTTTTTAAAATTTAATACCTAAATTGTATATGTTTGACTATATTTGTCAATATAATTATTTACTATCAATCACTCCCCCATCTGAATAAAAAAACCTGCATTATTGATGCAGGTTTTTTACGGATACTCGGTTATTTCTTATTTGGCTTTACGCTCTTTTTCAATCAGGTAATTCACCACCTGAATTACTTTGGCATCATTGCCCTGCACAATATATTTACCATTGACAGTCACCGCCGGTACGCCGCTTAACTGATATTGAGCAGCCAGATTTTTGGCCTGGGCAATTTTTGACGAAATCGGGAATGATTTATAAGTCGTGTTAAATTTTGCTTCAGAAATACCATAACGGGTATAGAACTTGGCCAGTTGTGCCTGTTCTAAAATTGGGCGCTGCTTGTCATGAATATCATGGAATAACTGCAAATGGGCTTTTTGGCGTACACCCAAGGCTTCAGACACATAATAAGCACGTGCCGCCTGTTCCCAGAGTGGATTCATCGCAGCAGGTGTACGTACAAAACGAACATCTTTAGGTAATTTTTTCAACCAGCCCTGCATATGTGGTTCCAGCATGAAACAGTGACCACAGCCATACCAGAAGAATTCACGTACTTCAATTTTGCCCGGTTTTTCGACTTTGACTGGTTGTGCGACCACCTGATAGTCCTGACCTGCCACAAAATTGGCCATAGCACTGCCGGAAAAGGCCAAAACAGATGCGGCAACAGCGCCTAAAAGGAATTTTTTCATTGGGATTATCGTCCTCTAAATCATTATGCTTAGTGTATGGGTTCACTATAAATCAATTATGCCGATTTCGTTTTCATTCTGTGAACTTTTTTGCTGCTTTTATCGCTTTTTCTGCCAGAAACGCTACACTAAAGCAGAGGACTGATTTTCAAGGTTTTAAGTCAGTCACTCTGGCCATTCGGCCCCTATGTATTTTTAGATAATCACGACTGATTGAGGTGACACCGATGTCGCAATTGAATGTTGATCCACAAGAAATTGCCAAGTTTGAAGCATTTGCAGCTATATGGTGGGATCAGCATTCTGAGTTCCGCCCCTTGCACATGATTAATCCACTACGTTTAAACTGGATTGATGAACATGCCGGTGGCCTGAGCGGCAAGAAAATCCTGGATGTCGGCTGTGGTGGCGGCATTCTGGCCGAAAGTATGGCGCGCCGCGGTGCCGATGTACTCGGCATCGATATGGGTGCTGCCCCGCTGAATGTGGCGCAGATTCATGCCGAACAGGAAGGTGTCAGCAATATCGAATACCGTCAGGTGCCGGTCGAGCAACTGGCAGAGGAGCAGGCTGGCCAATACGACATTGTGACCTGCATGGAAATGCTGGAACATGTGCCAGATCCGGCCTCGATTATTCAGGCCTGTCACAAGCTGGTCAAGCCAGGTGGCCATGTGTTCTTCTCGACCATTAACCGTAATCCGAAATCGTATTTATTTGCCATTATTGGTGCAGAATATGTGCTGCGGATGCTGGCCAAAGGCACCCATGATTACAGCAAATTTATCAAGCCGTCCGAGCTGGCGCACGATATTCGCAATGCCGGCTTAAAACTCAAAGACATGACCGGTCTGCACTACAATCCGCTCACCAAACGCTACTGGCTGGCACCAAATGCCGATGTCAACTATATGGTCTATACAGTCAAAGAAAGCCAGAACGAGACCAGCACATGAAAGCCGTTTTATTTGACCTCGATGGCACCCTGATTGATACCGCGGCCGATTTTATCCGGATTATCCAGCAGATGTGCCGTGAAGAAGGCCGCGCGCTGGTCGAACCCGAACTGATCCGGACTCAGGTCTCCGAAGGCGCACGCGCCATGGTGAAACTGGTCTATCCGGAAATGCAGCTGGAAGATCCGGTATTTCTGCAACATCGTCAGCGCTTTCTGGACAGGTACGGCGCAGATATTGCAGTCGATACCGATCTGTTTGACGGCATGTATCCTTTACTGGAACAACTGGAAGCACAGGATATTCCCTGGGGTATCGTCACCAATAAACCACGCTGGCTCAGTGAGGCTTTACTGAAAGCACTGAATTTGAGTGAACGCTGTGCCGTGCTGGTCTGTCCGGAAGATGTCACCCGAACCAAGCCTGATCCTGAACCGATGTATCTGGCTGCCAAGCAACTGAATCTTGCGGCTGAAGACTGTATTTATATCGGCGATCATCCGCGCGATATTGATGCGGGGCGTCATGCCAAGATGCCAACCGTTCTGGCAGCTTATGGTTATTTACCACTGCAATACAAAGATGACTTAACAGCCTGGCAAGCCGACTATATAGTGGATACTGTTGCAGAATTACATCAGCTGATTCAGACCTTGCTACTCAAACAGCCGACTGCGGTATCTTAAAAGCTTAAAACTGAACAATAAGAAATGAGGAGGTAGATAATGAAATATTCAGCATATCAACCTCGCCCCGATCTGCTCAAAGATCGTATTATCCTGATCACAGGTGCGGGCGATGGCATTGGACGTGCAGCAGCAATCAGTTATGCCCTGCATGGTGCAACTGTGGTGCTGCATGGACGTACCTTAAACAAACTCGAAGTCATCTATGATGAAATTGAAAGTTTAGGTGCGCCGCAACCTGCCATCTTGCCGCTACAGCTTTCGAGCGCCTCGGAACGTGATTATGAACTTTTGCTGGATACCCTGGATCGTCAGTTTGGCCGTCTGGACGGAATTCTGCATAATGCCGGGATTTTAGGTGAACGGGTTCCGCTGGCGGATTATCCGGTGAATGTCTGGGATGATGTCATGGCGGTCAATCTGCGGGCACCTTTTATCATGACCCAGGCGCTGTTGCCCTTATTAGAAAAATCCGAGCATGCTTCGGTGGTGTTTGCCAGTTCAGGTGTAGGCCGCGAAGCCCGCGAACGCTGGGGCGCTTATTCGGTGTCTAAAATTGCCATTGAAGCGGTGAACCAGTTATTTGCCAAAGAGCAGGTGCATCCGAATATCCGCTATAACTGCATCAATCCCGGGGCAACACGTACTGCCATGCGCGCCAAGGCCTATCCCAATGAAGATCCAAAGACCCTGCCTACACCCGATTCCATTATGCCGGCCTATCTGTATCTGATGGGTGATGACAGTCTGCATATGAATGGTCAGAGTATCGATGCACAAGATTAAAACATCTTGATTTAATATCAGCAAGCGCCTGCTGTTGCTGTCCCACAATTGTATTGAGTGGATTTTGGATACGCGAGTGTGACAGGAATGTCACACCTTAGCCATCCTGACAAGGATGTTGGGTATGGCGCACAAAAGACTTTTGCCTACTTTGGGTCTGTCAAAAGTAGGATTTCGTCGACATAAGCCATTTAAATATCTGAAGAAAAGATGATGAGACAGCAGTGCAGTAATCGCTGCCTTTTCATTTCCGTTTGAGCTTCGCACAGTGAATAAATCTTCCGCAGCCTGATACAGCCAGCCTTGAGTTCCCCTCAAATTACAGCATACTAAGCTCCAACAAATTTCACTCGAGTGCACCATGACTGAATTAAACAACATGACCGTAAGCAACCTGGAAGATGGCATGGTTTCACTGTTGATCGATCAACAGCCGATTTCAGAAAAATATGACACCAAGTTTGAAGCCAGTATTGTGGATGACATCAAGGCACTCGAAAATGGTCAGAAACTGAAATTATTCGATCAGTTTGTTTTTTCACATAGTGATCTGAATTTTGAACATGCGTATTATTATGTGACCGGAATTGAAAAATTAGACGATCGCTATCGTCTGGCCAAGCATTTTGTTTATCGCATTAAAATTGAAGGCCAACCCGAAATCGAGCATGTGATCAGCAATCAGAGGAAAGCCATGACTGCCGAAGATGTCCGTAGCTTTATTCAGGCACATGTACAGAAATCACTTAACGATTATACCGATCTGAATTACGCATATTAAAAGCCACGCAATTTATATCTATGAGGGCACTTCCTAAAAGTGCCTTTTTTTAGCCTGTGTTTTATCAGCCTGACAATCAATCGATTTTTTATATCAAATTTATAAAATTATTCGGTTTTTCAAATAAATTGTTCTGAGCTATGCTTTTCTGATCCCATATAGCTTAAATCAGGAACACAGCATGGCTGACCAAAAACGTAAAATTGACACCATTCGCCGCATCGAACATTTGCAGTTATCCGAGGCTCTCATTGTGGCACTCGATGATGCAGTTCAAGCTGAATCGGTGGCTGCAGCGATTCAGTCCTTGCAAGGTTTGACCGAGCAATGGAATTAATATCCAGAAAGTTTTTAGAATTTTCTGTGTTTTAAGCCGATCATAAATCGTTTCGGTGTGACTTCAATGCTGTTTTTTTGAGCTAAATCATCGATTTTAGCTTGCATGTTTGCCCCCACTTTGATGAGATAAGAACTAGGCTCAGCCTGTCGGGTCATCGGACAAATGCGCAGCCTAAGCTCATGTAAAATCATGACATAATCATAATATCTCTGCATTTGTTATAAAACTGGTGCCTGTTCTTCACAGTTTCTCTGTAATCTTTCCGTATATTAGACACAGTAGAACATGAACGATTTAATGAGGGTTCAACATGAAAAAGGTTTTGGTGGCATTAGCGATCTCCTGCAGTACATTCATGCTGAGTCATGTTGCAATAGCCTCCCCTCATTTCAATGCTGAATCACAAATGGATAGCCGTCATGGGCATGGCAAGAAAGGCCGTGAATTCCGTGAAAATGATCAAGGGCAACATGATAAACGCCGTATGCGTGAAGAACGCGGAGTCAAACGCCTGCAACAGCTCAGATGGCAGCCTGGCTATGTCATGCCGCAACATTATCGTGGCAATGGCTATAAAGTCGAATATAAAGAGCATAACCTGCCTCGACCAGATCGCAAACAGCAGTGGTATAAAATTAACAATGACTATATTCTGGTCAATTCTGAAAATAACAGCATTATCCGGATTGTGGGGGATTAATTCACCATCCTGTTCAAGCTCCGATCCTCTTATCGACTCAACCATGTTTGGGTCTTTTTTATTTTCAGCAATTGAAATTTTTTGAATTAAAACTCCTGCTGATTTTCACACTTTTGGTTCAAGTGATTTATCTTCTAAATTTCTTCATGAATTTAACAATTTAACTAAATAGCCCTCACGCTTTCTATGTACTTATTCGCTAATTTAATCTCATCGAAATCAGATCTACATTTTAGGTGAGAGCCATGAAAAAAGTCCTAACTACAATTGCGTTATCCCTAAGTGCTTTGTTGGCTACTTCTGCAATGGCAGCACCACAGCATGATCCGCGTTATAACCATAATCCGCATAAACCGGCACCGCACTGGAATGCCAAAGACAGTAAAAAATGGAATGACGACCGTCGCTGGAATGATGACCGCCGCCATAACAACCGTATGGTTAATCCAAGCCGTGACTGGCGCGTAGGACAAAGCTTACCGCGTCAATACGATAACAAGCGTTTTGAAGTCAGTGATCGCGAAGCTCGCCGTTTACCGAATACCGGCCGTTTCCAGCAATGGTACAAAGTCAACAATGACTACGTTCTGGTCAATGAACGTAGCAATAGAATTGTACGAATCATCAATTAATTTTTCTCCATTGCTGCTCGTCTTGCAGACACCTGAAGTACCCTTCAGGTGTTTTTTTATTTCTGCACTTCCACTTGCGTTTTTTTTCATTAGAATCAAAGCTGGATCTTCAATCATTGAAATAGGCACAGGCATGACTTCAGCAGAAACCTCACACAGCACAACATTGCAATATGTGCACTGGTTTCGCCATTCTGCGCCTTATATCAATGCGCACCGCAACAAAACCTTTGTAATCATGTTTGATGGTGAAGCGGTCTTAAATGACAATTTTCAACATATCATTCACGATATCGCCTTATTGCACTCTTTGGGCATTCGGCTGATTCTGGTACATGGTGCGCGTCCGCAAATTAACCAGAATCTGGCGCAGAGCCAGATCAGTACGCCCTTTCATCAGCAGCGCCGGGTAACCACACGTGAATCCTTAAGCTGTGTGATGAATGCGGTCGGTTCGATTCGTCTGCAAATTGAAGCCCTGCTGTCTATGGGACTGGCCAACTCACCGATGTATGGTGCCCGTATTGATACGGTTTCAGGAAATTTTGTGACGGCCAAACCTTATGGCATTCGTGATGGCATAGACTTTCAGCTCACTGGTGAAGTCCGCGCGGTCGATACCGATGCGATTCAGCGACATCTGGACAGCCATAATATTGTGGTGCTTGGCCCGACTGGTTATTCCACCACCGGCGAAGTTTTTAATCTATTGGCTGAAGAAGTTGCGACCAAAACTGCGATTCGACTGAAGGCAGATAAGCTGATTTTTCTGGGCAAGCAGCATGGTTTAATGGACAGTAACGGCCAGCTCAAACGCGAAGTCACCCCGCAACAGCTGGATGACTATATTCCGGCAGAACAAGATGGGCTTGAAAGAGGCTTGCAACTTAAGGCAGCACAAGAGGCCTCCATGAACGGCGTACATCGGGTGCACCTGATTTCCTATGCCTATGATGGTGCGCTACTTGAAGAGCTGTTTACCCGTGATGGTTCTGGCACCTTGGTCACTGACGCGCATTATGAAGAAGTGCGAATGGCAGATATTCAGGATGTCGGTGGCCTGATCGGCTTGCTGCGTCCATTAGAAGAAGAAGGGATTCTGGTCTATCGTTCCCGTGAGCGTCTGGAAAATGAAATTAACCAGTTTGCCGTGATTGAACGGGATGGCATGATTCTGGCCTGTGCAGCCCTTTACCCGATTCCGACCACGGGCGATGAATTACGTTCTGCAGAAATTGCCTGTGTCGCAGTGCATCCAAGTTATCGCCAGTCCAATCGCGGTAGCCAGATCTTGCATTATCTTGAAGAAAAAGCCAAAAGCATGCAGATTCAGCAGCTGTTTATTTTAACCACGCGTACCGCGCACTGGTTTCTGGAACAGGGCTTTGAACCGGCTTCAGTCGATGATCTGCCGGATGCCCGTCAGGCTTTTTATAATTATCAACGCAATTCCATTGTTTGCAAAAAGTCACTTTAAAGTGACTTTTTCTTTTGGTGCCTTAGCTTAATTTCAGATAAAGATATCTTGTAATTTTGATTTAGTTGTTAAGATTGTATTGCTGCTTTTCAGATAAACATATCAACATATTTAACTTAAAAATATAATTATATATTTCAAAATCTTAATTAACTTAAATAGTAAATATTCATTTTTATATAAATCACTTTTTCGCATAAGTTTTGCGCTTTTTTATTTATCTTTTTTCTTCATTAGAAATTCCTGAATAGTTATTTTTTTAGAAAAACAAAAACGATTAGCGTGTCCCTAAGTTTTCATTCAATAGTTTGTCATTTTCGGGAGTTTTGATTCATGCGCCAATCTCATGTTCAGTTTTTAACAAAGACTGTGGTACTCGGTACTGCGATGGCGGGTGTCATGATGCTTTCAGGCTGCTCGAAAAAAGAAGAGACCATTACCCTGAATATCGGTTTCCAAAAATACGGCGTATTACCGATTTTAAAAGAACGCGGTACGCTGGAAACCAGCTTAAAACAGCAAGGGGTCAATGTGAAATGGGTAGAATTTCCGGCTGGCCCGCAATTGCTTGAAGGCCTGAATGTCGGCAGCGTCTCTTTTGGTGAAGCCGGTGAAGCACCGCCAATTTTTGCTCAGGCGGCCAACTCAAATCTGGTCTATGTGGCCAATCAGCCGCAAGCACCTAAGGCCGAAGCCTTAATTGTACCGAAAGATTCAACAATCCAGTCCATTCAGGATCTGAAAGGTAAACGGGTGGCCCTGAACAAAGGTTCAAACGTGCATTACCTGCTATTAAAAGTTCTGGAAGCCAACAAGCTGACACTCGGTGATATTGAAGTAATTTATTTACCACCTTCCGATGCACGTGCTGCGTTTGAACGTGGTGCAGTCGATGCCTGGGTGATCTGGGATCCTTTCTTTGCAGCTGCTGAACATCAGATTGGTGCACGTGTCATTGCCAGCGGTGAAAATGTGGTGAGCAACCACCAATTCTATCTGGCAGATCGCAAGTTCGCAGAAAGCCATCCTCAGGTGGTACAGGCGGTTGTCAATGAACTAAACCTGACCACGGACTGGGTCGCAAAAAATCAGGACGCTGCCGCTCAGCTCCTGCAAAAACCGACAGGTCTAGCCGTCGATGTCTTAAAAACCTCTATTTCACGCATGGGCTTCGGTGTTAAACCCCTCACGACTGACGTGATTCAAAAACAGCAACAGGTCGCCGATACGTTTTATGCGCAGCAGCTGATTCCACAAAAGCTGAATATTGATGCAGCAATTATTAAATAACAGCAGAATAATTCGAGAATAAAGATGAGTCATATAAAAACAGTTTCTTATATCAGCTTAGCGCTATTGAGCTTTAGTCTGACTGGCTGCCAGAAACAGGAACCACAGCAAACGGCTGCCGCAGAAACCACGTCAGCGCAACAAGTTAAAACCATTGCGATTGGCTTTCAGAAATCAGCCTTAAATCTGCTGGTGGCACGTGATGAAAAGCTGTTAGAACAACAATTTCCCAATGCCAAAATTGAATGGAAAGAGTTTCCGGCAGGCCCACAAATGCTGGAAGCCTTAGCAGTCGGTGCAGTGGATTATGGCTATGTGGGAAATACTCCGCCTATTTTTGCACAGGCGGCAGACAAAGCCCTGAGCTACGTGGCCTTTGAAAAAGTGGCGGGAAATTCTTTGGCCGTGGTCGTGCCGAAAGACAGTGCCATTCAAAATATTCAACAATTGAAAGGAAAACGGATCGCGGTGCAGAAAGGTTCAAGTGCCCATGAACTTCTGGCCAAAACCCTGGAAAAAGCCGGATTAAGCTGGTCAGAGATTCAAGCCGTCTGGCTTCCCCCTGCGGATGCACGTGCTGCTTTTGACAAAAAAGCCATTGATGCCTGGGCAATCTGGGATCCCTTCCTGGGTGCAGCCGAGTTCGACAGCAAGGTTAAGGTGCTGATTGAATCTAGTGACTTTCCACAAACCTACTCCTTTTATATCGGCAATCCCGAATTTATTCAGAAGCATCCGGATAGCCCCGGGAAGTTTATCCAGGCTTTAAATGCATCTGACCAGTGGATTCTTAAAAACCAGGCTGTAGCTCTAGATATTTATCAGAAAAGTACCGGTCTGAAACCGGATGTAGCGAAGATTGCATTTGAGCGTCGTCTTAAACCTTCGCCGGTACAACCATTAACGACGGAAGTGATCAAAGCTCAACAGAATATTGCCGATCTCTTCCAGCAGGTTCAACTGATTCCCAAAACCATCAGCGTCCAGCAACAGATCTGGTCGCCAGCGGCCACACATTGATGAGCAAACAAGATCATTTAATTTAAGGAATATTACATGAAAATTTTCTGGTTTATCCCCACTCATGGCGACAGTCGTTACTTAGGCACCAGCAAGGGCGCACGTGTTGTAGATCATGCCTACATGAAGCAGATTGCCGTTGCGGTAGATAACTTAGGTTATGAAGGTGTCCTGATTCCGACTGGCCGTTCTTGTGAAGATCCATGGTTAACTGCAGCCAGCCTGATTGATGCGACCAAAAAATTAAAATTCCTGGTGGCATTGCGTCCAGGCGTGACCACGCCGGCACTGGCTGCACGTATGGCCGCGACCTTTGACCGCTTGTCTAATGGCCGAGTACTGCTGAATCTGGTGACTGGCGGTGACGAGCAGGAGCTAAAAGGTGATGGCGTCTATGAAGATCACACAACCCGTTATAAAACGGCGACCGAATACACCACCATCTGGCGTGAAATTTTAAAACGCTCACATACCGGTGAAAGCTTTAGCTTCCATGGCGAACGCTTAAGTGTCGACGAGGCAAAATTGCTGTATCCACCAATCCAGCAACCACATCCGCCTTTATGGTTTGGCGGTTCATCAGATGATGCCATTGAACTGGCTACGGATCAGGTCGACACTTACCTGACCTGGGGCGAGCCACCGGCCGCAGTCAAAGAAAAAATTGCAGTGGTAAAAGCCAAGGCCGCAGCTAAAGGTCGTGAATTGAATTACGGGATCCGTTTACACGTGATCGTACGCGAAACCAATGAGCAGGCCTGGGCGGCGGCTGAAGAACTGATTCAGTATGTGGATGATGCCACTATCGCTGCAGCCCAAGCCAAATTCAAATCCATGGACTCGGTCGGTCAGCGCCGTATGGCAGAACTGCACAATGGCGATCGCAGTAAACTCGAAGTTTCTCCGAACCTATGGGCAGGCGTAGGTCTGGTTCGTGGTGGTGCAGGTACGGCACTGGTCGGCGATCCGGAAACTGTCGCTGCACGTATCCAGGAATATGCAGCTCTGGGAATTAGCACCTTTATTTTCTCAGGCTATCCACATCTGGAAGAATCAATCCGTTTTGCCGAACTGGTATTCCCTTTACTTCCACTGGAAACCCAGCAAAAACTCACTCAACCAAACTTGACCGGTCCATTTGGTGAAATCGTGGCGAACAACTATACACCGGACGAGAACAAGCAGGCTGAGAAAATTAAGGAGTCTGCTTAATGTCAAAAGTCGTTTCCGTTGAAACCCTGGCCCAAAAGCAGGTTTCACGTGGAACAATTCTGGGGCAGCATCTGCTGCCCTGGCTGGTTCCAATTTTTTTGATTGCGATTTGGCAGATTGCCTCTAGTACAGGCCTGCTGGAAAGCCGGATTCTGCCTGCACCGAGTGCAGTGGTTTTAGCCTTCTGGAATTTATTGCTCAGCGGTGAGCTATGGACGAATGTGCAAGTCAGTGCGGGGCGTGCCATCAGTGGCTTACTGGTGGGTGGTGGTTTGGGCCTATTACTGGGCCTGTTAAATGGCTCATCCAGAACTGCCTCTACCCTGCTCGATACCACCTTGCAGATGATCCGCAATATTCCTGCACTGGCACTTATTCCCCTCGTGATTTTATGGTTCGGGATTGATGAATCTGCCAAATTGTTTCTGGTAGCGATTGGGGTATTTTTCCCGATTTATATCAATACCTATCATGGGATTCGTTCCGTCGATCCGCAATTGATCGAGATGGGCAAAAGCTACGGCTTAACTCGCTGGCAACTGTATAAAGAAATTATTCTGCCGGGTGCGATGCCGTCAATTATGGTCGGACTGCGTTTTTCTCTAGGTCTGGTCTGGGTACTGTTAATCGTTGCCGAAACTATTTCTGCTCAGTCTGGTATTGGTTATATGACCATGAATGCACGTGAATTTTTGCAAACTGACGTGGTCTTGGTGGGTATTTTACTGTATGCCCTGCTTGGCAAACTGGCCGATGTTCTGGCCGTGGCCTTAGAGCGATTCCTGTTGCGCTGGCATGCCGGCTATCAAAAATAAAGAATAAATGAGGAGCATGTGATGACTGATCTGAGTTTAGGGCGTCATGTCAATGACCCGATTGCACCACCCGAGCAACCTGCGAAAGATATCAATCCGAATGCAGCCCTTGGTGCCGAAATCATTATTGAACAATTGCACAAATTTTATGGTTCAGTCAAAGTTCTGGAAGATCTGGATCTGCATATTCAACCGGGCGAATTTCTAGCGATTGTCGGTCGTAGTGGTTGTGGTAAAAGTACCCTTTTGCGCCTGATTGCTGATCTGGAAAAACAGAGTTATGGCGAAATCAAGTTTAAATCCGCACGGCATATCCGTGAAGGAATTACTGCAGATGATATTCGGGTGATGTTTCAAGACCCGCGCCTGCTGCCATGGCGTAGCATCGAACAGAATGTACAATTAGGCCTCGGCAAAGAGCAACATGCCAAAGCTTCACACATGCTGGAAAAAGTGGGCTTAAAAGAAAAAGCCGGGCTGTGGCCATCACAGTTGTCTGGCGGTCAACGTCAACGGACGGCCCTAGCACGTGCATTATCGCATCAGCCCCGTATTCTGCTGCTGGATGAACCACTCGGCGCCCTGGATGCCCTGACACGTCTGGAGATGCAAAACCTGATCGAACGCTTATGGACCGAGCAAGGCTTTACCGCGATTCTGGTGACTCATGATGTCAGTGAGGCAGTGCAACTGGCAGACCGGATTATCCTGCTGGATAAGGGTCATATTGCCAAAGAGTTTCGGGTTGGCTTGCCACGTCCACGGCAAAAAAGTCTGAAATTTGCAGAACTGGAACAGCAAGTCTTACAGGCAGTTTTGGCCACCTAAATATCCGATGAAGCCCAGAATAGGGGAGTTTTGGGTTTCATCTTCAAGCCAAGTCCTGAGCTGAATTTAAAACTGCAGGCTAATCTGGGTCATAAAAGCATTCATTTTTTGACTCTATTTCAAAATAAAAATATTTCAATAATTTAAGTATTTTCATAAACTTGCATTTTTTGCTCTGGCTTGATGCATTTAAGCCATTTTAAATATTGATCTAGAGAATAAATCATCATTATTCAAAAAATTAGCCATGGACTGTGTGCACAAATCTGATGATTTGCCGTACAATTGAGGATTCCCATTTTTTCATTGTTTTTTATATTTGCTAATGGAACAAAAAAAGAGTACTCAAAAACGCAACCAGCTGCTGAATGCTGCACTAGATGTATTTTCCCTGTACGGTTTTAATGGGGCAAGTCTAGATGAAATTGCACAGATTGCAGAAATGCATAAGTCGAATATTTTCTATTATTATGAAAATAAAGAAGCCCTCTATGTAGAGGTATTGACCACCGTTCTACAAAAATGGCTGGCACCTTTACAAACCCTTGAGGCCGAACTTGAGCCTGAAGAAGCGATTACCAACTATTTAATGCAAAAAATTGAAGTATCGCGTACCCAGCCTAAAGCATCTCGTTTGTTTGCTTTAGAGGTGATCCAAGGCGCACCGCATATACTGGAAATTTTAAAAGGCCCGCTAAAGAAACTGGTGAAGCGTAAAGCCAAAGTCATTTCTAACTGGCAGGAACAGGGCAAGATTTCAGCAGATATCGATCCTGAATTGCTGATTCTGAATATTTGGGCCCTTACCCAGAACTATGCAGATTTTTCGACCCAGATGGAAATGGTGACAGGGAAAACCTTGCGTAACCGCAGTATGCAGCAACGCATTATCCAGCATACGGTCAATATGATGTTATACGGCGTGATTCCACGTACGGATAAATAAGCAAGCGCTTCTGATTGGCATACGACCATAGCTGCTATGGTCGCCGAGCAAACTTACCCTTCTCTCTTATTTTACCATTCGATATAAATCTAATAACTTTTTCGCACCCAGTAACAGGTTTTCCTCCCAGTCCAGATGCGCAGTCTCATTGGCCCCATCCGTAATATACTTGACTGAAATCAGGCGAACACCGAGCTTCTTACACACTTTTGCCAGGGCATAACCTTCCATATCGACCAGATGACATGGCACTTTCGCACTACCGGTTTCAAAACTGTCGCCTGTCCCGCAAATTCCTTTGGGTAAATGTTCAAAGAAAGCCTCCAGTTCAATCGCGGCAGGATAATCCTGATCCATGGGTGTTACGCCGACTTCAAAACCGAGTGGTGAAACATCCATATCACGCTGTACAAACTGACTGACTTCAATCAGGTCATGAGCATTAAAATGCGAGCTGCCAGCTGTACCCAAATTCAGCAAGGTTGTGCAGCCCGTTTTTTGAATCACCTCGAAGGCTTTAAAGGCTGCGTTCACTTTACCAATCCCGCTGTAATGCACATTTATGCCTTGAGCTTCAAACAAGCCTTTTGATTCATTGGGTAGCGCCATGATGAGTGCCAGATTGGACATTTGAAATACCTGATACAAAGAAAAATACAAAGAAAAGCGCTGACATTAGAAAGCAAAATTCGCTGAATGAAAAGCAGGAATGCGCTGATCGGATCCATTTAAAGCGTCGAAAAACAATCTGATTTGATATTCAGGAAAATGAATTTTCAAGAAAAATATTGCATAAAAACACAACAACAAGACGAAACGGCGAGATTATGGCAATATATAGCCTCTCGATATTTCCAAGCACTTGATTTGCCCATGCAGCTGCTCCGTCTAAATGCTTTAGCATCTCATTCTGAACTACCCAAAACGGCCGTGACGATCGGCAATTTTGACGGCGTGCATTTAGGTCATCAGGCGATGATCCGTCAGCTGCAACAGGTGGCTGAAGCACAGGGCTTAAAATCTGTTGTAATGATGTTTGAGCCGCAACCGCTTGAATATTTTAAGGGTTATGAAGCCCCACCGCGGATTTCATCCTTACGTGAAAAAGTCGAATATCTGACTGAACTCGGTGTGGACTATATTGCGGTGGCGAAATTCGATCATACATTTCGCAGCCTGACTGCAGAAGCCTTTGCCGATATTTTAAAAGACAAACTCAATGCACAGCATCTGGTACTCGGTGATGACTTTCACTTCGGTAAAAACCGTCAGGGCAATAGCGAATTCCTGCGCAATTATGGTTTCCAAGTCACCAATTTAAGCACCATTGCTTTAGAGGGTGAACGGGTCAGTTCAACCCGGATTCGTCAAACTTTACAAGCAGGCGATTTAGCCCTTGCTGCCAAATTACTCGGCCGGCCTTATAGTATTACCGGACGGGTGCAATACGGCGATCAGATTGGCCGAACCATTGATTTCCCAACCATTAATGTACGACTAAACCGGCATAAGCCCTGTCTGAATGGCATTTATGGGGTTGAAGTCATCTGTGAAACTGAATCCCTCAGGGATAAAGTAAAACATGATCATGCTACTAAAACAGGCATTGCGGGTTATGACCCCACTGCCCTGTTTGGTGCGGGTCATGTGGGAACACGCCCAGCCATCAAACAAGCCCATCCAGAATGGCGATTAGAAGTACATTTTCCAGATGTTTCTGCTAATCTGTATGGCCTGTTAATGCGGGTGACGTTCTTAAACTATTTACATGGCGAAAAGGACTATCCTTCGCTTGAAGCGCTAAAAGCCGGAATTGATGATGATGTCGAGAAACTGCTGGAGTTTCGTCGAAATCATCCTACATTTCCCTTTTAATATCCCATATTTTTATTGTAAAACGTGTCAGTAACATAACTGATTAGATTGGAAGACGACTTGCATGAGCGATAAGCAAACTCCTGAAAATGCAGTGGACTATAAAGCCACGCTAAACCTCCCAGGTACTGAATTTGCGATGAAAGCAAATTTGGCAGTACGTGAAGCGAAATGGTTAGAAGAGTGGTATGCCGACAACATTTATCAGCAGATTCGTGCGTCGCGTATTGGCAAGAAAAAATATGTACTTCATGACGGCCCTCCCTATGCAAATGGTCAAATCCATTTGGGTCATGCAGTCAATAAAGTATTAAAAGACATCATCATCAAAAGCCGCGTGATGGATGGTTTTGATGCACCTTATGTACCGGGCTGGGACTGTCATGGTCTGCCAATCGAACTCAAAGTTGAAGAAAAAGTCGGTAAAGTCGGCGTCAAGGTAGATGCCTCTACCTTCCGTAAAGCCTGCCGTGAATATGCCTACACCCAAGTTGAACTGCAAAAGAAAGACTTCGTGCGTATGGGTGTATTCGGTGATTGGAACAACCCTTACCTGACCATGAACTTCAAACAGGAAGCGGACATCGTACGTTCATTGGGTGCGATTGCCAAAGCCGGTCATATCGAGCCGGGTCTGAAACCGGTGAACTGGTGTCTGGACTGTGGTTCATCTTTGGCTGAAGCTGAAGTTGAATATGAAGATAAAAAATCAGATGCCATTGATGTCGGTTTTACGGTGGTTGATTTAGCGGATTTATCTGCACGTTTGGGTGTAACTGTTAGTGATTCAACAGACATCGTCATCTGGACCACCACGCCTTGGACACTACCTGCCAACCAGGCCGTTGCCGTACATGCCGAAATTGAGTATCAACTGGTTAAAGCACGTGGTGACGAAAAAGCAGCACAAAACTTTATCCTGGCCAAAGATCTGGTGGAATCTGCAACTGAGCGTTATGGTTTTACTTCATTCGAAGTAATTGCAGGCTTTAGCGGTAGCAAACTTGAACACCTTGTTCTGCAACATCCTTTAATTAGCGATCGTCAGGTACCGGTCATTTTGGGCGAGCACGTGATTGCCACCAGTGGTACCGGTGCAGTACATACGGCTCCGGGTCATGGTGTGGACGACTATAAAGTGGGCTTATTGTACAACTTGAAGGTTGACAATCCAGTCGGCGGAAATGGGGTATATTTACCGACTTCGCCACTGTTTGCGGGTGAGCACATTTATAAAGCCAATCCACAAATTATTGCGGCGCTGGGTGAAGCCAATAAGCTGTGGGCACATAAGCCAATCAAGCATAGCTACCCACATTGCTGGCGTCATAAAACCCCGATTATCTTCCGTGCCACACCACAATGGTTCATCAGCATGGATGCCAAAGGCTTACGTCAAGGCGCTTTGAACGCGATTGAAAATGACATTAGCTTCGTGCCGGATTGGGGTAAAAACCGTATTCAGGCGATGATTGAAGGCCGTCCGGACTGGTGTATCTCGCGTCAACGTACCTGGGGTGTGCCAATCCCATTCTTCGTGCACAAAGACACCAATGAACTGCATCCACGTACCCCTGAACTGATTGAAGAAGTTGCTAAACTGATTGAGCAGGAAGGCATTGATGGCTGGTACAACCGTGATGCATCTGAGTTTATCGGTGCCGATGCTGAGCAATATAATGCAGTTCGTGACACCTTAGACGTGTGGTTCGACTCAGGTACAACACACTATGCGGTACTGCGTGAACGTGAAGAATTGACTGATCCTGCTGATTTATATCTGGAAGGTTCAGACCAACACCGTGGCTGGTTCCAATCTTCATTATTGACCTCGATTGCAATCAATGAACGTGCGCCATATAAAGGCTTGCTCACACACGGTTTCGTGGTGGATGAGAAAGGCCGTAAGATGTCGAAGTCGATTGGTAATGTAATCACACCGCAAGACATCATTAAAGATATGGGGGCAGACGGCTTGCGTTTCTGGATCGCCTCTGCGGATTACCGTTATGAAATGACCGCGGGTAAAGAAATCTTCAGCCGTGCATCCGATGGTTATCGTCGTATCCGTAACACGCTTCGTTTCTTGCTTGCTAACCTGAATGGCTTCAAACCATCAACAGATGCGCTTCCTGTAGATCAATTGATCGCGCTGGATCAATACATTCTGCAACGTGCATCTGAAGTGCAAGAAACCATTAAGAAAGCATACGAAGATATGAACTTCCATATCGTAACGACTGCTCTGACTAATTTCTGTATCAATGACTTGGGTGGTTTCTACTTAGACATCATCAAAGACCGTCAATACACCACGAAAGCGGATTCGCAAGCACGTCATTCTGCACAAACTGCGTTGTATCACTTGGTACAAGCATTCGTGCGTTGGATGTCACCAATCCTGAGCTTCACTGCACAAGAAGCTTGGCCGTTAATTCCTGAGCAATCAGAGAAATACGTATTCACGGCTGAATGGTATGATATTCCTGTGGCTTCAACTGCAAATGTAGTATCTGAAGCTGAATGGCAAACGCTCATTGCCGTGAAATCTGCAGTAAACAAATTCATTGAAACTGCACGTACAGCAAAAACTGTCGGTTCTAACTTGTCTGCCAAAGTTGAACTTTGGGCAAATGCTGAATTAAAAGCAGTGCTAGATAAGTTAAGTGATGAGCTTCGTTTCGTACTGATCACATCACAAGTGATCGTCAATGAGTTTGATGCAGCACAAGGTGAAGCATCTGATCTTGAAGGCTTAAATGTGAAAGTTTCAGCGGCTGATGGCGAAAAATGTGTACGCTGCTGGCACGTGCTTCCGGATGTAAATACACATAGCTCACATCCAGGACTCTGTGGCCGTTGTATTATTAACCTTCCTACAGGCCAAGGCGAAGAGAGAAAATATGCCTAATACCCAGACTAAAAAGGGCTTATTCCAGTTCTATCCACATAATTTATGGTGGATTGGGCTGGCCATTGTGGCGATCATTCTGGATCAATGGACCAAATGGATTGCAGTGACGAATCTGAACTATGCAGATCCTATCCCTGTGCTGCCCTTTTTAAATTGGACACTATTGCATAACTATGGCGCTGCCTTTAGTTTTCTGTCCGATGCGGGTGGTTGGCAACGTTATTTCTTTACTTCACTGGCAGGGATTGTGTCTGTGATCTTTGTTTTTTGGCTAATGCGTATGCCAAAAAACATGAAGGTTTTACCGCTAGCAATTGCCCTGATTTTGGGTGGTGCAATCGGTAATTTAATCGACCGGGTCAGTCTCGGCTATGTGGTCGATTTTATTCATGTGTATTACCAGAACAGCCACTTCCCTGCTTTCAATATCGCAGACAGTGCCATCACGCTTGGCACTATTCTGATGCTAATTGATACCTTTTTCTTAGAAAAATATCGAATTCAACGGGCGCAAGCACAACATGACTGATTTTATTCATCCTAATGAAGAAACCCGGGTTGCAGACGGCTCTAAGGTCGAGCTGCATTTTTCTGTCGCGATCGAAAATGGCGTAGAAATTGACAATACCCGTAGCCGTGAAGCCCCGGTCAGCCTCACGATTGGCGATGGTAATTTATTACCGGGCTTTGAAAAAGCCCTGTTTGGCCTGCGTGCCGGTGACCGCCGTACCGTGAGCCTGCCTCCTGAAGATGCTTTTGGTCCGTGGAATCCGGAAAATATCCAGAAATTTGACACGGTAAAGTTCGGAGAACGTCCGATCGAAGGCCACATGATCGAGTTTGAAGATAAAGCCAAAGCGACCTTGTATGGTGTGGTTCGTTCAGTCAATGATGACATTACCGAAGTGGACTTTAACCATCCATTGGCAGGCAAGAATATTACTTTTGAAGTAGAAATCTTTAAAGTCACCCCTGCCGGTCAGCAAGGCATTAAACTGATGTAAAGCATCCGCTAATTGCCTGATTTTAAAAAAGCTCCTTCGGGAGCTTTTTTATATTCCGGATACAAATCATGTCTAGTCACCTCTCTGAAATCTGATTAATTTAATTTGATGATAAGACCTGAACAAAGGATAAAACATGAAAATTTATATTGTGGTGGGCAGTATACGTGAGGGGCGTACCGCGCTTAAAGTGGCCCACTGGGTTCTGCAGGAAATTAAAAGCTATGCTTTTAGTACACTCGAAATTGAAATTGTTGATTTAAAAGAGTGGGATCTGCCACTTTTTAGCGGTGCTCATCCGCCATTAACCGGGATTTATGATCAGCCCAAACAGCAAGACTGGGCAGACAAGATTGCGCTGGGCGATGCCTTTATTTTTATTACCCCTGAATATAATCATGGCTACAGCCCTGCCCTGAAAAATGCCCTGGATTATTTGGGCAAAGAATGGCAAGGCAAACCGGCAGCTTATATTGGCTATGGTGCAACCAACGGTTCACGTTCGATTGACCAGATTCGTCAAGTGGGGACTCAACTTGGATTAGTAGATACCAATGCCGTGATTGAAATTCGGGACATTTTTGCACGTAACCAAGATTATTCTTTCCAGGGTAATGAATTTGATAATAAAAATTTAAAAACTGTGGTGGATAGACTGATTCAATATGTCAGTGCTTGAGACTTTAGCCGACAGCATCGTAGGTTTTCGCCTACAGCGACCGCTGCATTTAGCGGCTATGTACTACGCTTAGTTAGGACTATAGTCACTACATAGACAGACAGGACGTCTGCAAAGCGATACGACAACAATAACAAGCGCAAATCAACAGGACGTTGACAGATTAGACAGGAGTCAGATCTGAGAAGCAAATCCAGAAAAGCCTCAACAGGATGTTGAGGCTTTTTTGTTTTAAAGCTTAGATCCTGCTCAAACTAAAATATTCAGGTTGGGTTTAATGATTGATTTAATAAAAACGATGGACTGCTGCTTTGGTTAAATAGTCATTCTTTCACTGCTATTTTTGAAATTCACCTGTCAGCTTTGACCTACAATCGATGCAGTTAAATGCCCTATTGGGCTACACTACTTCGGGCTATATTCGAGTCATACCAAGACAGGCAGTCTTATCAGAAAAATAAAAATATTCACCAAGCAGGATGCTGATCGGTATAACAGACATTATACCTTTGCCAGAATATGAAAAGGCCTTCACAGGATGTCGAGGCCTTGTTCTTTCATATCAGGATCATCTTAAAAAAAATTTATTCAGATCGTCAGCAGATCATGAGCATTCTGCCTCGCTCGATATTTCATGTTCAAATGCAGCTTTTCAAACAAAGGATTAAGGTGCGGTCATTTTTAATAACTTGGCTTGTGGGCCATCCTGAATTATCCAAAGCGTACCATCACTGGCCTGAATCGCGCCACGAATCCGCTCCTTCATATCCACACGCTGGACTTCTTTGACCGGATTCTGTGTCGTATCCACAATCACAAGCGCCTTGGAAGACAAACCAGTCGTGATCGCTTTATTTTTCCATTGTGGAAATACATTTCCTGTATAAAACAACAGATCTGAAGGAGAAATGACCGGCGTCCAATCCAGTGCTGGCGCTTCAAATTCCGGGCGGGTAGCATGGTCGGGAATGGGCTTGCCATCATAATGATCACCATTTGACACCACTGGATAGCCATAATTTTTAGCTTTGATGATCTTATTCAGCTCATCCCCACCCTTCGGGCCCATTTCAATCACCCAGAACTGCCCCTGTGGATCAAAAGCCATGCCTAAAGGATTGCGGTGTCCAAGACTCCAGATCTGCTGGGCAATTTTACCCTGATTCATAAAAGGATTATCAGCAGGAATTGAACCGTCATCATTTAAACGAATAATTTTACCGGCATTGGACTGCATATCCTGTGCTGGAGTAAATTGCTGCCGTTCCCCTGAACCGATCCAGAGCTTACCATACGGTCCAAATACAATCCGGTGTGCATAATGTCCCTGCCCTGAAAATTTAGGGACTTGAGTCCAGATCCGTTCAATTTGAGTCAATTGAGGGGCAGTCTGGTTTAAATCCAGTTTGCCACGGATCACCACTGCGCCATAGCCACCCTGACCTTGTTCAGCATAGCTGAGATAGACCCACTGATTGTTTGCAAAATCCGGATGTAAAGCGACTTCACCCAAGCCTCCTTGGCCACCATAGGCAACTTGAGGAATACCTTTAACTTCGACTTTCTGCTTGGTACGTGGATCAAAAAGTTGTAATTTTCCTTTACGTTCGGTAATCAGTAAACGGCCATCTTTGAGTGATACAATTGCCCACGGCTCATTAAATTGTGCCACCTGTGCGATCTTATATTTTTGTAAATTTGAGGCTATAGCTTCAGATTTAGAAGATGAGGCGGAAGCCTCTTGAATACTGCCAGAGGCGGAAGCCTCTTGAATACTGCCAGAAGGTGAGTTATCGGCATGACAAGCAGTCAATGCCAAAGCACAAAAACTGAGTAAAATTTTTATTTTAAATTGCGCTACCATCATTTTCTCCACGCTTCTTTCTTCTCTAAATTAATATTACAATATAGAAGTCTTCACAGAAATTCAGCATAGAAAAGTAAACAGATATATTTGAGCAACAGCAGAGACTCGTTTTATAGTATTTAAATGACTTTGATTTTACTTTTGGATCTAGAATTTAAATACCTGCCCCAATTTCATCTACTTATAATATTATCCCACACACAAAAAAACACCCCCTGCTCATGCAGGGGGTGTTTCGAATAATGAGCTGGCGATGACTTACTCTCACATGGGTAACCCCACACTACCATCAGCGCAAAGAGGTTTCACTTCTGAGTTCGGGAAGGGATCAGGTGGTTCACTCTTGCT
>NZ_VPEB01000021.1:0-48846 GCF_013417415.1 Acinetobacter sp. YH12254 | reverse complement strand
AATTTTCTGACAAATATTTCTCAAATAAACTTCGAGTCATTTCTACCATCAATCAATGAAAATAATTTCGATCGATCAACCAGTAAAAATCCACACAAGTTGTTCTTCATAATCTCTTAATGATCTTTCTAACACCTCGTCAGTGCCAGAAGCTGGACTTCGATATACTTAACAACTCAGCAATCTGCTTCGTTCGTTTCCGTCTATCTCGTCGGTATGTGCTCATTATAGGGCAATTTCTTACACGTGCAAGCGCTTTTAACGCACAGGAATCACGAGTGTTTTATTTTTATGCACCAAATTGATTCAATTCCATACAATTCATTACATAAGTACATATTTTTAAAACAGAAATATAAATTAAATATTTCTGTTTTATTCTGTACCTAGTTTTTCACGACTGGTGCTTTAATCGTCACACTGGTGATTTTTACAGGGTTCACCGGCACATTTTGATGTATTCCATAGTTTCGGGTCGGTACTTTAGCAATCTGATCGACGATATCCATACCTTTAGTGACCTTACCAAAGACCGCATAGCCGGCATTTCTGGCAGAACGATCCAGGAAATCATTATCAACCAGGTTCACAAAGAATTGTGCTCGGGCAGAATCCGGCTGATTGGTACGCGCCATGGCTAAAGTACCGCGTTTATTTTGCAGACCATTCGATGATTCGTTTTTAATGGGTGCTTTGGTATTGGCTTTTTCCTGCATGTTCACATCAAAGCCACCGCCCTGCACCATAAAGCCTGGAATGACGCGGTGAAAGATCGTGTCCTTATAGAAGTTACTCTTTACATAGCTTTCAAAGTTCTTTGCCGAGATTGGCGCTTTGTCATTGAAGAGTTCAATTTCAATATTTCCTGATGAAGTCTTCATCTCAATAATCGTATTTGCAGCAAAGCTTGGTAGACTGAGCGCAGCAAGTGCGATCACACATAATGATTTCTTTAACATTTATTAACTCATCTACTTAGAAGTAATGGTTGTGAATGACTATATATTAATCTTTTATAACTCATAATGCAGTGATCTGCCGACTAAAGACAAGAGAATAAGAATGAAGCATGCATTATTACAGGAGCAAAATATCCACCAGTTTCCACCTTGGCGTTTGCAGGGTGAAGGTTTTATTCTGAATTATTGGCTGACCCCCAGCTTTATTGAGCAAGCGAAACAGTTCCGGATCGCACCATCTCCGCTGGGGCGGATGGTCCAAGTCTTATTGGTGCGTTATCATTCTTCGCCGATTGGCCCTTATGATGAGTTACTGATTCTGGATCATCCTTTAATTAGTAAACGGCACCTCAGCTCGATTCCTAAAATTTATGTGTCTACCCATGAGTCTGTGGTACACGGTCAGCATTTATGGGGCATTCCCAAAGAACATGCGCAATTTGAATGGCAGGAAAAGGATCAGGAAGTGCTGTGTCAGATTCAGCATCAAAACCAGCATATGACAATTCGGCTGAAGAAAACCAAATCTGCACGCCAGTTCTACATTAATAGTCATCATATTCCAGCATCTATGCTGAAGATTCAGCAAGCCTGGAAAGGTCAGCGTTTTCAGTTTAGTCCACAGTTCCGTGGTCATCTCTCCAAACTCTCGCAAGTAGAATGGCAAGATATCGACAATATATTTCCAGACTTTTCCAAAGCCAAATTGCTGCAAAGCTTTTATGTTCCCAAATTCAATCTGATCTTTCCTGAAGCGCAGATCAGCAGCAAAGTATAAGAATTGATAAAAACCTATCTATAAAAAAAGGTGTTTCATGAGAAACACCTTTTTGCATTCACGCCTTGGATTTAACTATTTTTGTCCCAGAATTTGCGGAAATTTTTGCTGATCTCAATCACATATTTTTTGGCACGGCGGGAGATCGGCGTCAGGTTGATAAAACCATGTGCCTGGTCGGTATATTCATGATAATGAACACTCACACCATTCTGACGTAGTTTATGCGCATAGATTGAACCTTCATCATGCAGGACATCATGACGTGCGGTAATCACATAGCTCGGCGGCAAGTTTTGCAATTCACCATAGGTCGGTGAAATCAGTGGATCATCTAATTCAATCTGATGGGTCTGGGCATACATGAAGGTCACCAGATCAATATCCTGCTCTGAAAGTACCAGTCCATCTTTATAGGCATAAAAAGATGGATGGCGACTTTTAAAGTCGACCGCCGGATAAAGCAAAAGCTGCGCTCGTGCGGCATAAGATTTACCTACACTGCGCTGCGCCACCACTGCTGCCAGATTTCCACCTGCACTGTCTCCCGCCACCGCAATCCGGTTTTTATACACTTTCAGCTGTTTACTATGCTGATGTGCCCAGGCCAGGGCATCTTCACAAACCTGTACCATCTGCAAGGGGCTAAATTCTGGCGTCAGCGGATAAGCCACGCTTAACACCTGTACTTTGGCATGTACTGCCAGCAAGCGACAGAATTCATCATGGCTGTCCAGACCGCCCACCATAAATGCACCGCCATGATAAAAAATCACCATCGGCAACTTCTTTTGTGGAGCTGGATGATAATGCCGGGCAAAGATGCTGCCACTTTGCAAAGGCAGACGCAGCTCTTCTACCATTTTCACAGCAGTCGGTCTGGCCTGAATTGTTTTCATGCGCGCATCAAACGCCACCCGTGCCTGTGCGACATCTTCACTCAGAAAGCTGCCATGCCCCTGTTTAAGCTGAATCGCCATCAGGCATTTGACCATGGGGTCTAAATCAGGATAGTGATGAGGATAGTCCAAAGCCTTAACCAATGCGTCTTGTGCAATACCAGGTAAGCGATCCAGCATACGCGCTGCTGTGCCTTGCCCTTTCTCCATGACACTTTTCAGTACTGGATGATTCACAGTCATTATTTTTAGTCCTTATTCTCTTAATTCTTCATAGTTTCTACACGATTAGCGTTTCAGTGACCATATTCTTATATAAGTCTTAATATCTAAGTACATATAGTTTTATCCAATACGTTAACCTGATTTATAAAAGATGTCATTGACCGTTTAAATGGTATTTTTGACGTAGTTTTGCGAGCTTCAGTATATTTTTTATTTCAAGTTGGGAGAATGCCTATGGCTGGCAAAATTATAGCTCTGTCTCTGGCGACTGCATTTTTGGCTGTAGGCTGTGTTGCTTTCCCTGAAGATGGTGGCTACTACGATGGCCGTTATGATCAGCGTTCTGATCGCCGCTATGAACAGGATCGTCGTTATGAGCAACAGCGTCGTTATGATCGGCAACGCTGGGAATATGAACAGCAACGTAAACGTATTGAACTGGATCGACGTAAACAGGAAGTGCAGCGTCGTAACTGGGAACAGAACCGTAAAAGACAGTTAGAACAGGACCGACGTAAAAGCCAGCTGGAACGACAACGCCAGGAACAGCAGCGTAAAAACATGATGAGCCAACGGCAAAAACAGGCTGAAACAGAACGTAATAAACGCCGCCTGGAGCAGGATCCTAAACGGATCACCGATCAACGTGCCAGAAAAGCCCAGCAAAACCGTTCATCTAACCCACGCTGGAGCGATAATCGACGTCAACAGCAACAACAGCGCCCACGCGATCGCCGTGATTAATACTTTGATTTCACTCTTTGTTAAAAAAGCCTGTAGCAGGCTTTTTTAATGGAAAATTTTATCTCAAGCTGATTGAATAAAAGCAGTATTTTTGCATGAAGGTCGGACTAAGCCGCCAAGCAATCATTTTTATCTTGATCAGATCAAGAATGCTCAATTTTAGCAAAAAAAAGGCCTATCTTAGAGAAAAAGATAAGCCACGAAAACACATTTCAAAATAAGAAGAAACTACAGCGATAGAATCTGGAATAAATATTAATCAAAAGTTCATCTATTGAGAAATACTTTATTGCTTAGATATTAATCGCTTTTATGTCTAATAAATAATCAGGCAAAAAAAAGCCAAGTCTTGGGGAACTCAGCTTGAAAAAAGTAACTTGAAATAAGGCAACAGCAACCGAGTTCGGCTCTCTCCTCTGAACAAGGTCGCTGTCTATGTCAGTATCATGCAATTTTTTTACTAATATTTAAAACAGATTAAAATTATTAAATTTATTTAAAAATACGATTATCAATTTTTTATATTTATTTTCAAATAATTCATGTTTTATTTTAAAGCTCAGACTGTCTATTCAGCGACGTATACAACAATGATCAGATGACTCCTTGATCATTTACTTCAATTTATCTCCGCCTATATCGCGGTAAAAGCCTGCCATCTGCTCGCTGTTTTATTCAGAATTTTGTATAAATCTTAAATTTAATCTTGACTGACGCTTGAATTTTTACGCCCTGCCCCGATTTCTTTAGGTAATCAAGAACTTCAACCATGGCAGTTCAGCATTAACGCAGTGAATACTGAGGCCTGAGGACTGTACATGTTTAAGAACCCATTTAAACGGAGTAAATCAATGGCGACTGAGCAAAACGAGCAAGCTCAAAAATTTGAGCAAGAGCAAGCGGAACAAGATACAGCGCAAACTCAAGCTGAAACCGAGCAGGCTGAAGTTTCCGTTGAGTCTTTACAAGAGCAGATTGCGCAGCTTGAAGGTGACTTAAAGTTAGAAAAAGCACGTACGGCCAATGCAGTCTACGAAGCACAAAAAAGTGTGGAACGTATTCAGCGTGAATCTGAAAAGCATAAAGATACCGTTTTAGAAAAGTTCTCTAAAGAACTTTTAGAAACCGTCGACAATCTCGAGCGCGCCATTGTTGCCGCAGGTGAAGAGAAAACTCCACTGCTGGAAGGCGTTGAACTGACACTTAAATCTTTATTGAATACCTTAGAGAAATTTGGAGTCGTGGTGGTAGACACCAGTAACGGCTTTAATGCTGATCTGCATCAGGCAGTTGGGATTGATCCAAATGCCAAAGCCAATGAAATTGGCACTGTTTTGCAAAAAGGCTACACGCTGAATAATCGCCTGTTGCGTCCGGCGATGGTCATGGTTGGCGCTTAAGCCAAATAAATTCGGGAGTTTGTGAAATTTTTTCAACAATTTTACTTGAAAAAAATCGAACGGCTCTCATATCGGATAACAAGTAAATCCCTTTTAATTTCCCTTTGATAAAGGGAAAAGTTTGGGAATAAAAAAATTTTTGAGGAAACATCCAAATGGCTAAAATCATTGGTATTGACTTAGGTACTACAAACTCATGTGTTGCAGTACTTGAAGGCGACAAAGTTAAAGTAATCGAAAACGCTGAAGGCGCGCGTACAACGCCATCAATTATTGCCTATAAAGATGGCGAAATTCTGGTAGGTCAATCGGCAAAGCGTCAAGCGGTAACGAATCCTAAAAATACCTTGTTCGCGATCAAACGTTTGATCGGTCGTCGTTATGAAGACCAAGCGGTACAAAAAGATATCGGTCTGGTACCGTACAAAATCATCAAAGCTGACAACGGTGATGCTTGGGTTGATGTCAACGACAAGAAACTTGCGCCACAGCAAATCTCTGCTGAAATCTTGAAAAAGATGAAGAAAACAGCGGAAGATTACCTGGGTGAAACAGTAACTGAAGCGGTCATTACCGTTCCTGCTTACTTCAACGATGCCCAGCGTCAAGCCACTAAAGATGCAGGTAAAATTGCAGGTTTAGAAGTGAAACGTATCATCAACGAACCAACTGCTGCTGCACTTGCGTTCGGTATGGACAAGAAAGAAGGCGACCGTAAAATCGCGGTTTATGACTTGGGTGGTGGTACATTCGACGTTTCAATCATTGAAATTGCGGATCTTGATGGCGACCAGCAAATCGAAGTGTTGTCTACTAACGGTGATACATTCCTGGGTGGTGAAGACTTCGATAACGCATTGATCGAATTCCTGGTTGAAGAGTTCAAGAAAGAACAAAACTTCAACTTGAAACAAGATCCGCTTGCGCTACAACGTCTAAAAGAAGCTGCTGAAAAAGCGAAGATCGAGCTTTCTTCTTCGAATGCAACTGAAATCAACCTGCCATACATCACTGCTGATGCGACTGGTCCTAAACACTTGGTGATCAACGTAACACGTGCGAAACTTGAAGGTTTGGTTGCTGACTTGGTTGCGCGTACCATTGAGCCATGTAAGATTGCACTTAAAGATGCTGGTCTTTCGACTTCAGACATCTCCGACGTGATTTTGGTGGGTGGTCAATCACGTATGCCAATGGTTCAACAGAAGGTTCAAGAATTCTTCGGTAAAGAGCCACGTAAAGACGTGAACCCTGATGAAGCAGTCGCAATGGGTGCTGCGATTCAAGGTGCGGTACTTTCAGGTGACAAAACTGACGTACTTCTTCTTGACGTAACTCCGCTGACACTTGGTATCGAAACCATGGGTGGCGTGTTAACAGCAATCATCGAGAAAAACACCACGATTCCTGCGAAGAAATCTCAAGTGTTCTCGACTGCTGCTGACAACCAGCCTGCTGTAGACATTTCTGTGTTCCAGGGTGAACGTAAAATGGCACAGCAAAACAAATTGTTGGGTAACTTCCAATTGGGCGATATCCCACCTGCGCCACGTGGTGTGCCACAAATTGAAGTGTCTTTCGATATCAACGCTGATGGTATCTTGAAAGTATCTGCAAAAGACAAGAGCACGGGTAAAGAGCAATCGATCCAGATTAAAGCAAACTCAGGTTTGTCTGATGCTGAAATCGAAGCAATGATCCGTGATGCTGAAGCGAATGCTGAAGAAGATCGCAAATTCGAAGAATTAGCGAAAGCACGTAACGAAGCGGATGCACTGGTTTCTTCTGCTCAAAAAGCAGTGAAAGATTTGGGCGAGCAAGTGACTGCAGACGAAAAAACTGCAATTGAAACTGCGGTTTCTGAGCTTGAAGCATCAACTAAAGAAAATGATGTTGAAGAAATCAAAGCGAAAACTGAAGCGTTGCAAAACATCATCATGCCGATCACTCAGCGTGCCTATGAAGCAGCTCAAGGCCAAGGCGGTGCGCAAGGTTTTGATCCGAACGTATTCGGTGGTGACGCTGGTCAACAACAGCAAAAAGCGGACGACGGCGTTGTAGATGCTGAGTTCACTGAAGTAAAAGATGACAAAAAATAATTTGTCGCTTTAACTGAAAAACCGCGCAATAGCGCGGTTTTTTTATGTCCAAATTTTAAAGCATGAAGGTAAAATGACTAAAAATGGATCGTATGTTCAAGTAAAGCTGTTTAAGTTAAATCCAACATGAAACGACCATCAACCCTGAAAATTCTGATTTTGCGGCCTTTCAGCAATGGGTTAAAGCCATGTTATTGCTACAGGAACACCACGCTTGTCGACTGTATGCCAAATCCGGCCGGGATATGGAGCTGGAAGCGCAAGTTGGCTGGCGCACGGGCTGGATCGAAACACCACAGGCTGACATCGTGGCCTTTTCCCTGAATATGCAGATGCACAGTCATATGGATCCGGCGATTCGCCTGGACATTTTACAGCAGGCCTTGGCCGAATTAGGACTTTATCCAAAAGCTGATCAGGAAGGCAAATAAGCATGGGAAATGCCTTAAAATTAAGCTATATTCTTTAAAAACAAGCATTTCAATAGCAATATGCGCCTTCTACTCTGTTTGGTCATCGTTGGGTTAATCCTGTCTGCCTCTATGCATATGCAGACCAAAGCTCATCCACAACTGCGCTACAACTCGCTGGCAGACCGGCTCAGTCATCCTTTTGACACACGTTTACGCTTTAAGGTCGATCAGGTTGATGCAGGCTTTGGGCTGAGTAAAGAGCAAGTGATTCAACTGAGCAAAGAAGCCGTTGAGATCTGGCATCAGGGCACCCATCGCGATGATCTGCTGCTCTATGATGAAAATGCCCAGCTGAGTATTCATCTGATCTATGATCAACGGCAACAGGAATATAATGCCTTAAAGAAAGTCGAAAAACAGTTGCTGGCAGATGATGCCCAGTATCAACGTCAGGTCAAAAATCTGGAAGCATCTTATCAACATCTGGAAAGTCAACAACAACGCTTGATCCAGCAAAGAGATCAGATTAATTATGAATTTCAGAAGCTACAGCAACGACGGCATCAGCCAAATTTATCTGCCTATGAGCACGAACAATTAGAATATGAGTTTCAGGCTTTACAGCACAAATCGGAAAATTTTAAACGGGAAGCCGAGTATCTTCAGCGACAGCAAAGTTCTTTTAACCTGAATGTTTCGCTGCATCAACATAGTCTTGAAAATCATCAACAGAATATCATTCAGGCCCAGCAACGTTTTCCTGCCCGTGAATTTCATAAAGGGGTATTTATGGGTCATCAGATTCATGTATATCAGTTTGATGCAGAAGATGATCTGCGTCTGACACTGGCTCATGAACTGGGGCATGCTTTGGGCCTGTATCATCATGATGATCCAGAGGCGCTGATGTATCCGGTACTGGGAAAACAGAATTTACAACACTTTCAGTTGCGACCTGCCGACAAGACTTTGCTGTATCACCGTTAAGTGATCAGCCTGAATTCCTTAATTAATTTAAGTGTATAAGTGTTATAAAAAACACTCTATTCGGATTTCATGTTATTGTGAACGGCTACATTGTTCAGGCCATCTTTGGAGATTCATGTGAGTTACTACCATATTTTAATTGAAGTAAATGACCACATTAGTACGATTGATGAAACGCGTGATATCGAGATCTTTGATATTGAGGATATTCAGCCACATCTTCATGCGATTTTATTGCCTTATTTCAATGAACAGCTGATTGAACTGGACGATGAGAATCTGGAATATAAAGATATTTTACATCTGGAAATCAAACAGACCCTCTTGCCGATCAATGACCTGATCGAAGAAGAGCAGCGCTTGTTGCCAAGTGATACCGATATTACCATTAGCGCTTATGAGATTTTTAATAATCGTGAGCTGAGTCAGGATGTCACATCAGTAATTTTTGACCTCTTGGAAGCGGTAAAACTGGAAAATTAAGTTTTCTTCAGATATAAAAAAGTCCTCATCAAGAGGACTTTTTTATTGTGCGTGTTTAGATCGAGAATGAAGATCCACAACCACAAGTGGTGGTCGCATTCGGGTTTTGCACCACAAAGCGTGAACCTTCCAGACCTTCCAAATAATCTACAACGGAACCGACCAGATATTGATAGCTGAGTGAATCGACCAGTACTTTCACATCGCCGTTGGCAAATTCTGCATCATCTTCATTCTGACTTTCGGCAAAGTTAAAGCCATAAGAGAAACCTGAACAGCCGCCACCGGTAACATACACACGGAGCATTAAGTCTTGGTTACCTTCACTGTCACGCAACTGGCGTACTTTATTTGCGGCATTGTCGGTGAGCACAAGCGCTTGGGCATTCATGGCGGATTCCTCTGTTGAATGGAATGTCTTTAAAAAGAAAAGACCATATCGAAGTATAACACACTCAATATATGGTCAGTCTCTACAGATTAAAAGTCAAATCAGAGTAATTTTATCAGGATTATTTGTAGTTCTCATCCTGTAAGGCACATTCGAAGTTTTGCGGGTTCTGCTTACAACGGAATTGCCACAGCAGTTTCATCATGCGTTTGTCATATACGCCGCGTTTGGTCAGGTCGATTCTGGAATCGCGCATCATTTTCTGATAGCCCGGTTTATCTGCAGCCGGAATATCCATCCAGTATTTTGCAGGAATATCGGCTTTCATTTTGCCCAGAATACCAAAAGCGCGCGGCAACTGGCTTCTCACCCATTCACGTGATTTTTGACCATAACCCGCCGGGAATTTATCGGGACGGATAATGATATTACCGGTCACTTGCAACACCGGATAATTCACAATCGCACCTTTTGTACCTAAGCCTTTGTGTAATTCTAGCGGCTTAAATACCGCAGCGGGTGCGCCAATGATATCAACCTGACCATTGTTAAACTTGGCGCCAAAGTTGGTGACATCGGCACTGACGGCTTGAGCACCAACCTGCTGCACCATGATTTTTTGTGCTTCATCATAGTCGAGTACCGCAATTTTTTTACCTGCGGCTTTGGCCACGGTATTAATACTACGGTCATTGACCAACAGAAAAGCATCACCGACAGGAATCACCCCCACCACTTCATATTTGCCATTGAGCATATGTTTGGCAAAAGTCGGACTCGCCAGACCCTGCATCACTTTAACGGCCAGATTCAGATCTGGAATCGCCCCGATAGCATCGAGTGAGCCGGTAAAGCTGTTAAACTGACGTCCGCGCATTCCAGTGACACTAATCCCGTCACATTTTCCAGCCTTAAAATCTTCTGCAACCACGGCTTCATTGGTATTCACTCTAAGCTCGATATCAGCGCCCCAGTTTTTCGCTGCCAGCTGATAATCTTTCATGACGCTATACACATCGCCATTTTTGCCCACCAGATCAAATACGCACATCACCTGTTTGGCCTGTACCAGACCTGAAACAGTAAATGTCGCTGCGGCCAATGCCAGTATTTTCCATCTTCTTTGCATCATCCTAATGTCCTTATACCTTGTTTTTGTTATTGCGATTTCAGCCGCATCTAATTGTTTTTATATCAACCATAAGAAATCAATCTTTAGATCAAGCTTAAGCTATTTAATCAGCTGTACAATGGCTGATCTGCCTCAGTTCAACCACAAAAAAAGCTTAGACTCAGCTAAGCTTTTTCTTTAAAAATCAAATTACTCACCCGAAAGTGAACACTCAAAATTGGCTTTGTCGACAGAACAGCGTGCGCGTTTTAACACTGACATCATGCCAGCATCATAGATTCCGCGTTTGGTCATGTCCATACGGCCATCACGTAACATTTTCTGATACTTGGTTCTATCTTCAGCGCTCAGATTCATTTTATATTTCGACGGAATTCCGGCTTCCAGACGGCCGATCATGGCCATACTTTTTGGCAGGTTTTTGATAAACCAGTCACGCGATTTTTGCCCAAAACCTGCCGGGAATTTTTCCGGGCGAATGACAAAATCGGACGTCACATGCAGCACCGGGAAATTAAACATCGCGCCGTTATTGCTAAGGCCTTTATAAATCTCTAGCGGTTTATAAGCATAGGCTGGTGCCCCCACCATATCCACCTGACCATTGTTAAATTTGGCCACAAAATTGGATACATCGGAAATCACGGCCTGGGCACCGACACGCTGCACCATAATTTTCTGGGCATCGTCATAGCCCAATACCGCGAATTTTTTACCTGCGGCTTTTTCGATCGAGTTAATATTTTTGTCACGGACAAAGATGAACGCCGAACCAAGTGGTGCAATCCCGGCAATTTCGTATTTTTTACCACCCAGATTAGTCACCATTTTGCTGGCATTGCGTTTGTCCAGCGCAAAACTAATGGCTCGCTGTGCAATTGCATTGCTCGGTGCACCGCCCAGTGCATCGATAGAACCGGCAAATTTATTGTATTGACGGGCGCGCATGGCAGTCATAAATACGCCATCACATTTTCCGGCTTTAAAATCATTGTCGGCAACAGCTTCATCCTGGCGGGCAATCAGATTGATTTCTGCGCCCCAGCCTTTTGCAGCCAGTGCCCATTCTTGCGCCATCTGGAAAGACTCACCCGATTTACCCAGTAAGTCAAACACGCAGATATCGACTTTTTCTGCATGCACTGCATTGGCAAAACCAAATGTAGAAAGTGCAGCCAATGATAAGAGTGCTTTTTTCATTGTATTATCCTTTGGAATCTTGTTATTCGCTGAGTGTCCTTACACGGAACAAATATTAAGCAAGTTTAATTAAAAAAAATAGAGCATTTACTCCATTTAAAACCCGTGTTTTGGCCTATAAAGATAAATCAGCGTATGTTCTAAATATTATTTTATAAAATATTTTTAAATATCAATTTCTTAATATTTAATAGAAGTTTCGTATCATTACATTTAATCCGTGAGAGTTACAAAGATATACATCATTTGAATTTTATTCGCCACTAATTGAACACTCAAAATTGGTTCTTTCGACGGTACAGCGGGCACGCTTCAATACCGTCATCATGCCGGGATCATAAATCCCCTGCCGGGTTAAATCGATGCGGCCTTCGCGCAGAATCTTCTGATAGGCAATGCGATCTTCACGGCTTAAGTTCAGCTTATATTTATTGGGAATTTCCGCTTCCATACGTTTCACCATGGCAAAACTGCGCGGCAACTGTTTCACAAACCAGTCTCTGGATTGTACTGCGAAAGAGTCAGGAAATTTATCCTGCCGGATGATCAGGTCGGCAGTGACATTGATTACTGGAAAATTAATCATGGCGCCTTTATTGCCCAGACCTTTTTCTAATTCAAGCGGTTTAAAGGCATAAGCCGGTGCAGCCACAATATCGACTTCGCCCTGATTAAATTTACGGATAAAATTGGAAATTTCCGACATTACCGGCACGGCTTCAATCCGATTGACCATAATTTTCTGGGCATAGTCATAATGTAGCACGGCAAATTTCTTGCCTTTTACCTGTTCCAGTTTATTCAGCTCGCGATCACGAACAAAAATATAAGCCGGGCCAATCTGTCCGATCCCAGCCACTTCAAATTTTTCTTTGCCAATCTGGGTGATCAAGCGCTTGCTGTTGCGTTTGTCCAGTACATAACTGATGGCTTTCATGGCAATGTCATTATTTGGCACACCACCAATCGCATCAATCGAGCCGGCGAATTTGTTATAGGCGCGGGCCCGCATGGAGGTCATATAGAAGCCATCGCATTTACCTGCCTTGGCATCCTGATCCACTTTGGCTTCGTCCTGATAGGCAGTCAATTGAACATCAGCATTCCAAGCTTTTGCAGCTAAGGCCCATTCTTCCAGTAATTTAAAAGATTCGCCAGACTTGCCCAGCAAATCAAAAACACAGACATTTACTTTGGCATGACTTGAAGTCGATGCCAGTAGACCCAGTGCAGATAAAACTAAAAATCCCTTTTTCATTTTTATTTTACTCTATCGTATTTTTTGCTCGATCAGCTTCTACTATAAACAACTGTTAATGCTGAAAATAGAGCTTATACTCAACTTATGCGTCCATAATATATAAATTCACAGTATTTAAAAGCTGGCTCATTTCAGTAAAAGTCGCAAGATTTTTCATTTTCACAAGGCTTTCCTTTAGAATAGGCGCATCTTATTTCTTAGCTTTGATTTCTCAATGATTCAGTTAGACCAGTTATCTATACGTCGCGGTGGACGTGTTTTATTTCAAAAAGCGTCGATGCAGTTACACCCAGGATGGAAAATTGGCCTAACCGGTGTCAATGGTGCCGGGAAATCGACCCTGTTTTCAGCCTTGCTCGGTGGCATGGAGTCAGACACCGGTTCGTTGACCCGTCCTGCGGTTTGGACCGTGGCGCATATGGCACAGGAAATCAAAGCGCTGAATATGAAAGCCATTGATTTCGTCTTGTCCGGCGATGAAGAATACTGGGATATTCAGCAGAAACTGGAGCAGCCAGATCAGCTAGATGATGCAGAACTGGCGCATTTATATGGCCGTTTTGATGAAATTTCAGGTTATTCTGCGCCGGCCAAAGCTTCGCAACTGATGGCCGGTCTGGGCTTTTTTGAACATCAATCCCAACTGGATGTGTCCAGTTTTTCCGGTGGCTGGCGCATGCGCCTGAATCTGGCGCGTACCCTGATGAGCCGTTCCGATTTACTCCTTCTTGATGAACCGACCAACCATTTAGACCTGGATGCCATTCTCTGGCTCGAAGACTGGCTGAAAGCCTATGAAGGTACGCTGGTGCTGATTTCGCATGACCGGGATTTTCTCGATGCGATTACCGACCATATTTTACATATTGAAAATCAGGAACTGATTTTATATACCGGTAACTACTCGACCTTCGAGCGTACCCGCAGTGAACGTCTGGCGCAGCAGCAACAGGCTTATGAAAAGCAGCTGGAAACCCGCGCACATCTGCAAAAATATATTGACCGTTTTAAAGCGCAAGCCACCAAAGCCAAGCAGGCACAGAGCCGGATCAAACAGCTGGAGCGTATGCAGGAACTGTCTGCTGCCCATGTTGATACACCATTTACCTTCAGTTTCCGTGAACCGACCAAAATGAGTTCGCCTTTATTGCAACTGGAACATGCCGATATTGGTTATGGTGACAAGCTGATTGTCACCAATGTCAATTTACAGATCACGCCAAGCAGCCGGATTGGTTTGCTCGGGATGAATGGTGCCGGTAAATCTACCCTAATTAAATCGCTGGTCGGTGATTTAAAATTGCTTCAGGGTCTGCGCAAAGACTCGGAACTGCTTAATATTGGCTACTTTGCCCAACACCAAATGGATGCACTGGATGGCAATGCCAGCCCGATGTTACAGCTGGCACGTATTGCCGATAAAAAAATCAGTGAAGCCAGCTTACGTTCTTTCCTGGGCAGTTTTGGTTTTAGCGGCGAACGCATGGATACGCCGAGTGAAAGTTTCTCGGGCGGTGAACGTGCCCGTCTGGCTTTGGCATTGATTGTCTGGCAGCGTCCAAACGTGTTGATTCTGGATGAACCGACCAACCATTTAGACTTGGATATGCGTCATGCATTAACCATGGCCTTGCAGGATTTTGAAGGTGCTGTGGTGCTGGTGTCGCATGAACGCCAGCTGATTGCCAGTGTCTGTGATGAATTGCTGCTGGTACATAATGGTCAATGCCGTGAATTTGACGGTGATCTGACCGCTTATGCCGACTGGTTACGCCAAGCCCGCATTGAGATGATCAAAAATGGACAAAAGCCAGCCGAGCCGGTGAAATCTCAGGTTGAAGTCAAAGCAACCATTTCCAAACTGGACAAAGAAGCACAGCGTAAGGAAGCGGCACGCCAGCGGGAACTGAGCCGCCCGATTCGTAAAAATATCGAAAAATGTGAAACACAGATTTCAAAGCTGCAACCACGACTGGCTGAAATTGAAAGCTTGCTCGGAGATAGTGCTTTATATGATGCCTCACGTAAAAATGATTTGCTCAAACTGATGAATGAGCAAACCGAGCTGAAAGCCAAACTGGAAACAGCCGAAGAACAGATGCTGGAACTGATGATGGAACTGGAAAGTCTGGAGCAGTCCTTCTAACACTATTTCAACACCCCCATTATCTGAGAGATGAGTAACAAGCGTTATTCATCTCTTTTTTTTTTATTAAAACCACCCATTTTTAATATTTTCCTCCTGCTTTTCATCTTCGTGTAGTTCCTCGCTATTCTTAAGTGCTGCATCTCTTCTTCAAAACTCGACACATTTTGTCGTGAATTACGCAAGTGCCATATAAGTTTATTTTTTAAACAGTGGAGTGGCTTTTTTCATACATTAATTTACAGCGTCAGCTTGCATCCTAAGGCTCTAATACAAGTGTTTTTTAATTTTTGGCAGCCTTGATTCGAGTCTGTTTAATGTTGAACTAGAGAGAGGAAATCCGCATGCGTGCTCTTACTTATCACGGTACTCGCGATGTACGAGTTGAATCTGTTCCTGATCCAGTCATTCAGGAAGCAGATGATGTCATTCTCAGAGTAACGGCTACTGCTATCTGTGGCTCAGACCTGCATCTTTATCGTGGGAAAATTCCCGCAACCGAACAGGGTGATATTTTCGGTCATGAATTTATGGGGGTGGTCGAAGAAGTCGGTCCTGAAGTCACTTCAGTAAAAAAAGGCGATCGGGTGATTATTCCCTTTGTGATTGCATGTGGCCACTGTTTTTTCTGTGAACACGAGCTGATGGCTGCCTGTGAAAATACCAATAGCGGACGTGGTGCGATTATCAATAAAAAACAGATTCCACCAGGTGCCGCCCTGTTTGGTTATAGCCATCTGTATGGCGGTGTACCAGGCGGTCAGGCCGAATATGTGCGGATTCCCAAAGGCAATGTCGGACCGTTTAAGGTTCCCGGTTCCCTGCCTGATGAAAAAGTATTGTTTCTGACCGATATTTTACCCACAGCCTGGCAAGCTGTGACCAATGCCCAGATTGGCCGAGGTTCCAGTGTCGCCATTTATGGAGCTGGGCCGGTCGGTCTGCTGGCTGCGGCCTGCGCACGCATGCTTGGTGCCGAACAGATCTTTATGGTCGATCACCATCCTTATCGCTTGCGTTTTGCTCATCAAACTTATGGGGTGATTCCGGTCAATTTTGATGACGTGGATGCAGCCGAATTCATCATTCAAAATACGGCAGGTTATCGTGGTGTCGATGCGGTGATTGATGCGGTGGGTTTTGAGGCCAAAGGGAGTATGCTGGAAACGGTAATGACCAATCTAAAACTGGAAGGTTCGAGTGGTTCTGCGCTAAGACAATGTATTGCGGCGGTGCGCCGTGGCGGTGTGGTCAGTGTGCCGGGGGTTTATGCCGGTCCAATTCACGGTTTCCTGTTTGGTGATGCCTTCGATAAAGGCCTGACCTTTAAAATGGGACAAACCCATGTGCACAAGTTCCTGCCACAATTACTGGAACATATTGAAAATGGTGATCTTTCGCCAGACCTGATTATTACCCATCGCATGAAACTGGAAGATGCTGCTGAAGGTTATCGCATTTTCGATAAACGTGAAGAAGACTGCCGCAAGATTATCCTGACACCCTAAATAGCTTGGATAGCAAAAAGCGCCGTCAGGCGCTTTTTTTTACCGCATTTGATGAATTGTATTTTTTCTATTTTCAATCCACAAAACTTTGATGTCCTTTTCTGTTTTTTCTAAACATCCTGCATAGCATGATTGTCACAATGAGATTTAGCACTCAGCCAGAAAATACAAACCTCAAGAAGGAATAAAAACAATAACACGATGATTTTAAATTAAAAAATGAAAATTAACTTGATTGTTAAATTAATTATGTAGTTTAACTACACCCTCTATTTTTCAATCAAAATATGTTTCACGCTCATTGTTAAATAAAACTACAATAGATATATAGGTAATTAATTTTAAAAGTATTTTTAGTTTTCGATAAAAATAGCTGCTCAAGCATGCTGACGAGTAGCTATTGATTTTGCAAGGTTGTATAACAGAGGAAATATAACTCTAAATAGCACTTTAAATTTAAAACGCCATTTTAAATTCAAAAGCACTTGCCCACAAGCCAAATATTTTAAATTTAAAACCAGAAATTAACTAGAGAGGGAGTTGGTTTGTGGATAAATACAATCTTATTCACATAACTAATTAGGGATAACTTTGTAGTTATCCACACGTTTGATCATATTTAGAGCAGACCTTAAAATAATCCTATTCACATATTATTTGAGATACGGCAGGATATTTTAATAAGCCATTCAAATAATAGAATTTAAAAAAACCAGCTTTATCATTTTGTATTTATTATTTTCCAGCTCTATCGCTCTCCACTCTTCAATTCGGCCTTCGCTACGGGTATTTTTCATACACCAACTTTGGCTTCAATGGCTTCTACACGCTATTTTGCAGCATATGTACAATTGATCCTAGTATCGATAGTTATCCTTTAAACCCTGCTAAAATCTTCATATTTATAGTGGCACAATTACTTCCCCACCATGATAAATTGCATTCATCCAGATCTCATACTTGTCTTTATGTTGCTTACTTATGGATAATTCTTTTTAGGTCGATTAGCCACCGCTTAATTCGACTTTTTTTTGCAGCTAAAATCAGCTGATCATTTGGCAGAAAAGCACGACCTAGGTTGGAATGCTTCTAAAATAATTCAGATGATATTCGCATAAATTTTGCATCAAAAAAGCGCCTCGAAAGGCGCTTTTTAAAATCATCTTAATCAGGTATCAATGTCTGCATTCAAGGCATTTTCTTCAATGAAGGCACGACGTGGTTCCACATCATCGCCCATCAGACAAGAGAACATGCGGTCTGCTTCAATCGCATCGGTGACTGTCACTTGCAGCATGTTACGGTTATCCGGATCCATGGTGGTTTCCCACAACTGTTCCGCATTCATCTCACCCAGACCTTTATAACGCTGGATCATCATGCCGCGACGCGAGTCAGACAGAATATGCTGCCAAACCTGATGAAAATTGTTCACGTTAATCTTACGATCACCTTTTTGCAAATAAGCACCCTCTTCAAGCAGGCTGAACCAGCTCTTCGAATTCTTTAATAAACGTGCATATTCACTTGAACCTAAAAGCACAGAGTCTAATAGATAACTATGTGGCAGGTTATGCACATAGATGGTGATTCTTGGTAACCAGCTTTGAGTTTTCTGACCATCTGCCAGTTCTTTCTCAAAAGATTCCAGCGTTAATTCTGGACGTAGCGTCGGCTGAATGGCTTCAATCGCTGCACGCAGGTTTTCACCCCAAGTTTCGACATAACTTTTATCTTCAAGCTGATCGAGTTTAAAGGCGTCCAGCGACAGCAAAGCATCGAGCAAGCTCGCCGGATAACGCTGGGTTAAACGCGCCAAGCTCTTCTGTGAGGTTTGATAATCGGCAATCACCCTTGCCAGTGCTTCACCACGAATCGCAGGTGCTTCAGCACTGATATGCAGTTCTAGCTCGTCAATGGCATTGGAAATCAGGTAAGTTTCCAGTGCATCGTTATCTTTGATGTACTGTTCCTGCTTGCCTTTTTTCAGCTTGTAGAGTGGTGGCTGGGCGATATAGATATGACCACGCTCGACCAGTTCCGGCATCTGACGGAAGAAGAAGGTCAACAGCAGCGTACGAATGTGCGAACCATCGACGTCAGCATCGGTCATGATAATGATTTTATGATAGCGCAGTTTGTCCGGGTTATATTCTTCACGACCAATACCACAGCCAAGTGCAGTAATCAGTGTGCCGACTTCCGCAGAGGAAATCATCCGGTCGAAACGCGCACGCTCTACGTTCAGAATCTTACCTTTCAGCGGTAAAATCGCCTGCATTTTACGGTTACGGCCTTGCTTCGCAGATCCACCGGCAGAATCACCCTCGACCAGATACAGTTCAGACAAGGCTGGATCTTTTTCCTGACAATCGGCCAGCTTACCTGGAAGACCGGCAATATCCAGTGCGCTCTTGCGACGGGTCATTTCACGGGCTTTACGCGCTGCATCACGGGCACGCGCGGCATCAATAATTTTGCCGGCAATCGATTTCGCTGCTTGTGGATTTTCTAAAAGATATTCAGAAAATGCCTTGTTCATGGCCTGCTCAACCGCAGTTTTTACTTCACTCGACACCAGTTTTTCTTTGGTCTGCGAAGAGAATTTTGGATCAGGCACTTTCACCGAGACGATCGCGGTTAAACCTTCACGGGCATCATCCCCCGAGACTGCAACTTTTTCCTTTTTCAGGATATTTTCGCTGTCCATATAGTTATTTAAACCACGGGTCAGTGCAGCACGGAAACCGGCCAAATGTGTACCACCATCCTTTTGCGGGATGTTATTGGTAAAGCAGCGTACGTTTTCCTGATAAGAATCATTCCACTGTAATGCCACTTCTACCGTAATGCCGGTATCGAGCTGTGCAGTAGTGAAATGGAAAATATCGTTCAGATGCGTTTTGCCTTCGTTAATGTATTTAACGAACTCAGATAAACCACCTTCATAGTCATAGATATTTTCAAGGTTGACGCGCTCATCGCGAAGTACAATGCGTACACCTGCGTTCAGAAACGATAGTTCACGCAAACGACGCGCCAGAATATCGACATTGAATATGGTTTGGCTAAAAGTTTCAGCACTTGGGTAAAAACGTACAGTGGTACCTGACGTTTCGGTTATCCCTGTTTCACGTAATTTATAAACAGGATCACCATGACGGTATTCCTGTTCATAAGTTTTACCTGCACGACTGATGTTCAACAGTAGTTTTTCAGAGAGTGCGTTGACCACAGACACACCTACGCCATGCAGACCGCCTGAGACCTTGTAACTGTTGTCATCAAACTTACCGCCGGCATGCAGAATGGTCAAAATCACCTCTGCCGCAGACACGCCTTCTTCAGGGTGAATATCGGTTGGAATACCACGACCGTTGTCAGAAACTGAAACCGATTCATCTTCATGAATAGTCACTATAATTTCATCACAGTGGCCTGCCAAGGCTTCATCAATCGAGTTATCGACTACTTCGAACACCATGTGGTGCAAGCCTGTGCCATCGTCTGTGTCACCAATGTACATGCCCGGACGCTTACGTACTGCGTCTAAACCACGTAATACCTTGATGCTAGAGGAATCATAAGCCTTTTCAATGGTTTGTTCTGTTTGAGAAGCAGCTTGATCTTCTGAACTCATGGTTTCTCCCTAGTGAAAAATAGGTCTATCCCAAGATGGGTAAAACTAAAAAAATACTATTGCACAACAACCTGAACTGTACCGTTTTCAACATTGAATAACTGATATGAGATAGACAAATCATGTAAGTGCTTTTGTACTGATTCATGGTCTAAGGTGGTAATAAAAACTTGACTACCAAGTTGGCTCAATCGCTCAATTAAACGTTGTTGTGCGGTTAAATCTAATTCTGCTGTCACATCATCTAATAATACCACAGTTTCCTTATTACAAGAATGCAGCATTGCGATTTGCGACAGTTTTAACGCCATCATCAGCAGCTTTTTTTGCCCGCGTGACAGGATCACATCAGCATCCCCCAGAGGGGTTTTCAGACGCAAATCTGCGCGATGTGGACCGTATTCTGTATAACGTCTTTCCAGATCTTTTGCATGCTGATTGGTCAGATCATTCAGCAGGCCGGTTTCACTATGAAACCCCGGACTGTATTCCAGACTGATCTGCAGATCAGGCAATAGCTGCTTTAGATCATCTTCAAAAAAGGACTTCCACTGTTCCACGATACCCGCACGTTGCGAATGCAGAAGTTCACCATACTCACTCAGCATCTGGTTCCAAGGCTCCAGATCGGAAAGACTCAAGAAACGTTTGCTTTTCAGTAAACTATTGCGCTGCTTCAAGGCACGCGAATAATATTGCCAGGCATGATAAAACTCAGGTTCCACGTGGAACATTAACCAGTCTAAAAGTTGACGTCGTGGCTTGGCACCATGATCAATAATATCGGTACTTTGTGGGTCAATCAGCTGCAAAGGCAATAGCTTGGCGAGTTGGCCCTGCGTTGCCACCAGATCACCATTGACCTTAATCAGCTGTTCCCCGCTGGCCATTTTTTGCATGCCGATTTTTTCGGTCGCGGACTGTGCAAACACAATCGCGTCTTGTGCGCCATGCTGAATATAATTTTTCGGGATATGGGTACGGAAAGAACGACCGGCAGCTAGCAAATGAATCGCCTCTAAAATCGAGGTTTTACCTGAACCATTTTGGCCATAAAAAACATTAAACGGCTGCAATCTGTGGAGAGCAACCGTCTTTAAATTCCGTACACGCTCAATATGTAAACGCGTAATATGCATGTCTTATACGAGTATCAATAGCCGCGACTTAAACACGCATCGGCATGACGACATAAGTTTGATCGGTATGTGCCGGGTCTTGTACTAACACAGACTGATTGGCTTCAGTCATGGTCATGGAGACATCATCACCATCCAGCACACCCAGCACCTCAATCAAATACTGCGCATTAAACGACATCTCCAGCGGTGAGTCGGCATATTGAATGGCTAAGTCTTCAATCGCCTCATCCTGTTCCGGGTTATTGGCGCGAAGTTGCAGGGAATCGGCATTAAAATTCAGGAACACGCCACGGAGTTTTTCATTACTTAAAATCGCGACACGCTGCAAAGACTGCTTGAACACATCATGCGCAATCATCACGATTTTGTCACCACCACGTGGAATCACACGACGATAATCCGGGAATTTACCATCAATCAGTTTGGTGGTAAAACGCACGGTAATATCGGCCTGTTCCTTGTCACGGCTTGGCATATTGATGGTCACATTCAGCAGTTCACGACCAATCAGCAAAGATAACTGCTCATCTTCAACACTGAGCAGACGCTGTAATTCCGCAACGGCTTTACGTGGCACAATCGCTTGAATCGGCTGGGTCGCAGTAGATTGAGCCGCAGTTTCACAAAGCGCCAGACGGTGGCCATCGGTGGTCACAGCACGCAGCTGATTGGCATCAATTTCCAGCAAAGTACCGGTCAGGTAAAAACGCACATCCTGCACCGCCATCGCAAAGGCAGTTTTCTCGAATAAACGCTTCAGCTCACGCTGGGTAACAGTTACTTGCGTACCTTGGGTGTTTTCAGTATTCAGTAATGGATAATCATCAGCAGGCAAGGTACCCAGCACAAAACGGCTGTTACCTGATTTGAGAATGCAGCGCTGATCTTCAGTAATATGCAAATCCACCAATGCCGCTGAAGGAAGTGACTTACAGATATCAATCAGCTTACGCGCCGGAACTGTGGTCTCCCCGGCCTGCAAACATGCACCTTCAGCCAGTGTTGTACTGGCCACCAGTTCAACCTCAAGGTCGGAACCGGTCACGGTTAATGCCTGTGCAGTCACCTGAATTTTCAGGTTAGATAAAATATTTAAGGTATGGCGACGTTCAACCGCTCCTACGACATGTGAGAGAACATTCAGTAAGCTTTCTTTCGCGATTTTTAAACGCACGGTGCATTCCTCTAAAGCTGAAGATTAATATAGAAAAAGTGAATTTTTAACGGTTTACTATGCGGCAAAAGCAGCCGCATAGCAAGAATAGAATTTGAGCGATTTAGGTCAACTTTGCAACAGACGTTGCAGGTTTTTATAGTCTTCGTTAAAGATTGGATCTTCCTCACGCAGGCTCTGCACTTTCTCGCAGGCATGCATCACGGTACTGTGATCACGACCACCAAAAGCCATGCCAATTTCTGGAAAACTGTCGCCGGTCAGTTCACGTGCCAGACCCATCGCCAGCTGACGTGGACGGGCATAAATTCGGGTGCGTTTCGGTCCGACAATCTCTTTTAAGGGAATACGGAAATATTCACTGACCACACGCTGAATATTTTCAGTACTGATGGTGCGGGCACGAATCGCCAGCACATCTTTTAAGGATTCACGCACCACATCCAGATCAATCGGTGTGCCTTTAAAACGTGAAATTGCCACCACTTTGTTTAGCGCACCTTCTAGTTCACGCACGTTGGCCACCACCTGCTGCGCAATAAACAGGGCACAGTTACGCGGTAAATCCACCTGATTGCTTTCGGCTTTTCTTAATAAAATTTCAATCCGGGTTTCAATATCCGGTGGTTCAACCCCAACCGACAAGCCCCAGGAAAACCGTGAAACTAAACGTGGATCCAGTTCAGTCAGTTCTTTTGGATAGCGGTCCGAGGTCAGAATAATCTGCTTAGATTCATCTAAAAGTGCGTTAAAGGTGTAGAAAAATTCTACCAGGCTGGCTTCTTTACCGGCCAGTAAATGGATGTCATCGACCAGTAACAAATCCAGAGAACGGCAGTTTTTCTTAAATTCTTCCACTTTGCCTTGCTGCAAAGAACTAACAAAATCTTGTACAAAGCTTTCCGCGGTCATGTACATCACCCGTGCATTCGGCTTGGCCTGCAACAGTGCATTGCCCACGGCCTGCATCAAGTGAGTTTTACCCAGACCGGTCGGCCCATATAAAAATAAGGGATTATGCTGTGAAGCACCGAGTTGGGTCAGTACCTTGCGACAGGTTTCTGCTGCCATCTGGTTAGAACGGCCTTCGACAAACAGCGAGAAAGTAAATAACGGATTGAGCTGACGTCTACGGCTATTTTTAACCGTATCTTCTTTTTCTTTTTTCGGTTTTTGTACCGGCATTGGGGTTGAACTCAACGCCGCGGTGGTAGTCGCTGGCTGTTCACTGGCCGATAAAATCGCACCAGGACGTGAATCGACCAAAATTTCGACCTTGCGTACCCGTCCTTCGGACAGCTGTTCGGCCAGAATCGTAATCAGTTCCAGATGATGCTCTTGAATGTAACGCGTCCAGTAAGGATTGGGTGCATACAAACGCAAGCTATCTTCCAGCTCTTCTGCAACCAATGGGCGAATCCACATTGTAAAGACATTTCCAGAGAGCTCTTGTCGCAGGCGATTTAAGCAGTCCGTCCAAAGCATGTGAATCCCCTATTCATTCCATTGTTCATTCAAAAAGATGACCGCGACCAAAAGCGGGTCGCCATTCTAACCAAGTTATCCACATCTGTCATGATCATTTCCACAAAAACTGTGCAAAAAGCCATCATCGTGCATAAATTTAAATTTAAAACCCGGTGTGGATAAGTTTATCCGCAAGCTGTGGATAAAATATAGCACAAAGTTATCCACAAAGTATAAAATTATTAGAAACAGTTTTATCCACAACATAAATATATGTTTAATTAAATAAAAAGTGGCTTATCCATAGAAAAAGTGCTTCCTAATAGTAATAAACTTAAATTTATAAATTTGAATTTACTTATAAGCTTTGAGTTTTCTGTGGATAAATCGAGAGATTACGAATTTAAATTCAAAAACAGAATCTTGCTTTTCAACACTGGATAGATTGTGGATAACTTTGTTGATAGAGTTGTTTATAAGTTATATATCTATGTATAACAATAATTTAATCTGTGGTTAAGTATAATTTAGTCATTTTAGCAACAGTTTTTTTGACAACTCGGGTAAAAATCTTTTTTAAGCTTATTTGAAAAGAAAAGTGCTTTTGCATTGACAGCTCAAGCAATGAGCACTAAAATCGCGGACCTTCATAGAAAGATCATTTTTTGGAGTTTCAATATGAAACGTACATTCCAACCATCTGAATTAAAGCGTAAGCGTGTTCATGGTTTCCGTGCTCGTATGGCTACTAAAGCTGGTCGTCAAGTATTAGCTCGCCGTCGTGCAAAAGGTCGTCATAGCTTAACTGTTTAATCAGTTACGCTAAGACGATTTTGGGTGTTATGACAAAACTTTATAGTTTTGGTACAGAGTTGCGATTACGCTGTGCCGCCGATTATAAAGGTGTGTTTGATGGTGCGCTTTTTAAAGTGCATCAGCCCCATTTCTTATTTCTTGCAAAACATTCCGAACTGCCAAATAGCCGTTTGGGTTTAGTTGTTGCTAAGAAGAAAGTGCGCCGAGCACACGAACGAAATAGAGTAAAACGACTTGCTCGCGAAAGTTTTCGCCTGCATCAACAGCAATTAGATGACTTAGACATTGTAATCATGCCAAAAATGGGTGTGGAAGCAGTGCCTAATGCAGAATTGCATCAGCAATTACAATTTGCTTGGCAAAAACTGAACCGTCTTGCCAAAAAGCATACAAAAATAGCCCCCTCCCCACAAAAGTAGAGTAGGCCAATGGTACGTTTACTACATTGGTTGATACGTTTCTATCAGATTGCGATCAGTCCTTTATTGGGGCCGCGCTGTCGTTATATTCCAACTTGTTCTCAATATTCCTTGGAAGCAGTCCAGATACATGGGGCTGGACGTGGAGTGTGGCTGGCTACTAAGCGTATTTGCCGTTGTCATCCGTGGGGGGGCTCGGGATATGATCCTGTTCCCTCTAAAGCGATTCGTTTTATTTCATTTCAGCAAATAGATTCTCAAACGCTTCACGTTGCTGTACCCTTTCGTGATCGTTTATTGAACCAAAATCACTCTCACCACTTGGGGTAATACATATGCAACAATGGGCCAGGATTGCAATTCTCGGAGCCATGTTTGTTGTCGCATATTTGCTCATTTTGGCGTGGCAAAAAGATTATGGAAATGCTGAAACCAAACCGCAGCCAGAAACTGCTGTTGTTTCGCATGACGTATCTGCAGATTTGCCAAATGCTCAGACGGCTACAGTTGCCTCTGATCTGCCACAAGCGAATATGCCAGCGCAGCAAGCCACGGATGCCACAGCACCTGTAAGTCAGCAGCTTATTTCAGTACAAACTGACCTTTATCATCTTTGGATCAATCCGAAAGGTGGTGATATTGTTCGTGTTGAATTACTCAATCATGACAAAAACAAGGACAGCGATGAACCGTTCGTGATGCTGGAAAGCGATGCGAAACGTACTTATGTCGCTCAGTCTGGTCTGATCGGTCTGAATGGACCGGACAGCAGCCGTAACGGCCGTCCGACGTATGAGCTGGAAAAAACCGCTTATACCTTGGCAGACGCGAAAGCAACCAAATCTAAAGAGGGTGAAAACCTTAAAGTCTTGTCTGTACCGTTGGTATTTAAAACCGCGGATGGTGTCGAGATTATCAAAACCTTCAATTTCACTGAAGGTGAATATCCGGTTGTTGTGAACCACAAAGTGGTGAACCGCAGTGCTCAGACCTGGCAAGGTCAGATGTTTGGCCAGATCAAACGTGATAATTCAGAAGATCCGGGTAAATCAGACCAGGGTATTTTCACGCTAGGGACTTTCCTGGGCGGTGCCTGGGGTACGCCAGACGAGCAGTACAACAAGCTTAAATTTGACAACTTTATTGAAGAAAAAGTCAGTACTGAAGCGACAGGTGGCTGGGTTGCCATGGTACAGCACTACTTTGTCAGTGCTTGGGTACCAGGTAATCTGAAGTTGACTCAGGGTAATGGTGAAGCGTATAGCGCCAAGCTTGAATCACGTAAATCAACCGATAACATGAACATTATTGGTTTTACTTCTCCAACCTTTAATGTGCCTGCAGGTACTGTGGCCGAGATTGATGCGACCTTCTATTCAGGTCCAAAAATCCAGTCAGAATTGAAGGATTTGGCCACAGGTTTAAACCAAACAGTCGATTATGGCTGGTTATGGCCAATTGCGAAACTCTTGTTCGTGGGTCTGGAATTCTTCCATGGTTTAGTGGGTAACTGGGGCTGGGCAATTATTCTATTGACCATTCTGGTGAAACTGATTCTGTGGCCATTGTCGTCGAAGAGCTACCGCTCAATGGCGAAAATGCGTGTGATTGCTCCAGAAATGCAGCGTATGAAAGAAGAGTTTGGTGAAGACCGTATGCGCTTCTCTCAGGAAATGATGGCACTGTATAAACGTGAGCAGGTCAATCCGCTTGCGGGCTGTTTACCGCTGTTATTACAAATGCCAATCTTCCTGGCTTTGTACTGGGTATTGATGGAATCGGTTGAACTGCGTCATGCGCCATGGATGCTCTGGATTCAGGATTTATCCTCAATGGATCCATGGTTTATCCTGCCATTGTTAATGGGTCTGACGATGTATATTCAACAGTCCTTAAATCCACAACCCACTGATCCAATGCAAGCTAAAGTCTTCAAGATTATGCCGGTGATTTTTACCGTATTCTTGCTGTTCTTCCCTGCGGGCTTGGTTCTATACTGGATTGTGAACAACTTGATCACCATCCTGCAACAAGGTTTGATTAACAAGTCTGTTGCTAAAGAACGTGCCAAACGTGATGAAGCAACGCCAGTCAACTAAGTTGTAATGACGGGCTGAATAAATCCGCTTAAGATGATACTCTTAGGCGGATTTTTTTTGGCTGAACTTTTGGATTTTTTAGGTGAATTTTATGCTCAACCGAACCACGACTATTGCTGCGATTGCAACGCCACCAGGACGTGGCGGCGTTGGGGTGATTCGCCTATCGGGTCCAAAATCCTATGAAATTGCCGAAGCACTCACAAAACAACCCCTTGCCGGTGCACGCTATGCTGCCTTTCGTAAGTTTTACGATACTGCTGGTGAAATTATGGATGAAGGCTTAGCCATTTGCTTCCCGAATCCGCATTCTTTTACCGGCGAGGATGTGGTGGAGTTACAAGGTCATGGCGGTCCTGTGATTCAAAATGCCTTGCTTGCACGTTTGCTGGAACTGGGTGCGATTGCTGCCAAAGCCGGTGAGTTTTCCATGCGTGCCTTTGAAAATGGCAAGATGGACTTGGTACAGGCTGAAGCCATTGCTGACCTGATTGATGCCACCTCACAAGCAGCTGCGCGTTCTGCGGTTCGTTCTCTGCAAGGTGCATTTTCGACCAAAGTCAATACGGTGCTTGAGCAGCTGGTACATTTACGTTTGCACGTGGAAGCCGCAATTGATTTTCCAGAAGAGGAAATTGACTTTCTGGCTGATGGCAAGATTCTGAATCTGCTCGATGGTGTGGCGACTGCGGTCACGCAAGTTCAGCAATCAGCACGTCAAGGTCAGTTATTGCGTGAAGGTTTACAAGTGGTGATTGCCGGTAAACCGAATGCCGGTAAATCTTCATTACTGAATGCTTTGGCAGGGATCGAGCGTGCGATTGTGACCGATATTGCGGGTACAACCCGTGATGTTTTACATGAAAAAATCACCTTAAATGGCTTGCCAATTACCCTGACGGATACCGCAGGCTTGCGTGAGACCGGGGATATTGTCGAAAAAGAAGGGATTCGCCGTGCAATCAAGGAAATCGAACAGGCCGATTTGTTACTGCTGGTCTATGACCTAAGTCAAGGTGAAGATCCACTGCAACTGGCCCAAGAATATTTTGCTGAACATATTGAAGCAAAACGCCTGATGCTGATTGGGAATAAGTGTGATCTGACTGGTGCTGAAGCTGCAATTGCTGATTTGAATGGTTTCCGGCATATCGCAGTCTCTGCCAAGCAGGAAACTGGTGTGCAAGCGCTCATAGAGGCGATTACAGCGCATGCAGGCTTCCAGCCTGAAGAAGATACCTTTATTGCGCGTACCCGTCATTTAGACGCAATGAAGCGCACTCAACTCTATTTGGCTGAAGCACGTGAACAATTGGTGGTGTACAACGCCGGTGAACTGGTGGCGGAGTCCTTACGTCTAGCCCAGAATGCACTGGGGGAAATTACCGGTGACTTTAGTGCCGATGATCTGCTTGGAAAAATTTTCGGTTCGTTTTGTATTGGAAAGTAAGCAAAAAATTATGCATAAATAGCCCTCATCAGAGGAATGCCAGTCAGTTAAGAAATTGACTAGTATTTTCTTTTTTAAATTCATGATCATATTTGACAAGTAGAAAAGTCATCCGCAACTGTTTGAGGCAGGACTAGATTTAAAAATGATTGTTTCTGCGACAAATTTACTAGTCGATGGAGGCTGACGAGTTTTGCGGTGAGGAGTGTTGCTCCGCAAGATGCCTTCCTTGCGAAGCTTCGCTTCTCATTTGGGCGAAACCAAAGTAACAAATTATTTTCAAGTATTTGATTTATAAGGTGAAGACTCCGTCATGAACGACTAAAAAGTTAAAGAGTCTATTTCTAAACTCCTTAACTGATCAGCATTACCTCATCAGAGGGCTATTTTAAGCTTTTACACTGAGCTTCTGGTGGCATAACCAGAGCACGACACATAAAGCACTCATCGCCACACAGAAGCTGATCACAGCGAAATTTAATCCAAAATGGTCGGCCAAGTAACCCACCGCAAGAATCGGCACAATGGTGCCCAAATAGCCAATAAACAAGTAGGTCGACATCACCGCGGCCCGGTTTTGCAAAGTGGTGATAGCATGAATTACGCCAAAAGCCCCCATCAGGGCAAAACCATGCCCAATACCAAATAAAAAATCGCTCACGAAGAATAAGAAACTTGCCTTAAGCAACATACACAATGCAAGGCTGAGCAGGCTAATCAGCATCATGAACAAGCCGATATTCAGACATTTTTTTGCAGCCACCGCTTTGGCCAGGTATTGCACCACTGCAGATACCAGCAGAATACAGGTAATGGCGGTACCACTTACTAAAGGACCATGCCACGGTAAAATATCTTGCACAAAAGAAGGCGAAAGTGAGGCAAATAAACTAAAGGCAGCAAAGGCACTAAATGCAGTGAACCCAATGATCATAAATACAGCATGATATTGAGCCTCAGGACGCTGTAATTTGGGGGCGATACTAAAGGGCTGACGCTCAAAAGCAGGCACTTTTAACCAGAATAAGCCGATAAAACAAAGCACTGCTCCAACAATAATCGGAATATAGGGAGTCACCAGTGGGGCTTGAGAAAACTGCGCAATGACACCTCCGATAAACGGACCCAGACCAAAGCCAATCGCAGTCAAAATAGAGACCCATTGCGGCGCAAGCTGCTTATGACTCTCCGGAATGGTCTGCATCATGCCAAGCATGGCAGAAGTCGTCATCAAACCAGAGGCAATCCCGATAATGAAACGGCCCAAAGATAAAATCGGGGCATTATTGGCAAAGACCGAAATAATCAAACCCAGACTAATAAACACGAGGCCAATTTGTAGAGTTTTTAAAAAGCCAATGCTATTGCTGGTGCGCCCCAGAAACAATAAGGTGCCCAGACAGCCAAACATATAGGCGACAAAAATATAGGTAATCTGGCTTGGGGATAAATTCCAGAGTTGTTGATAAATCGGATAGAGTGGACTCGCCAAAGCAGTACCAATCGTTCCCATGATTAAAGCCAGGCTGACCATCCAGAAGGGTCGCCAAGTGGTTATTGTTGTCATGAACATGCCGTTATAGTGTTGATCCTTGGCCAATCCATGTCAGGGCATAGCGAAGAAAAAGAAAAGTATATGCAGTGTAGAGCGGGCCAAGAAACATGGTCAAGGGCGAATCAGTAAAAGATTTTAAATCAAATAGATGTGTTTATATAGATTTCAATAAAATAATATATTATTTTATAAGATATGAAATCTTAACCACAATGTAATCTCATGCAAGAATTTATTTTTGTCCGTCATTTAAGCTTCTTTTATCGCTTCTGTTCCACGTGAAACATAATGCAGGGATTAAACTTGGAATAAACAGTAACATAAATCCGTGGGTAATTTAAAAGCAGACCCATTAGAATCGAAGCATATTTTTATCTGATTCATGTAGAACATTCATGTTAAAAAAAACACTGATTATTGCTTTAAGTACATTTGTTTCAAGCTTCGCATTCGCTAATATTGATATGGTAAAAGCCAATCTGGCAAAGAATAGCCCCAATTTAAAAATCGAAAATATCCAGACCACGGAAATGAAGGGTATCTACAGTGGTTTTATGCAGGGTCAGGTGGTTTATCTGAATGAAGATGCCCAGCATCTGCTTGCTGGGTCGATGCTGCGGATTCAGGATCAGCATAATCTGACCCGTGATTTGATGCTAAAACAGAACAGTGTTGACTGGAAAAAATTGCCGCTTCAAGATGCTGTGAAAAGTGTAAGAGGTACGGGTAAACGTCAGATTGCGATCTTTTCTGACCCAAATTGCCCGTATTGTAAACAGCTTGAAGTAGAGTGGAAAAAACTCAAGGATGTGACGATTTATACTTTTATTCTGCCTTTAAAGCCACAATCGGTTGCGCCTTCAAAACAGGTGTATTGCGCGTCTAATCCTGCTCAGGCCTGGGAAGATCTGATCACTCAAGGTAGCCTGCCAAAATCGAAAAAAAGTTGTGCCAATCCGATTGAGCGAAATAAAAAACTGGCCCAGTCTTTGGGTGTGAATGGGACACCAGCAATTATTTTTTCGAATGGTTTTAAAGTCATGGGGGCCTATCCGGCAGAACAGATCGAACAGATTTTTAAGGAATTTTCACTATAAAGTTGAGAGATATACAAGAGCAAAAAGCACCCGACTGGGTGCTTTTACTGGAACTGCTCAGATTGAGCCAGAACCGCTTAGACCGTACGGCGTTTGGTCAGCATGTTATAAATAAACAGAATAATCACCGCACCGATCACGGAAGCAATCAGACCTGCCGCAGAATCTGCCGAATAAAGACCGAGCATACGACCAGCAAATGTAGCCAATAAGGAACCGGCAATACCTAACAGGGTCGTCATGATAAAGCCTGCCTTGTCATTACCTGGATGGATTGCACGTGCAATCAGACCCGCGATAAAACCAATGACAATCGCAACAATAATTGTCCACATAGGTATGCTCCTTATTATCATGTCTTTGTTTTTACATCATGTTTAATTATCTTGAAACAGAATAGAAAGCAAAAAAAGTTGAATCCTGAAACGAGATGTTATTTTTTGTTCCTATTTTTCTGTCTATTTGAGACATAAAAAAAGTGGCCTAAGCCACTTTTTTAAATAAATTTTAAAGACCGATTTCACCAATAAATGGCAGATGACGATACTTCTGGTCATAGTCCAGACCATAACCTACGATAAATTTATCTTCAACTTCAAAGCCCAAAAATTCGACCTTTAAATCGATTTCACGACGTGATGGTTTACTTACCAAAGTACACAGTTGAATCGAGTTTGGTTGGCGGGTTTGCAGGATTTCCAGCACCTTGCTCAAGGTATTTCCCGAGTCAATAATATCTTCAACCACCAGCACGTCTTTGCCACGGATTTCGCCGTCTAAATCTTTCAGAATTTTTACATCACGCGAAGATAGGGTGCCACCGCCATAACTGGATACCGTCATGAAATCCAGTTCATGGGGTTTGGAAATCACACGACACAAATCGGCCATAAAAATCACTGAACCACGTAATAAACCGATGAGCACAAGGTCTTTGTCACTATGGGCATAGTGTGCATCGATTTGAGCACCAAGCTCTTTGACTTTAGCTTGAATTTCTTCAGCGGAAATCATTACGCTCATTTGAACGGTCATGGGTAGATACCTAAAAAGTAAAAATAGCAAAATAAAAAAGGTGTTGACCTGCAACACCTGAATACACTGTAATTTTAATACATCCCTACTGCAGATGCACCTGTTTTGCATGCTGTAAATGTAATCATTTCTTTGCTGCCTGCGAATCCCTGCGCAGGATGAAAGTACAGGTCAGCAACATGGCAGAGACGATCAGCCAGCGATGGCGGTGCTGGGTTTTAGTCGTCTGAGCGGGTACATCGGGCTTTGACATAGACAGCTTCTCCGTAGACATAGGTCACTGCAATATTACGGTCATCGCCGAGCATGGTCAGTGCAAAAAATGCATCTTCAATATTTTTGGCTCTGCTTTGGCGTAACTGCTGTAAAGCGGTGGCATTTAGATCCAGCACCACAAAGTCCGCCTCCTTGCCGATATTAAAGTTCCCCAAACGATCGTCCAGACTTAAGGCTTTAGCACCGCCTAAGGTGGCATGATACAAGGCTTCAAAAGCAGAGAGTTTTTCTCCCTGCAATTGCTGCACTTTGTAGGCTTCATTTAAGGTCTGTAACTGGTTAAACGAGGTGCCTGCCCCGATGTCGGTACCCAGACCGACTTTCACCTGCTTGTCCCATGCTTTTTTTAAAGGGAATAAACCACTGCCCAGAAACAGGTTTGAGGTCGGACAAAAAGCAATCGCTGAATTGGTCTGCTGCATGCAATCCCACTCCTGCTCTTCCAGATGTACACAATGTGCAAATACTGATTTTGCACCGGTTAAACCATAGTGATGATAGACATCCAGGTAGCCTTTACGTTCCGGAAATAACTCTTTGACCCAGGCAATTTCATTTTTATTTTCACTTAAATGGGTATGTACATAGACATCTGGATATTCGGCTTTGAGCTGACCTGCTTTTTCAAGTTGTTCATTGGTGGACGTCGGGGCAAAGCGAGGGGTAATGGCATACAGGTTACGGCCCTGCCCATGCCATTTCTCAATCAGCGCTTTAGAATCGGTATAAGCGCTTTCTGCCGTATCCGTCAGCGCTTCCGGTGCATGTCGGTCCATCAAGACTTTACCGGCGATCAGACGCATATTTCTGCGACTCGCCGCTGTAAACAAAGCATCTACTGATTCAGGATGTACGGTACAGAAGACCAGTGCCGTGGTGGTACCATTTTTAAGCAATTCCTGCACAAAAAAATCGGCGATTTTTTCGCTATAGGCTGTATCTGCAAACTGGATTTCTGTTGGAAAGGTATAGGTATTTAACCATTCCAGCAGTTGTTCGCCATAGGCCCCGACCATCTCGGTTTGCGGGAAATGAATATGGGTATCGATCAATCCCGGCACAATCAGCTGTTCAGGATAATGGGCGACTTGGATATTTTCAGCTAGATGTTTCTGCCCTTCATCCCAGCTGCCAAACCATTGAATCTTGCCATCTTGCATGATGATCAGACCATCTTCTACATAGCGCACCTGGTCATCAATCTCATGTGCCTGGGCAACTGTATGCTGGATATCAAGGAAACGACCGCGGACTGCCGTTGTTGCAATCTGAGAAGACATGTTAAAACCTGTGCTTTTAATTTTTTCAATAGATTGTAACCCACTTCAGTGGATTTATAACGTGATCATGCTGACTTCATTTGCCTGAGTTAAGTCGAAGCTGTGGTAAGGCAGTCGAGCAATAAAAAAAGTCCGCTCATGATTGAACGGACTTTTTTGACGCTAAAGATGATCGTCTATACAGTTATTAGAGCGTGGTTTGGTTATGTTTTTTACTGTGGCGAATCGACAGGATCGCCGTGATCGTCAAGACAATCACAATAAAGCTCAGTGAAATCCAGATTGGCATATGGAATACATCCAGCATCAGCATTTTAAAGCCGATAAAGACCAGAATAATCCCGAGACCATAAGGCAGATAATGCATTTTTGATGCGGCACCCGATAACAGGAAGAACATCGCGCGCAGACCCAAAATCGCCATCAGGTTAGCAGTCAGTACAATGAAGGGATCGGTGGTCACAGCGAAAATTGCCGGAATAGAATCGACCGCAAAGATCACATCCGAGGCTTCGACCAGAATCAAAACCAGGAATAACGGCGTTGCCCACAGTAAACCATCTTTACGGATAAAGAATTTGTCACCTTCAAGTTGCGGTGTAATCCGCATACGTTTACGCAGCCATTTCAGAATCGCCATATCTTCAATATTGCTTTCTTCTTCATCCTGACCACGCAGGAATTTAAAGCCGGTATACACCAGGAAGGCACCGAAGATATATAAAATCCATGAGAATTCCTGAACGAACCAGGCGCCAATAAAAATAAAGATGGTTCTGAGGACAATCGCACCGAGTACACCGTAGAGCAGCAATTTACGTTGTAGCACGGGTGGAATGGCGAAAGCAGCGAAGATCATCAGCCAGACAAAGACGTTATCAATTGCCAGGGATTTTTCCAGCAGATAACCGGCGAAGTATTCCATGACCTTGGCATTGGCAATTGCAGTACCTGCGGTCTGCTCCAGATAGAGCCATAAACCGCCACCAAATAAAGTCGCGATACTGACCCAGGCAATACTCCAGTAGGCCGCAGTCCGGACTTTGACCTCCTGGCCATGCTGATGTTTAAAGCCGACGAAATCGATGATCAGCATGACTGCGACAATCGCGAAAAAGACAAGATACAGCCACAGCGTACCAATTGTTTCCATGTGAATTCTCCACATCTGACAATCGGCCATAAAAAAACCTTGACCTGTTGTCAGATGAAAAACATCTATACCAACATGATCAAGGTCTTGCCTACATCTCACTGTTACACTTCTTATTAAAAGTGTCGCAGTGAGATGCTCAGATACCGACTTTTTGCAAAGTGTAATGACGATATTCTGACACGTTGAACAATCTGAACCACAATTGCTAAACGTTTGGAGGAGGCTACTCCCCTTGTTCAAACGAAATTCTGTTTGAGCAAATGCTCAATATGCAGAAGCATGACAGATTTTTATTAAGACTACAATTTCATTTACAAAAATGCATGATTCAAGCTATTTTTTGAGCAATAAAATCCGGACGGCGAATTAAATATAACGTGATGAGAAAACCCAGACTGGCCAAGATGGCCCCGAGCCAGCCAATACTGTGCAAGCCGATCTGTGCCGTTGCGATCCCACCGAGTAAAGCGCCAGCACCAATTCCAATATTATACAGGCCAGAATAAATCGCCATGGCCACGTCGGTGGCATCGGAGGCCAGATTTAAGGTCTTGGCTTGTAAGGCCAGACTGAAACCAATAATACTGACGCCCCAGAGTAAAGCCAGGGTATTTAACTGCAAGACATTGCTGGACAACGGCAGCAATAATAGCAACGAGATAGCCAGTCCAAGTGTGAACAGTGGAATAGTAAGTTTGGGAAAATGTGGTGCAAAACGGCCAAATAGATAAGAGCCGATTAAACCTGCCCCACCATAGACCAGCAATAAAGTCGTGGTCTGTACAGAACTGAGCTGGGCAATATTCAGTGAAAATGGCTCGATATAACTATAGGCGGTGAATTGTGCACTAATTACAATGACCGTCAGGGCAAATACCAGCATCAGGCTTGGACGTTTTAACAAGGTTTTCAAGCTGCTGAGTGAACCTGAATTGACACTCGGTAATAAGGGCAAGGTTTTGGCCAGTAGCAGGCAGACCACGCTGGCGACGATGGCAATCAAGGCAAAACTATTGCGCCAGCCATAGGCCTCCCCGATCATGCGACCAAAGGGAATTCCCAGAACCATGGCCATGGCAGTACCTGTGGCCAATAAACCCAAGGCTTGAAATTCTTTGCCTGCTGGTGCGACACGTACTGCAAGCGAAGCGGTAATTGACCAAAACAGCGCGTGCGCTACTGCAATCCCGATCCGGCTAAATACCAGAACACTGAAACTCCAGGCAAAATAAGACAGCACATGACTGGAAATGAAGACCGCAAATAAAACCATCAACAAGAAACGTCGTTCAATGTTTTTGGTCAGTAGCATCATCGGTAAAGACAATAAAGCCACGACCCAGGCATAAATGGTCAGCATCAACCCGACCTGAGTCGCCGACATGTCAAAACTTGCACCAATATCACTGAGTAAGGCCACGGGAATAAATTCGGTGGTGTTGAAAATAAAGGCGGCACTGGCTAACGCAATTACGCAGATCCATTGACGTCTTACCGAGGAGCTAAAAGAAGGGCTGGACATAAATATCTGGCTTAAACAACAGACAGGCAGTTTAAACCTGTTCATTGCACGGTGATATCAGGAAAGAGCACAGATTCACAATCGTTTAAAGAAATCGAACAATATGCGACTGAAAAATATGTCAGTCTGGATTAAAAATACGGAGTTTAGAGGATGTTGATTGAGCATCAGCAACAAGGCAGTCAAGGTCAATGGTTTGTCGAGCCAAATGAAAAGCGTCTGGCCGAAATGAGCTATTTCTGGAAAGATGAGGATCGACTGGTGATTGAACATACCTGGGTCGATGACAGTTTGCGTGGACAGCATGTCGGACATTATCTGGTCGAAGCAGCGGTCAAGTTTGCCCGTGAGCAAGGGGTCAAGATTATTCCGGAATGCCCTTTTGCTCAATCGGTATTTGAGCGTGATCCTAATTTCAGCGATGTGTTAAGCAGTTAAAAATGAAAATAAAGGTGGAGATCTATGCAGATTCAATATCAAGATTCAAAACGCGGTGGTGTATTTTTTATGGAAGATCAAGGTCGACGTCTGGCCGAGATTACCTATCAATGGCGGGAAGCCTCGGTGATTATTGCAGATCATACCTGGGTCGATCATTCCTTGCGTGGTCAGGGCGTTGCCCGAAAAATGCTGGATGTGCTGGTCGATTTTGCCCGTGAAAAAAGTTTAACCATCATTCCGCAATGTTCCTATGTGGATGTGATGTTTAAGCGTGACCAAAGTTTATCTGATGTCGCGGCCTCTTCTACTTAATCATTTAGATCGATTTGCCAAGAGCAAAACGGCCTAATGAGCTTTCAATACAAGCTGATAAGTAGTGCGGTGATATGCCCTATTTTTCACTCCAGCTACAAATAAAAAAAGTCCGCCAAGCGGACTTTTTACTTTCCCGCATTAATTGAGTTCGATCATCACTTTCAAGGCCTTTTCATCGGCTGCATGCTTGAACACATCATAAGCTTTTTCAAATTCATTAAATTTAAAGTGATGGGTCGCCAGTTTTTCCAGCGGTAATTTACCGGAACAGCAGGTTTTGAGCAGCATAGCAGTGGTATTGGCATTGACCAGTCCGGTGGTGATGGTCAGGTTTTTAATCCAGAGTTTATTCAGTTCAAAATTAACTGATTTGCCATGTACGCCGACATTGGCAATATGTCCACCCTCTTTGACTACATGCTGGCAGATATTCCAGGTCGCCTCCAGACCAACCGCTTCAATGGCACAATCGACCCCTCGCCCATCCGTCAGCTCCAGCACACGTTGTATGGCATCTTCTTTCGCGGAGTTAATGCTATGCGTCGCTCCCACTGTTTTGGCGAACTCGAGTCGGTTGTCATCGACATCGACCATGATGATGTTGGCCGGTGAATAGAATTGAGCGGTCAGCAGGCAGCTCATGCCGATCGGGCCGGCACCGACAATCACCACATTATCTCCGGGTTTGACATCGCCATATTGCACACCAATTTCATGTGATGTCGGCAAGATATCCGACAGGAACACAGCGACATCTTCATTTAACCCTTCAGGTAAATGATAAAGAGAAGTATCCGCAAACGGCGTGCGTACATATTCGGCATGAGTACCATCAATCATATAGCCCATGATCCAGCCGCCTTCATTGCGACAATGTGCATACAGCTGTTTCTGACAGTTTTCACAGGTTCCACAGCGGCTGACACAGGAAATAATCACCCGGTCGCCTTTTTTGAAGTTTTGAACGGCAGAACCGACTTCTTCTACAATACCAATGCCTTCATGACCTAAAATACGGCCATTAAAACTGCCCTGTTTGCGTGTGGCTTGCTGTTCAATTTCCGGGTTTTTACCTTTCCAGATCCCGAGGTCTGTACCACAAATAGTGACTTTAGTGAGTTTGATAACCGCATCGCTGGGATGCAAAATAGTGGGAATGGGACGGTCTTCAAACCGGATGTCGTTTTTGCCGTAATAGACCATGGCTTTCATTGTTGTCATGACACATCTCCTGAAGGAGTGAGGAATGAGAATGACCTGATTCTGATCTGGCTGTCAGGTCTATAAATACCTGTGTTCTTCTCGATTGTGCCTTGAGTGATGTGCTGCTGCAATCTATCTCGCGTTCAGATTGCAACAAAACATCATGCGTAATGGCTGATGAGTGATCGGCATTTTAGGCCAATTTGACATCATGCAATGCAAAGGTCAAAACAGCCATTCTCTCTTGATTGCTAAAACAACTGCCCTGAAAAAGAGAAGCCCGCATCGCGGGCTTCTTTTTTCACATACTTATCCACGCATCTATTTTATGCGTTTAAAGCACTGATCAATTTCTGATGTAAACCACCAAAACCGCCATTTGACATAATCACTACGGCATCGCCCTCACCTGCCTCTGCTACCACGGTCTGAATGATGTCATCCAGTGTGCGTGCAATTTTGGCTTTATTTGGCGCAGCATTAATTATCGGTTGCAGATCCCAGTCCAGTCCTTCCGGTTGATACCAGATTACTGCATCGGCCAGACGTGCTGAATGAGCCAGACCCTCTTTATGACTGCCCATACGCATGGTATTGGAGCGTGGTTCAATAATTGCCCAGAGTTTGCGTTCACCCAGTCGTTTGCGCGCGCCCTCCAAGGTCGTATCAATCGCTGTGGGATGATGGGCGAAATCATCATAAACCTCAATACCACGGACTGTGCCTAATAGTTCCATACGGCGTTTTACCCCACCGAAATTAGATAAAGCTTCACAGGCGGTTTCAATGGAGACGCCGACATGCTCGGCAGCGGCAATCGTCGCGAGCGCATTGGCCACCGAATGCTGTCCGGTCATGCTCCACTGCACTTCACCTTTCACCACACCGTGTTGCAAGACTTTAAAGTGAGAACCATCTGTCGATAACTGTTCGGCATACAGTTCAGATTTTTCATTGGCATCCAGACTGGTGCGCACCACCGGTGTCCAGCAACCCTGCTCTAGTACTTCATCGATATTGCTTTCGGTAATCGGCGCAATGATTCGGCCTTCGCTTGGAATAGTACGAACTAAATGATGGAACTGTTTTTGAATTGCAGCCAGATCATCAAAGATATCAGCATGGTCAAATTCAAGGTTATTTAAAATCGCCGTTTTTGGATGGTAATGCACAAACTTGGAACGCTTGTCGAAGAAAGCCGAATCGTATTCATCCGCCTCGACACAGAAATATTTGCCGCCACCGAGACGTGCACTCTCACTAAAACCCAGTGGCACACCACCAATCAGGAAGCCTGGCTCTAAACCGGCTTGATCCAGCACCCAGGCCAGCATGGTTGTGGTGGTGGTTTTGCCATGTGTACCCGCAACCCCCAATACATGTTTGCCTTGCAGAACATGATCTGCCAGGAACTGTGGGCCTGAAATATAAGGCAAGCCTTCATTCAGCATATATTCTACTGCATCAATACCACGCTTCATGGCATTGCCGACAATGATCAGGTCCGGATGTGGCTGCAAGTGACTACGCTCATAACCCTGCATCAAGCTGATGCCTGCATTTTCAAGTTGGGTCGACATCGGTGGATAGACGTTCAAATCTGAACCTGTCACCTTGTGGCCCAGATCGCGTGCAAGGAGCGCCAGCGATCCCATAAAAGTGCCACAAATACCCAAAATATGCAGATGCATCTACTTCACTCCGTTCCTGTCTGACCCATCACCTTATATTGGTGCGGTTATCATGATTTATTCAATTTGCAAGCAACGATAGCAAGGCTTACACGGAAAAGATAGTCAAAGTTCAAGCATTGCTGCGGGAATTTTTAAATCCTGTTTCACGGATAAATTCAGAGAAAATTTCAAATTTAGAGAATATCTTTTTGCAAAATAAATCGTAGAATAAACCCGATCTTTTTGCAGAGTACATGCCGATGTTACCGGCTTTATTTCTTCTGGTGATTGCCAATTGCTTTATGACCTTGGCATGGTATGGGCATTTAAAATTTTTACCGCATGATGCGCCGTTGTGGCAGGCAATTTTATTCAGCTGGATGATTGCCCTGTTTGAATATAGCCTGATGATTCCGGCCACCCGATTACTGGCACAGCAGGGACTGGCCGTGGGGCAAATGAAAATCACTCAGGAAGTGGTGACCTTGCTGGTCTTTGTGCCTTTTATGATTTTCATGTTTAAGCAGCCCTTTAAACTGGATTATCTCTGGGCAGCCTTGTGTCTGTGCGGATGTGTGTATTTTGTCTTCAGAACTTCCTGATCGAAAGCTTTGCAGACTACAGGCCTATTTTTATTCCAGTTTTTAATATTCTGCCAAAAAAATAAGAAAAATCGAACCTTGCTTTGACCGTTAAATTTTATGAAGCCGAAAAATCAGTCTATAATAGGCAACTCCTATTAAAGCTTGGCTCTCTCGTCGAGATTTATTTTTTGTTACTTTAATCTCTGGAAAATTTGCAATGAATGCGGCTGCTGCACAAGATGCTCCTCTAGTAGGAATTATCATGGGTTCTCAATCAGATTGGGCAACTCTCGAACATACTGCCAACATGCTGAAGCAGCTTGGTGTCCCATTTGAAGCTGAAGTTGTTTCTGCACACCGTACTCCTGACCGTTTGTTTGAATATGCTGAACAGGCCCGTGATCGTGGCATTCAGGTAATTATTGCCGGTGCTGGTGGTGCTGCGCATTTGCCGGGTATGTGTGCGGCAAAGACCGATCTTCCGGTGTTGGGTGTGCCAGTCAAATCATCGATTTTAAACGGTGTTGATTCATTGCTTTCAATCGTACAAATGCCAGCTGGTATTGCGGTGGGTACGCTTGCAATTGGCCCTGCCGGTGCAACCAATGCCGCGATTATGGCAGCGCAGATTTTAGGTCTGACCCGCCCTGACATCGCGAAAAATGTTGCAGATTTCCGTGCAGCACAAACAGACAAAGTGGCAAGCAATAACATTCCTGGTCAAAACTAAAGCCAAGCTTCATACGGGACAGACATCATGGATAAAACCATCGGTATTTTTGGCGGCGGTCAGCTCGGGCGCATGATGGCGCAAGCGGCATTGCCATTGAATATTCAATGTACTTTCTTTGAAGCAAGTACGGATTGCCCTTCTGCGACACTCGGTCAAGTGATTTCCAGCAAGGCCGAAAATGGTCTACAGGATTTTATTGACAGTGCTGATGTATTCAGTCTGGAATTTGAAAATACCCCGCTTGCAGATGTGGATGTGCTGGTGAAAAATAAAGACCTGCATCCACCACGCCAAGCCTTGGCAATTGCACAGCATCGTCTGTCTGAAAAAGCCCTGTTTGATACGCTCGACATTCCTGTTGCGCCGTATAAAGCAGTGACTGCACTTGAAGGTTTACAGGCTGCTGTGGCTGAACTGGGCTTACCAATCGTATTAAAAACCTCTCGCGGTGGTTACGATGGTAAGGGTCAATTTGTCCTGCGGAGTGCTGATCAAATTGAGCAGGCTTGGGCGGAACTTGGCCCTGCCGGTGAACTGATTGCAGAAAGCTTTGTGACCTTCTCACGTGAAGTGTCGATCATTGCGGTACGTGGTCAAAATGGTGATGTAAAAACCTGGCCCCTGGCTGAAAATCATCATCACAATGGCATTCTGTCGCACTCGATTGTGCCTGCACCGAACAGTGCAGACTTGCAGCCGGTCGCACAGGACTACATCACTCGCTTACTCAATCATCTGAACTATGTGGGCGTCTTGACCCTTGAGCTGTTTGTGACAGACAAAGGCTTATATGCAAACGAGATGGCACCACGTGTGCATAACTCAGGGCACTGGTCGATTGAAGGTGCAGTCTGCTCACAGTTCGAAAACCATATTCGTGCGGTGGCCGGTCTGCCACTGGGTTCAACGGAAGTGATTCGTCCAAGCGTACTGGTGAATATCATCGGACAGCATCCAAAATCTGCAGATGTTCTGGCTTTAGAAGGTGCGCATTTGCATCTGTATAACAAGTCAGAGCGTGAAGGTCGTAAGATTGGTCACATTACCCTGATGCCAACCGACAGTACTCAGCTGACGACTTTATGCCGTCAACTGGCGAAGATTTTACCGAATCCACTGGCATTGAGCGAAGATATGACCATTTAAGCGCTATCTTGCTGATAAAAAAAGCGATCACTTCGGTGGTCGCTTTTTTATTTCTCCAGATTCAGGCATGATTGCGCCTCTTCGAAAATGCCTGCCATTTATCGGATCATGATATTTTTCAATTGATTGTAAAATAAACAATTGCGTATACATAAAAGAGTCTAAATGAAGATTCACAGACCACAGAGAAATACTTTGAATTTAAAATATTAAATTTAAAACAGTCTTTGAATTTAAAGTTTAAATGAATTCAAAATATGAATTTAAATTCAAACCGCTACTTTGAATTCAAAGTTTAAATTTAAAAATAAACCAAGCCACCCTGTTTTTAATTCACAAAATAAAACCTTGATAAATATCTGATTAATCCTGTTTATGTTAAGTTATCCACAAAGAAGGTTTTGAATTTAAAGGTTGTTTCCTGGATTTTAAATTTAAATTCAAACAGCGCCGCTGCTTTTGAATTTAAAAACAAGTTGTGGATAAGTTATTTAAATTTAAAACTACAAAATGAATTCAAAAGTGCAGAAATTATGAATTTAAATTTACCTATTTGAGCTTTAATTTTTAGATTGAGCTGCTATGTTAGGAACATAATTCAAAATCTAAATATTCAAGGGTCTTATGCAACGTTTTGCGCTTGTGGTTGGTTCTTTATTCTTGGCTGTTTCTCAGGCAAATGCCGAGCTGATTATTAATGGTCAGCGTGTCGACACGACTACTTTGCCTTCAGCGGCCAGCAGCCCGTCAAATTTCCCTGCCCAGAATAATTTTCAAAACTGTTTGGCGAATTTACGTAGTCAGGCTGTAGCAAAAGGTGTTAGTGCAGGCAGCTATGACCGTTATACGCAAAATTTAACGCCTGATTATTCCGTAATTGAACGTTTAAATTATCAACCGGAATTTTCTACCCCGATTTGGGACTATTTGTCTGGTTTGGTCGATGAAGAGCGGGTTCAGCTCGGCCGGCAAAAATTACAGCAACATCGCGAAGTCTTAAATCGTGTTTCCGCAGCCTATGGCGTGCCTGCAGAAACGATTGTCGCGGTATGGGGTGTAGAAAGTAATTTTGGTGATATTTCCGGTCGCTATCCTTTATTGCAGGCTCTGGGAACATTGAGCTGTGAAGGGCGACGCCAGAGTTATTTCCGTGGTGAGTTTTTTACCACGATGAAACTGTTACAGCGCGGTGATGTACGAGAGGATCAGCTGAAAGGTTCATGGGCTGGAGCTTTTGGTCATACCCAGTTTATGCCATCGACCTATGATGAGCTTGCGGTCGATTTTGATGGCGATGGCCGCCGTGATCTGGTTTCGAGTATTCCGGATGCTTTGGCATCAACCGCCAACTTTTTAAGCAAGCGTGGTTGGCAGACCGGACAGCCTTGGGGTTTTGAAGTAAAAATCCCGCAAGGCATGTCAATCTCAAATGAAGGCCGTCGCAATAAAAAATCACTGAATAGCTGGATTAGCCGTGGTGTAGTGCGTGCCGATGGTTCCCCTTTAATTCAAGGGAATTTATCAGCGTCTTCTCAAGCTGGCTTGCTTGCGCCTGCCGGCCCGAATGGCCCGGTGTTCCTGGTCTTTAGAAACTTTGATGCCATTTATAGCTATAATGCAGCAGAAAGTTATGCCTTGGCGATTGCGCATTTATCTGATCGTTTACAGGGTAAAGGGAGCTTCAGCACATCTTGGCCAACCGATGACGCGGGTACTTCGCGTTCAGAACGTCGCGAGATTCAGCAATTTTTACTGAATAAAGGTTATGACATTGGTGTTGTGGATGGCTTGATTGGTGATAAATCTCGCCAAGCGATTCGTCAGGAGCAAATTCGTTTGGGTTTGAATCCGACTGGGCGAGCAGGTCAGCAAATTCTTGCTGCATTACGAGCTGAAAATGCCCAAAAAATCATGAAATAGAATAAGAAAAAGGTCTGTAATTGCAGACCTTTTTTCATGTTTGGACTGTGTTTTTAATATTTAAACAGCTGTAATGGTTCCTAAAACACGATAACCTTTAGCACCTGTCACTGTTGGTAGGTTGCCACTTAATTGGTTCATAAAACGCATTGCGAGCCACGCAAATGCAGTTGCTTCCACCCAGGTTGGGCTCAAGCCTAAATCTGCTGTGGTTTGTACACTCCACTCATGTTTACGTAGCCGCCAGCGTAGTTGCTCGAGTAAATGTGAGTTATACGCACCACCGCCGCAAACATAGACTTCTCCAGTTGGCATTTCGGAGCGATAAATGGCTTTTTTAATGGCACGTGTGGTGAGTTTCATTAAGGTTGCTTGAACATTTTCGGGAACGTCTTCGAGTTCATCATATTCGAGGCTGCTACGCCAATCCGCAATTTGTTCATCAAGCCATTCTAAATTGAAGTCCTCACGCCCTGTGCTTTTTGGTGGTTCTTTTGAAAAGAACTCATGTTCTTGCAGGCGGTCTAGTAGGCTGCGAATTGGTGTGCCATAGGCTGCCCAATTACCATTTTCATCATAAGGTTGCCCTGTGTAGCGTTCACACCAAGCATCCATCAAAATGTTGGCAGGACCTGTATCGAAGCCGTAGACATCTTCAGGTTTGCCTGCGGGTAGGAGACTAACGTTGGCAATCCCACCTAAATTAAGAATGACCCGATGAATCGATTCGTGTTGGAAAATATCTTGGTGGAATGCTGGCACTAAAGGTGCACCTTGACCACCAGCGGCTAAGTCGCGACGACGGAAATCTGAAATCACAGGAATTTTTGTGATTTCAGTAATAATATTGGGGTCGCCAATTTGTAAGGTAAAGTTGTGTTCAGGGCGATGGCGAATGGTTTGCCCATGTGAGCCAATCGCTTTAATCTGCGTCTTATCTAAGTTGTTTTTTTCAATCAGTGCATTAATGCCATGACCAATCATTTCGGCAAGTGCAACATCTGCTTTACCCATGCGATCAATTTCATTGTCATCAGGCAAAGTCAGTGCCATGAGTTCATCACGAAGGTCGGGATCGAATGGAAGGGTTAGGGTGGCATGAAGCTGTAAGGGATCAAAAGAAGCAGCAACAATGTCGACACCATCCATGCTTGTGCCGGTCATTACCCCAATATAGATCGCTGTCATGATGATTCTTAAGCCTGCAATGTGCTGAAAAAGTGTTAGTATATCGCACAAATTGTATAACTGATCTATTTGGATTTTGTGATGTCAAATTTCCTGCCGGCTGAAGAACAACTTGCCCTCATCCAACGAGGCACCCACGAAATTATTTCTGAAGAAGATCTTCTGAAGAAATTAAAGCTGAATCGCCCATTAAAAATTAAAGCGGGTTTTGACCCTACAGCACCTGATTTGCACTTAGGTCATACGGTTTTAATTAATAAATTAAAAGTTTTCCAAGACTTAGGTCATGAAGTTTACTTCTTGATTGGTGATTACACCGCAATGATTGGTGACCCAACAGGTAAAAGTGCAACACGTCCACCGTTGTCGCGTGAACAAGTATTAGCAAATGCAAAAACCTATCAAGAACAAGTCTTTAAAATTCTTGATCCAAACAAAACCAAAGTTGTATTCAACTCTGAATGGTTTGCGCAAAAAACAGCAGCTGATTTGATTCAATTGGCTTCACAGCAAACTGTAGCACGTATGTTGGAACGTGATGATTTTACAAAACGTTATAATAATCAACAGCCGATTGCGATTCACGAATTCTTGTATCCATTGGTTCAAGGTTATGACTCAGTTGCACTTGAAGCAGATGTTGAAATGGGTGGTACAGACCAAACTTTCAACTTGTTGATGGGGCGTACGCTGCAAGGTCGTTATGATCAAGAAGCACAGGTATGTATTACTGTACCGATTCTTGAAGGTTTAGATGGCGTGAATAAAATGTCTAAGTCTTTGGGTAATTATATTGGTGTGTTTGATGCACCAGGTGCAATGTACCAAAAAGTCCTTTCCATGCCGGACTCATTGATTGAGCGTTATTTCGAGCTTTTGAGCTTTAAATCAATTGAAGAAATTAATGTTCTGCTAAAAGAAATCGAAGATGGTCGTAACCCACAAGAAGTGAAGAAAATTCTTGCACTTGAATTGGTTGAGCGTTTCCACGGTCAAGAAGCTGCTGAAAATGCACATAAAGGTGCAGGCAATATTATTACTGAAGGTGAATTACCCGAAGGTACACCTGAAGTGACTATTTCATTGTCGGAATTTGGTGGTGAGATCTTTATTACTTCAATTTTGCGTGAAGCGGGTTTGACGAAGAATGCGGCCCAAGCCAAAGATGCTTTAGGTCGTGGCGCGGTGAAAGTGGATTGGCACACTGTAGATAGTTCTTATTCGGTCAAGGAAAATCTGACCTTGATCGTTCAGGCCAGCAAAAAAGCGATTGCGAAAGTTACTTTCACCGATTAAAAAATTGATAAGTTATTGAAATAAAAGCAGGCTTCGGTCTGCTTTTTTATTGATGTCCTATATTCATAAAGCAAATAAGCAACTTCAAAAAAAACCCTATAAAAACAAGAGTTAAATTTTCCCAAATTGCTTGCTTTTCGGGTTTATTATCTATAGGATTTATTCATCTAGAGAATTGGTTCAAAGCATCTAGAGGGTGATAATAAGACAACTCCACAATTTATAAGGTCTCTTCCCCAAGAGACTCTTTTTTAAGCTTTAAAGTGAATAACTATAATAATGACATAATGGATCGGGTAAAGATTCAATTCTAAGGAGGAGATTTTGGGAGAGATCTCTTCCTTTTTTATTTGTAGCGATTTCATTCTGAACCTTTAAAACCGCAGGTATTATTTTCTTGGAGGACATTCCACCTAGAATTCATCCTCTAATTAAGTGTTGTTTTGCTAGCTAAAGGGTGGCTGACTATATTGGTTCGCAAAAGACAGCACAATATAAAAAGAAAGCAGAGATGATTCGATGTATCGCTATCCAACAGAAGATATTTTTGATGAAGACATTGATTGTATTTTAAGTTTCTTATTTGAATATCAGTCTGCCGAACAAAAACAGCAACGTTATATCCCTGTCTATAACTTATTTATGCAGCTTGATCTGGCTGCGAATTACTATCTATTTTCCCTGATTGAAGAGCGTTTACCGCGACGTGCAAAACTATTCTTTGTTGCTGAAGACTATCAGGGCAAAAAAGACATAATTATAGAAGTCATGCAATACTGGCTTGGGCAGCGCAAGCAGGAAAAGTAACTGAATAGAATTAACCTGCTGATATGTTCTATCTCTATATAGATAAGCAAGCTTGTGCGGCCTTATAGCCAAACACCAAAATCATTGAATACTGCTCTATAGCCTAAGATACCTATACGCTTTTATAAGAAGTTTCACTGAAAAAGTGCGAATGAACTACCAAGCCAAAAGGAAAGAATCGTTGGTTTCGCTAATATGTCATGATTTGGTTTTGTTTCTGGGGGTTGAACCAGATAAAAGCATTATTTAAAGATAAAAAGTAAAAAATCACTACTCTAACTATTATTTTGATCGCTTTTAAGTCTAATTAAATTTTGGCTTATAAAAATAAAATGATGTGTTTAGTGTATTTTTTGCATAAAAACGCTTAAAAATTAGATAAAAAAGCGATTTTTTAGGATTTTTTGTAGAAAAAAAAGACATACGTGAAAAATATAGTGAATTGGGGGTTGCAATGATTCTGAAATCCTCTAGAATGCACCCATACCGACGAGATAGACGGAAACGAACGAAGCAGATTGCTGAGTTGTTAAGTATATCGAAGTCCAGCTTCTGGCACTGACGAGGTGTTGGAAAGATCATTAAGAGCTTATGAAGAACAACTTGTGTGGATTTTTACTGGTTGATCGATCGAAATTATTTTCATTGATTGATGGTAAGAATGACTCGAAGTTTATTTGAGAAATATTTGTCAGAAAATTGATGAGCCAAGATTGGTGTCCTTTAGGCACTACTGATTTTAAACTGAAGAGTTTGATCATGGCTCAGATTGAACGCTGGCGGCAGG
>NZ_VPEB01000020.1:0-52912 GCF_013417415.1 Acinetobacter sp. YH12254 | reverse complement strand
GAGATCCATGCACGTGTAGCAGTCCTTAACAGATTTACGGAATTAGGTCGACCACTTACCCAAGTTACGCCTTAAATTTGGCTCAATTAGGGGCGCTTTGCATTTCAAATCTTTGTGCAACAAAGCCGGGCAGTTTTATTTGTCTGATCAGCCCGTGAGCGTTTATACAGCACTGGGTCTGGCCGGCGGCATTAACGAGCAAGGTAACTCTAGCTCTATTCAATTGGTGCGTCAGGGTGTGGCCTATGACCTCAATACAATTGCATTAGAAAAGGCAGGATATTCATTACATAAGCTGTTAATTCAACCCAATGACACCCTGTATATCAGTCCTCGTGAAAATCAGAAAATCTATGTCATGGGTGAAGCAGGCACGAATACCCCCTTACCCATACGTGACCAAGGGATGACTCTCGCGGATGTTCTCGGTGAAAGTGAAGGGATTAATCCCTATTCAGCCAGTGCTAGTCGCATTTACGTCTTACGTGACAATTCAAATAACCAAATGACTGAAATATATCATTTAAGTTTAAAAAATCTTGGAGATTTTGGCTTGGCCAAAAAGTTTAAAATGCACAGCAATGATATTGTCTATGTGGATGCCACAGGTCTGACTCGTTGGGAACGAGTGGTTAGCCAGATTCTTCCCTTTTCAAATGTTGCTGGTACAGCTATACGCTAGCAGGTAGTTCAGCTATGCATATTAAAAAGATTTTGGGGAGCTGTTTTGAAAATATTAACCATCGATTAATGACTGAATGTTTACTAACGAGATCTGCCCGTATTTGTAGATTAAATCTATAAATATAGATGGCTGAAGTAATGCTCAGCGCTGATCACAAGACAGCATATTTACGTAATAGCATGGGATCTGCCTGCAACTCCATGTAGTTCAACACTAAATATGAAGCAGATTGAATAAAAATAATCTTATCCTGATCATCATAAAAATATCTGGGTTTACCAGACTAGATTTTTTTTGAGGGAACAATAAAGCCAGCATATTTGGAATTCATTTTTGCAGGGGCAGCAGGTCTTTGATGAAGTTCTGTAATTTAATTCAACACGACGTCATCGACTGGAAAAATCACTTTTAAACTTTTAGAAAGCAAAATTATGAACAAAAATAACAATACCGAAAATATGATTGACCTAAAAGGGGTGTTATTTTCCTTGTTTGCGCAATGGAAACTTATCCTCGTATGTGCCTTGCTCAGCGTGCTTGCTGTCCTGCTCTATTTACGCACTGTAGCGATTAATTATAAGGTCGATGCCATCGTCCAAGTCGAAGAAAGTAGAGGTGCCTCAGCTGCTTTATTGGGTAACCTTTCAAGTGTCATTGGACAAATGTCTTCATCTAATGCTGAAGTTGAGGTATTAAAATCACGCAATATTCTGGAATCAGTAATTAATCGCTTAAATTTGGATCTTCAGATTGCCAGTACTGAAGACACTTTTGTTCAGCGACTATTTCAAGGTGTAAATTATCAAACCGAATATCAACCTGAAACTGTGCGCTTTAAAGAGGGTCAAAAAAGCTTCGACATTCGACAGTTTGAAGTTCCTGCCGCCTATTTGGATAAAAATCTGCTACTGCAATTTCAACAACAGGGTTTTAGTCTGATCAATCCTGTGACAGAAGAAACCATTTTCAAGGGTGCACTGAACCAGCCAGTACAATTCAAGACTGCGCAGGGCGACTGGAAAATCGCGATCTTTACTCAGGATCCGCTAGATAGCAGTTATCAGGTGCAAAAGCTCTCTTTGCCCTCAGCGATTGATTCTATTCTTGCCAATTATTCAATTGTAGAAAAAGGCGAACTTAGCGGGATTTTGCAGCTTCGCTACCAAGGTCATGACAAACAGCACATCACCAAAGTTCTGAATACTATTTTGGCAATTTATAGCCAAAATAATATTACCCGTCGTTCGGCAGAAACTGCTCAGACCCTCGCTTTCTTGGATGCTCAATTACCGGATTTAAGAAAACAGCTGGATGATGCAGAGCGGGTCTTTAACCAATTCCGTCAACAGCATAATACTGTCGACATCACCCGGGAGTCAGAATTATATTTAAATCAGAGTGTGACTTTAGAAACACAACGAGCTCTACTCGAACAAAGACAGGCGGAAATAGGCGCTAAATATGCAGCAGCACATCCGACCATGCGAGAAGTTACTGCTCAACTTCGTGTGATTAATGGCAAGATTCGTGAGCTCAATACGACACTTAAAAATCTTCCAGAAATACAACGCCAGTATTTACAACTGTCTCGTGAAGTCGAAGTCAAACAACAACTGTATACCAATTTGGTCAATTCCTACCAACAACTGCGAATTGCCAAAGCCGGCGAGATTGGCAATGTACATGTTATTGATACTGCGCTTGAACCGATTGACGTGATTAAACAGAAACAGCCATTAATTCTGTTCTTAACTTTTTGCTTCGGTACTTTCTTGGGAATTCTGGTGGCATTATTCCGCAATATGTTCCGTTCTGGAGTGAAAGATAGTAGCCAAATAGAATACCAACTGGATCTTCCCGTCTATGCCAATATTGCACACTCCCCTGTTCAGAAACCGGGACTGAAACTGCTGAAAAAGAAAAAACTGCCTTTCTTATTAGCCCTTAAACATAGTGATGATATGGCGATCGAAAGCTTGCGCAGCATCCGGACAGCAAGTCATTTCGCTCTGTCTCAGGCCAAAAACAATATTATTATGATCTCGGGTCCAGCGCCTAGAGTTGGAAAATCATTTGTTTCCAGCAATCTGGCAGTCATCATGGCAGAAAAACATAAACGCGTATTGATCATTGATGCGGACTTGCGTCGTGGTCATATACACAAATATTTTGATTTGGATAATCAATATGGATTAACTGAATACCTGAATGAGCAAATTACCTTGGAACAGATGGTGCAAAGCACCAATGTAGCAAACCTCAGCGTCATCACCTGTGGTGAAAATCCAGTCAATCCATCCGAACTTCTCAATTCGGTACGGTTTCAGGAATTACTGCAACACCTGACGCCACACTATGATCATATTATAATTGATACGCCTCCTGTCCTGGCGGTCACGGATGCGATCATCGTGTCCCGATATGTCGGACTCAATCTGGTGGTGGCCCGCTATGCAAAAACACAAATGAAGGAATTGGCACTGACAGTGAACCGTTTTAAACAAGCGGGAAGTACCGTAAATGGCTTTATCCTGAATGATATCCAGCGTTCAGCAGGTGGTAGTTATAGCTATGATTATACTTATAGCTATAAAACCAAAACAAAAACCAGTTGATCTTTTTGAATAAAAAAACCAGCCATTGCTGGTTTTTTTATTTTTTTAAAGCTCTACCAAACTGCGATATTTGCTTGCTAAAAAACCACCCATTCTGCAAGATTTCTCAAAATTTTCTGCTAAGATGGAATGAACCTCAACGATAACATTAGATTGGAATAATACATGAGCAAGGCCTTACCGATTGCTGTCGCTGTTCTTCTAGGCGGTGCCGCGCTAGTACCTGTTTACTATGCAACTCAAAACCCAGCTGCTCAAACGACTAAAGCATCTAAAGATGCCTCTGCTGTTTCTAAAATCAGCTATGCTCTCGGTTATGAAGTGGCTCATCAAACCCCACCTGAACTCGATATTAATAGCTTTGTGACAGGCGTACGTGAAGGACATGCGCGTACTGAACCGGCGTATACTGAAGAAGAATTACAGGCAGCTTACGAACAGTTCCAGAAAGAAATGCAGCAAAAGCAACTCGATAGCACTAAACAGGCACAAGCATCGAGTGACAGTTTCCTGACAGAAAATGCCAAAAAAGCGGGTGTAAAAACCACAGCTTCCGGTTTGCAATACCTAGTGACTAAAGAAGGCACGGGCAAACAGCCAGCTGCTTCTTCAATCGTGAAAGTCCATTACACCGGCAAACTGGTGGATGGTACTGTATTTGACAGTTCGGTTGAACGTGGCGAGCCGATTGAGTTTCCACTCAATCAAGTGATTCCAGGCTGGACTGAAGGTCTGCAACTGATGAAAGAAGGCGGTAAAGCGACCCTGTATATCCCATCTCAACTTGGTTATGGTGAACAAGGCGTGCCAGGGACGATTCCTCCACACAGTACTTTGATTTTTGATGTGGAACTCATTGAAGTCAAATAATCTATAAATAAGGAGAGCAATGCGCTCTCCTTTATTTTGAGAATAAATATGAAAATACAAATAAGCTTGATGGTTTTACTGCTAAGTTCTGGCAATCTGCTTGCCAAAGATGTGACCAATAAAAGCCCGGAAGCTGAACAGGTCGGTTATAGCTTTGGTTATCTGATGGGAAAAAGTAATGCCGACTCTTTGCAAGGGATTGATCTGGATGCTTTCAGTGCCGGTTTAAAAGCTGCTGCTGCCGGAAAACAATCCACTTTAACTGAAGAAGACATGGCTCGAGTGCTGACCCAGTTTAAACGTCAAAGTGAAGCCAAAGAGCTGATTGAATTAAAACAAAAAGCTGAAGAAAACACCAAAATCGGTCAGGCTTTTCTGACAGAAAATGCCAAAAAAGCAGGGATAAAAACGACTAAATCTGGCCTGCAATATCAGATTCTTCAGGAAGGCAAAGGCAAATCGCCAAAAGCCGATAGCAATGTCCGCGTACATTATGAAGGCCGTTTGATTGATGGCACGGTTTTTGACAGTTCAATTGCCCGTAATCAGCCTGTGGTCTTCCGTACCACCCAAGTGATTACCGGTTGGACTGAAGGCCTGCAACTGATGAAAGAAGGTGCCAAATACCGCTTCTTCATTCCTGCAGAACTGGCCTATGGACAAATTGGTTCAGGTGATGTGATTGAGCCAAACAGTACCTTAATTTTTGATGTGGAATTACTGGAAATTATGAAGTAATCAATACTGTTTTTTTAAATATTCAATCAGAGAGGCGCGATAGCGGCCTCTCTTTTTTATATGGATGAAGCATAATTAATCGAATGTTTTCATGTCACATTCAGATCAGTTTTGCTATGTTATATGTTAATTAAACGGTTCAACAAGAATAGAGGACGTCAGCATGGCAGCAATCAAGACCCGTGAAATTCATTATACTGCGCCGGATGGTAGCGCATTGATTGGCTATTTTGCCGCTCCAGAAACAGATACACCCCTTGCAGGTGTGCTGGTCGCACCAGAATGGTGGGGTCGTAATGAATATACCGAACAGCGTGCTCGCGAACTTGCAGAACATGGCTATGCGGCCTTGGCAATTGACATGTATGGTGACAAAAAAGTGACCACCCATTCTGATCAGGCCTACCAGTGGATGATGCAGACCTTTGAAGATCCGGACACCATCGTTGATCGTGCGACAGCAGCTTTAAATACCTTGGCAGCACAGGATGAAGTCAATGCAGAGAAACTTGCTGCCATCGGTTTTTGTTACGGCGGTAAAGTAGTGCTGGATCTGGCGCGTGCCAATGCCCCTTTAAAAGCAGTGACCACCTTCCACGGGACACTTGCTGCCAAAGCACCGGCTCAAGAAGGTCAGGTTCAGGCCGAAATTCTAGTCTTGCACGGTGAGCTAGACAGCATGGTCACCTTAGATGATGTCGCCAGTTTCCGTGAAGAAATGCATGCGGCCAACGTCGAGCATGAGGTGATTGTCTTTGAAGATGCCAAACATGGCTTTAGCAACCCGCTCGCCGACGAACGGGCCAAAGCCAATGGCGTGGATCTTGGTTACAATGCTGAAGCGGAACAAAAAAGCTTGGCGGCGATGTATGCCTTATTGGAACGTCATTTGGCTTAAATAGATATAAGTGCTCGACTTGAAATCAAGCTGAGCACTTTAAAGAATCATTGAAGAAAAGAACGATAAATCCTACCAGAGGAGAATGCTGACTATGGCTGAAACCAACTGCCCTTACTGTAACTATGACGAATATGATGTCATTGCCAAAAATGATTATGGTGTAGTGCTGCCTGAACCGAATTCATTATCCGAAGGTCACTGTGTAGTGATTCCACTCCGGCATGTGGCTTCATTTTTTGAAGTGACCGACAAAGAACGTAAAAGCCTGATGTCTTTGCTCGAACAGGCACGTAATGAGCTCAATTTACGTTACCAGCCCGCCGGTTTCCATGTCGGTTTTATTGATGGCGAAGTGTTTCAGGAAAAGGTCGAACATCTGCATATTCATATTATTCCGCGCTATAAAGACAAAGTATTGAAGCTGGATGAACGCTGGGGGATTAGCGACTAAATCTTTGCTGTTTTAAAATAAATGCTCTTCGGAGCATTTATTGTTTGTGTTATTAAGCCGATATCCATACACACTACTCCGCAGTTTTTATCTACTTTTCACATTTCAGGCCTGCCGATTCCGCTATAATGGCTGCTGCTTATTCGGTTACTATTTATCCATGTTTGTATTTTCAGATGCCCTGTTAGAATGGTTTGATGTGCATGGTCGTCATGACTTGCCCTGGCAGGTGACAGATGATCCCTACAAAGTCTGGGTCTCTGAAATCATGTTGCAACAAACCCAAGTCAAAACTGTGCTGCAATATTATGAACGCTTTATCCAGCGTTTTCCGACCGTTCAGGACTTGGGTCAAGCCTCTTGGGATGAGGTCGCACCGTACTGGGCAGGACTGGGCTATTATGCCCGTGCCCGTAACCTGCACAAAGCGGCCGGCATCGTAACCGCACAGCAGCAATTCCCTCAAAGCCTGGAAGAATGGATGGCCTTACCCGGCATTGGCCGTTCCACTGCAGGTGCCCTGATGTCACTCGGTTTACGTCAATATGGCGTAATCATGGATGGTAATGTTAAACGGGTATTGTCACGTTTCTTTGCTATTGAGGATGATCTGTCCAAACCGGTGCATGAACGTGCCCTCTGGCAACTGGCGGAACAGCTCTGTCCTATCGAACGCAATCATGACTATACCCAGGCGATTATGGATTTGGGCGCGACCGTTTGTACGCCGAAAAAGCCTTTATGTCTGTATTGTCCGATGCAGCAGCATTGCAAGGCTCATCAGCAAGGACTGGAAAATGAATTGCCTTTTAAAAAGGCCAAAAAACCAGTGCCGGTGCGCTCTGCTCAGGTCTTGCTGATCCAGTCCGGTGCAGAATGGCTCTGGCAGCAACGTCCTAATAGCGGCCTGTGGGGTGGTCTCTGGTGTCTGCCGATTATTGAAAACACCCATGAATTCGAACAGCAATGTCAGCAGCTTGGCCTGAAAAATATCCTCAAAAAAGTCCAGATCAGCCACAGTTTCACCCACTTCACCTGGCAGCTTGAAGCAACCGTTTTCGCAGTGGATCAGGATCAGCAGGAACATTTGGCGATTGAACTGCAAGGCAACTGGATGCGTCCAGAGACAGCCATTGATTGCGGTCTGCCGACAGCAATGAAAAAATTGATCTCTGCCGTTAACCTATGACATAGTCTGGACAAAGCATCATATCGATCAGCTCAGAATGAGCATTGCCAATATTTAAGGATGAATAACGTGCGCCAATACCTTGCTTTGACCTGGGTGGCTTTGATTGCCATATTACTGACCGCCTGTAGCAGTACACCGAAACAACCTTCTTCTGCACAGTTAAATCCGCTACTGGTACAAAAACTGCAAAATAAGCGAATGCCTTCTTCACTGCCCATCCCGGTGGCACGTGTACAGGCACGTGAATTACAGGATACCTGGGGTGCGTCGCGCAGTCGCGGACGTTTGCATGAGGGCATTGATATCATGGCTCCACGTGGAACCAAAGTCTTTAGTGCCACAGAAGGTCTGATTGCAGATTTACGCAATAACAATTTGGGTGGTAAAGTAGTCTGGATTCTCGGTCCGGGCGGTTCCTGGCATTATTATGCACATCTGGATGGACATAAACGCGGCCTGAAAGTAGGTGATGCTGTCAAAAAAGGCCAGCTCATCGGCTATGTGGGCAATAGCGGTAATGCCCGACATACTGCACCACATCTGCATTATGGTATTTATTTACAGGGCAAGGGGCGCGGTGTGGTCAACCCCTACCCCTATTTACGTTAATTTTAGGATATTTACATGTCAGAAATGTTGATCAACCGTCTGGTAGAATTTGCTGAATCAGGCAATCAACAAAAAATCGTACTGAATGGTCAAAGCTATCAGGGCTGGGTGATGGAAATTACCGAAGATGCGCTGCTGATCAGTACCGGTTATGCCGACAAAAGTGGTAAAGACATGTGGATTCAATTTAGCGATCTGGATCAGGCTGAACTGTCTTACTGGGATAATCAGCAAGATCAATGGGCTGTGTTTAAATTATAAAACTATAAAAATAAGGAGCATGGCATGACTCTGCAACGCTGTGGCTGGTGCTCCAATGATCCGCTGTATATCACCTATCATGATCAGGAATGGGGACAAGCCCTGCTGGATGAAAATCGCCTGTTTGAAATGCTGTGTCTGGAAGGACAGCAGGCCGGTCTAGCCTGGATTACCGTACTCAGAAAACGTGAAGCGTATCGTGAACATTTTTTTCAATATTCCATTCAGTCGATTGCAGCACTTACAGATCAACAACTCGACCTCAAGCTTAAGGATGCTCGCCTGATCCGTCATCGTGGCAAACTGCATGCCATTCTAGAAAATGCCCAAGCATGGCTCAAGCTGCAACAGCAAGGCATCAATGTAGGGCAATGGCTCTGGTCTTTTGCCCAGCAACCACGACTGAATAATGATGTTGCGGATTATCGTCAGGCAGCGGCACAGACTATCGAAAGCCAGATCATGTCAAAAGCCTTAAAAAAGGCCGGTTTTAAATTTGTTGGACCCACCATCTGTTATGCCTTTATGCAGGCCGTCGGTATGGTCGATGATCACGAAAATCATTGTCACTTTAAAACAAGATCCTCCCATTCAAAGAAGAGCTGAATTTATGTCGAATAATATTATCCACGCTTATGCTGCAATGTCAGCAGGTGCTGCACTCGAACCCTATCAATTTGATGCCGGAGAACTGCAGCCGCATCAGGTTGAAGTCAAAGTAGAATACTGCGGCCTGTGTCACTCCGATATTTCTGTCATCAATAATGACTGGAATTCTTCGGTTTACCCTGTGGTTGCAGGCCATGAAATTATTGGAACCATCACCCAACTCGGTGCAGAAGCCAAAGGTTTGCAAATTGGCCAGCGTGTCGGCATTGGCTGGACTGCGGAAAGCTGCCAGTATTGCGATCCGTGTATTTCAGGTCAGCAGGTACTCTGTACTGGCGGCCAAGTGGCGACTATTGTCGGACATGCCGGTGGTTTCGCCGACAAGGTCCGTGCTGGCTGGCAATGGGTCATTCCCCTGCCTGAAGATCTGGATCCTGAAAGTGCCGGCCCTTTACTCTGTGGCGGGATTACCGTATTTGATCCGATTCTGAAACATCAGATTCAGGCCATTCATCATGTTGGCGTGATCGGGATTGGGGGTCTGGGTCATATCGCAATTAAACTGCTCAAAGCTTGGGGCTGTGAGATTACGGCTTTCACATCAAATCTGGACAAGACCGATGAGCTGAAAGCCATGGGCGCAGATCATGTGGTGAATAGTCGTGATGTTGCTGCCCTAAAGGCACAGCGTGGCAAGTTCGATTTATTGCTGAGTACGGTCAATGTCACCTTGAACTGGCAGGCTTATCTGGCCACTCTGGCACCGAACGGTACAGTACATATGCTCGGTCTCCCTTTAGAACCGATGCAAATTCCGGCGGGCATGCTGATTGGCGGCGCCAAGTCTGTTACCGGCTCTCCAACCGGTTCACCGGCAGCCTTACGTCAGTTACTGCAATTTGCTGCGCGTAAAAATATTGCCCCACAAATTGAAGTCTTCCCGATGTCACAGCTGAATCAGGCCATTGAACATCTGCATTCCGGTAAAGCGCGTTACCGGATTGTACTTAAAGCGGATTTTGAAGCTTAAATCCTGCCTATTTTCAGCTGTTAGAAAGACCCAGAAATTGGGTCTTTTTTATTGTAGGGCTTCAGGCAAGACCGCAATAGGTGAAGGCTTGGCCAGCTCGGTCTTCATTTTCTGCAGCATCTGATAAGGTTGTTGTTGCACGAACATATTTACGAAGGTCAAAGGAATGGAACCTTCCGGATTGGCATAACCATAGGTTGAAACCTTGACCTTGTTATTGGCTAGTTTCTGAAAAGTCCAGTCGCCCTGATAATCGGTTAAACGCACATAATCCGGATTTAAAGGATAGCCACTTTGGATGGCTTTATTCTTGATGGTGATCTGGCCATTGGCTTCCTTGATCATCTTGCCCTGTACAATCAGGTCACGGTCTTTTAAGGGAAATGGAAAATCCAGCACCATATACAAAGTGAAATCGCCTTTTTTATCATCGCGGGACAAGACCTTGATGCTGCCCATATAGGGTACCCATTGTACCGCCTGCTCGATATCCAGAATCAGCGACACGGCATTTTCAATCGGTGCATGGTAGGTGGTTTCAGCTTTATACAGAAAGACCGGGTTTTGCTGATTCTGATAGGTCCAGACCTTGATATTATTTTTATCAATACTGAGTTTGGGCGTATGCAGCGGCTTTGCCTGCACAATGGCACCAAGCGCCACTGCACAGAGCAGGAAAATCATTTTTTGCATTTTATTATTCGTCTTATTTTAGTTTTAGATCTTTTTTATAAATGATTTTGACTGGATTTTAAACCTGAATATCGTTAAAACCCAGCACGTCTTTCATGTCATATTTACGTGCATCACGGCCGACCACCCAGGCAGCAGCACGTACTGCACCGCTGGCAAAGTTCATGCGGTTGGTGGCTTTATGGGTAATTTCCACACGTTCCCCATCGGCAATAAACATGGCGGTATGTTCACCGACGATATCACCACCACGAATGGTCTGGAAACCAATGCTTTGACGCTCACGCGGACCGGTATGACCTTCGCGGCAGTACACAGCGTCTTCTTTCAGGTCACGGCCTAAAGCATCCGCAATCGCTTCACCCCACATGAGTGCAGTACCCGATGGTGCATCCACTTTATGACGGTGATGCGCTTCAATCACTTCGATATCAACCGTATCACCAAAGACTTTCGATGCCAGTTCAAGCAGTTTAATCGATACGTTCACACCGACTGAATAATTCGCTGCATAAACCACAGGGGTTTCAGCTGCTGATTCATCTAAATAAGCTTTTTGCTCATCATTCATCCCCGTGGTACCAATCACGATGGCAACACCTGCTTCACGGCAAATTTTCAGATGATTGACGGTCGCTGCCGGTGCGGTGAAATCAATCACGACATCACAGTTTTTGACCACCTCTGCAAGACTACCCACCACCTTGACACCGACTGCACCAATCCCGGCAAGTTCGCCCGCATCTGCGCCTAATAGGGTACTTTCAGGGCGTTCTACTGCAGCTGCCAATTGATAACTGGCTTCATGCACAGCCTGAATGAGGATACGCCCCATACGGCCGCCTGCACCCAAGATTCCAATGCGTGGTGTAGCTGACATAACATAGTCCTGATGTTGATCCAAAATTGCTCTTACTATAGCAAAACTGCGGAATAACACTAAGATGCATTGCATAAAAATCAATGAAAAGATATGAAAGGTGTTATGAGCGATTTTTATATATCTAGAATTTTCTGATTAGATTGGCTTTATAAAGTTGTGGAACATTGCTCAAATAGTAAGCGTGGAACGTGAATAATCATAAAAAAAGCCCAATCGGTGAGGATTGGGCTTTTCAATACAACATAAACAACTGAATTAAAACAAATAATTTAAAGAATTTCGTATAAGGTGTATTATGTTAATTTTAGGAAAATTAATAAGTTATTTGTAATATTATTTTATTATTGTAATACTGTCGGCCATCAATTCACATTTCAAAATAAATGCAAAAACTTTTTTTTAAATACGTCTCAGTTGGAGTGTTGAACACAATAATACATTACTGTGTATTTTTTATACTCTATATTTTTTTTTCTCAATCACAAGCTGTATCTAATCTAATCGCTTTTTGTGTAGCTGTAACTTTTAGTTTCTTTGCAAATGCAAAATGGACATTCGATTCTCATGTTAACTTTTATAGATACATCGCTTTTATTTGTTTTATGGGGCTTTTGTCATTTTTAGTTGGATATTTATCGGATCTGTATCACTTAAATATAGCTATAACATTGATAGGTTTTTCAATCATAAGTTTAATCTTGGGTTTTTTATATTCAAAATATTTAGTGTTTAGGAAGTAGTATGAAAATATCTCTAATTGTTCCTGTTTTTAATGAAGAAGAAGCTATCCCTATTTTTTATGACGCTGTTAGAAATTATGCTCCCCTTAAGAAATATGATGTGGAGATCATCTTCATTAATGATGGTAGTAAAGACAAAACAGAATTAATTATTAACGAACTATCACTTACAGATAAGTTTGTTAGAGCATTAAGTTTTACTAGAAACTTTGGTAAAGAGCCTGCTTTATTTGCAGGGATAGAGCATGCAACTGGTGATGCTGTTATTCCAATTGATGTTGACCTTCAGGACCCCATTGAGGTTATTCCGCTACTCATTGCAAAGTGGCAGGCCGGAGCTGATATGGTTTTAGCTAAACGAAGTGACAGAAGTACTGATAGCTATTTAAAAAGATCAACGGCTTTGGCATTTTATCGATTACATAACAAGATTAGCTCACCTAAAATTGAAGAAAATGTTGGTGATTTTCGATTAATGTCTAGAGAGATTGTAGAAAATATTAAGAGACTACCTGAAATAAACCTTTTTATGAAAGGAGTACTTTCTTGGGTTGGTGGAAAGATCGATGTTGTTGAATATGTTCGTCCTACAAGAAGTGCTGGTCAAACCAAGTTTAATGGGTGGAAGCTTTGGAATCTTGCATTAGAAGGGGTTACAAGTTTTTCAACAATACCTTTGAGAATTTGGACATATGTTGGACTTTTAATTGCAACCTTATCTTTTTTATATGGTTCTTGGTTGGTTTTAGAAACTATTATTTGGGGAAATGATGTAAAAGGATATCCGTCATTATTAGTTTCAATCCTATTTTTAGGTGGTGTACAACTTATAGGAATAGGCGTTTTAGGGGAATATATTGGTAGGATCTATATGGAAACTAAGAAACGACCAAGATATATTTTAAAAAGAGATTTAAATAATGAAGGGCAGAGTAAAGTTTGAATAAGGCAACACCAAATGAACTTTATGATCAACATTTACTAAAAGTAATGGCAGCATAATTTAAATATTGAGAGCGGATTTATCACTTATAGAACTGAATTGAGTGGTCTAATTAACGGAACCACATTAGTTTTAATATTGAGAAGACTAGATTATGAATGAATCTTTAGGAAAAAAAGTCAATATATTCTATCTAATGATATTTTTGACTATAACTTGTTTGTTAGTAGGCCTGTATCATGAACAAGCTTATACCGCTATCGATACCACCATATATACTATAATTGGAAAAGATATTTTTGAGTCACTAACCTTACCATATGGTAATACTTTTGATCACAAGCCACTACTAACTTACTACATATACGGTTTTTTCCACTACTTGGTTGGTCAAAAGTATCTATATTTATTAATAGCATTTGCGTGTGCTTTGAGTAGTTCCATTATTTTAAGTGGTAAAAACTTCAATAAATTTTTGGTTGTAAGCTCATTTCTTTTAGTTTCTTCATTTCTGATTGAGAACTTTTCCGGTAATACGGAAATGCTAATGTTACCTTTTATATGTTTGTATATATTTTTTTATACGTCAAAAATTAATGTTAAGTATCAGTTTTTTCTTATAGGGGCAACAGCTTCTTTACTATTTAATATCAACTACTTAGCAGCCGCAATAATGATGCCTAGTACCCTTTACATGTTCTTTTCTAAGGGTTTTGAATCCTATATCTATAGGATTCTTAAATTTTTAGCTGGCTTCTTATTTTTATGTTTTATTTTATTCTTTCCATTTTATTTCACCCATCAAAGTGTAACTGAATACTTTACACTACAATATCAGTTTTTAACTGGCTATACAGGTTCGGCTAGTAGATTAAATAGCTTAGTATATTTATCTAAATTCATCGTTATATTTCTTCCTATAGTCATTTTTTATGTAATAAAAACAAAAAGAGATAAAAACTTTTATGTTACTTTACTACTCTATGTTGGTACGATTTTAGGTGCTTTCGTCTCAGATCATGGTTATAGTCATTACTTAGAGCCAATGGTTATACCCCTATCAATCATGTTTTGGACAGTCTTAGTTCAAGAAAAAGTAAAAATAACAGTGGCTACATTGCTTCCGGCGATTGTAGCTCTAGCTTATGGCCTCCCCATCCGAATGGATAATATGCATAAGATAAACTATATTAATACAGCTCAAGCGCAACAAGATCTCAGTCATCTAAATAAATTAGCACGCATCGATAATAGCGCTCTGAATATTCGCTCCACTCATCTCGTGTATTTATATTCTGATTTAAAAAATGTTAATAAACTCATCTGGTCTAACCATCCTCAGATCATGTTTGGAAGCTATGCGAATGATTATTATATAAAGGAACTTGGAAAGTCACCCTACCTGGTGATGACAGAGGTGGATATGTGTGACGAGCCAAATAAAATCTGTAACATTATTAACAATCATTACTTTTTTGATAGTACATCTAAAATCCATACTGGTTATGATTTGTATGTTCGAAAATGAAGTATTCTATTTCGCATAACAGACGTTACCTTTACGTTAAAGGACCTCGCTTTATAGTGTGAGACGGCTTTGTTGCACAAACCTATCTGTAAAGGCTTTTTCAGCGATATAATTTTCAAATGAAGAAGCCTACACAGAAAATCTACCGCACAACCAATTGGCCCGCATATAACCGAGCACTCATGAGTCGCGGAAATATTGCCATTTGGTTTGATCCTACTACGCAATGGTATGCTCCATCAAAAGGCAAACAAGGGCGAAATCAAACCTACTCCGACGCAGCCATCCAATGCTGCTTAATGATTAAATCCTTATTCCGTCTGTCTTTACGTATGGTCACTGGCTTTGTGCAAAGTCTGATTAAACTTTGCGGATGAGCAGCTCCGAATATCAGTGATATTCGTACAGTACGCTTTGTAGAAGACAAAAGCATATCGATATTGCAATCAGCTACCAAAAAAGTAGCGATGGGCTGCATCTACTCATGGACTCTACAGGCATGAAGTTTCTAGGTGAGGGCGAATGGAAACGCAAGAAACATGGACCTGAATATCGTCGCCAATGGCGTAAACTTCATATTGGTATAGATGCTAAAACCCTACAAATACGCGCTATTCAGCTCACAACCAATAATGTCAGTGATTCACAGGTACTTGGTGATTTACTTGCTCAGATTCCACAAGATGAGCAGATTGACTCTGTTTATACCGATGGAGCTTATGACACCAAGAAATGCCGTCAGGTCATTGCCGATCGGCAAGCGCATGCGGTGACTCCACCTAGAAAAAATGCGAAACCAGGGAAAGATACAAAGAGCAGCTCGCTAGAGCGAAATGAATTACTTCGAACAGTTAAACGTTTAGGCAGGACACTATGGAAAAAATGGTCAGGCTATCATCGGCGAAGTTTGGTTGAAACTAAGATACATTGCATCAAATTATTAGGAGATAAACTCAGTGCAAGGAGCTTTGATAGCCAAGTCAATGAGATTCATGCACGTGTAGCAGTCCTCAACAGATTTACGGAATTAGGTCGACCACTTACCCAAGTTACGCCTTAAATTTGGCTCAATTAGGGGCGCTTTGCATTTCAAATCTTTGTGCAACAAAGCCTTTTAAAGCAGTTAATTATTATTTAACATAAAATCTCTTATGCGAAATCCCATTTGTAAGCCCAAAATAGAAATGTCCGGTTTCTCCAAAGTAAAAATGTCCGCTTTTAGAATATGCACTTTTGCGATTATTGAAGCGGACGGTTTGATATGTTGGTGTCTATGTCGGATAAAGAACTTAAACGATTGTCGGTCTTGCAGGAAATCTGCGATCAACGCATAACTCAATCCCAGGCTGCTCAGCTACTTCATATTTCAGAACGTCAGATCAGACGCTTACTGCAGAAATACAAAGCTCAAGGCCCAGCTGCATTAGCCCATGCTGGTCGTGGCCAAACCAGCAACTGCAAACTTCCTGAAGAACTCAGACTCAAGTGCCTCAATATTGTTTCGGATCAACTCCATGGTTTCGGACCCACTTTAGCGCATGAAAAGCTCACTACCGTTCATGGATTCGATCTTTCAGTGGAAACCCTGCGTTGCTGGATGATTGCAGCCGATTTATGGATTCCTCGCTCCAAGCGCCTGAAACGCCCATATCAGCCTCGATATAACCGAGATTGTTATGGTGAACTGGTACAAATCGATGGCTCACACCATGACTGGTTTGAAGGAAGAGCCGCTAAATGCTGTCTGCTAGTCTTTATCGATGATGCCACAGGCAAATTGCAGCATTTACGCTTCTGTGAATCAGAATCAGCCTTTGACTATATGATTTCGACACGCTTGTATGTTGAACAGCATGGTAAGCCTTTAGCGTTTTACAGCGACAAACATTCAGTCTTTAGGGTGAATCAAAGCAGCAAGAAAGACAGCAAGATTACCCAGTTTGGACGCGTACTCAGTACCCTCAATATCGATATCATCTTCGCTAACTCCCCTCAGGCCAAAGGACGGGTGGAACGGGCCAACAGAACCCTTCAGGACCGTCTGATTAAGGAGATGCGCCTGGAAGGTATCAGTTCGATTGCAGATGCGAATAAGTGGTTACCCTGCTTTATTGAGCAGTTCAATCTCAAGTTTGCAAAGATGGCCTTTAATCCTAAGAACTTACACCGCTCTGCCACCGAAACAGCTGAGCAATTAGATGATATTTTTACCTGGCGAGAGCCACGTAGAGTCACCAATAGCCTGACCATTACTTATGATAAATGTGTATATCTCCTGGAGAGTACAGAAGAAAACCAGAGGCTGATTGGTAAATATCTTGAGTTTCTAGAATACCCGGATGGTACTGTAGCCATCATGCATGAAGGCCGGAAGATCAATTACAGCATCTTCGATAAATTAAGTCAGCTCAACCAGCGAGAGATTGTTGAGAATAAACGGTTGGGTGCTGTTCTGAATCATATCCAACAACAGCATGAAGAACTGGAACAACAAAACAAACGCAATCGTTCTCAAAAGATGCCAAGCAGACGTGCACAGAAAACAGTAATCAAAGAACGAAATCTGAATCCTGTGCTTGACTTGGAAATGTCCATATAGGACATTTCTATTTGGTTATTAGGTAGGACATTTCTACTTGGGAATAACACCCATTGTTAGAACCCATTTCAAGTACCTAATTCTATTTCTATCATAGTATAAATTTAAAGCACAAAAAAGGACGCCGCAGCGTCCTTCTTTATTTTCATTCGATCAATCAAACAAACGATCAAAGAATGATTTTTTCTTTGGTGATGATTTACTGTCTTCACCATCCATAGTTTCTTGCAGCTCTTTCAACAGTTCACGTTGACGTGCACTTAAATTAACTGGTGTTTCCACTACAATACGGCACAGCAAATCACCTTGCATGCTGGTACGTACCGGTTTAACACCTTTGCCACGTAAGCGGAACAGTTTACCCGTTTGCGTCCCTTCAGGAATTTTCAGGCTTACTCGACCGTCTAGAGTCGGAATCTGAACCTCCTTACCTAACGCTGCATCGGCGATTGAAACCGGCACATCCATATACAGGTCAGCACCATCACGCTGGAAGATTTCGTGCTCACGCACCACCACTTCGACGTACAAATCACCTGACTGACCATCACGAATCGCTTCACCTTTACCGGTCAAGCGTACGCGGTCGCCATTATCCACACCCGCAGGAATAGTAACTTCCAGCGTTTGCTGACGATCCGACACACCTGAACCATGACATTTATTACATGGGTTCTTGATGATCTTGCCCTGACCGCGACAGGTACTACAAGTTTGCTGCACCGAGAAGAAACCTTGCTGCATACGCACTTGACCGGCACCATGGCAGGTACGGCAGGTTTCTACATCATTTGGATTTTTTGAGCCTTTACCATCACAGGCATCACATGGTGCCGGTGCAGTAAAAGTAATGGTTTTCTTGACGCCTTTGACCGCTTCTTCCAGGGTCAATTCCATCACATAGCGTAAGTCCGAACCACGGCGTGCACGTTGCTGGCCACGACCACCGCCGCCACCAAAAGCACCACCGAAAATATCACCGAACTGGCTGAAAATGTCTTCTGCGCTGAAACCACCACCGAAGCCGCCACCGCCGCCCATACCCCCTTCAAAGGCCTGATGGCCCATACGGTCGTACATGCTGCGCTTTTCACCATCAGACAGCACTTCATAGGCTTCTGCTGCTTCTTTAAATTTATCTTCAGCTTCAGCATTGTCCGGGTTACGGTCTGGATGATATTTCATCGCCAACTTACGGTAGGCTTTTTTGATTTCATCATCACTAGCGGTTTTAGCGACGCCCAAAACCTCATAATAATCACGTTTAGCCATGTCTGGCGATGCTCCTCACGGAATTTTGTTTAATATTCAACTGAGGTCTGAAATTGGGGTCAAACCTGATTTTACAAGGGGAAATATGAAAAAAATTATATGCTTTAGAACACAGCTTTATTTTGAGAGAATTTATGCAGGCCTTTAAACCAGGCATTGAGCAGGAAAATAAAGGCAATAAAGCTGAAAATCACCCCGGTCACGACACAGGCTTTGACCCATAACTGGCTGTCCCAGGCAAAGAAAAACAGCGGAATAAACCACAGCGCAGCAAAGAGCGCCAAAATGGTATAAATCACGATATTTCGCATGATCCACAAGGCCTGCGCCTGTAACCAGACTTCGGCATAATCGACTTGTGTCACTTTACGGGCCAACCAGTAGGCAAAAAGTCCACTAAATAGCGTAAATAAGGCCAAAAACATGAAGACATAAGCCATCGCTACGGAACGTCGCATCTTGGTTAATGTAGTTTGAGTCATGTTGGTTTAACCTCATTACCGGATTGGCAGTTCGGCCAATGCAGTAGTTACTTATTTTTTTAAATTATAAAAATCTCAGCTGCTACTATATTGAAAATTTCAATATTTCGCACCTGAAATTATGACAATTTTAAACAGAATTTAAACTTTTTTTCACTTTAAACCATTGTGCATATAAGGCAGGCAGGAAAAACAGGGTCAGAAGTGTTGCCACAATTAAACCGCCCATAATGGCCACTGCCATCGGCCCGAAAAAAATACTGCGAGACAAGGGAATCATGGCTAAAACTGCGGCCAATGCGGTCAAGACAATCGGGCGACAACGGCGGACTGTGGCATTGATAATGGCATCCCATGGGGATTCTCCGGCCTGAATATCCTGCTCGATCTGGTCAATCAGAATCAGGGAATTTCGCATGATCATTCCAGAAAGCGCAATCGTCCCGAGCATGGCCACAAAACCGAAAGGTTTATTGAAAAGTAATAGGAATAACACCACCCCGATAATGCCTAAAGGTGCGGTCAGGAATACAATAAAGGCCCGTGAGATGCTCTTGAGCTGAATCATTAACAGGGTCATCACTACCGCCAGGAATAAAGGCATGCCAGCATTGACCGAGTTCTGTCCACGCGCGGATTCTTCGACCGTGCCGCCGACTTCCAGCAGATAGCCATTCGGCAACTCAGCTCGAAGTTGGTGCAGTGAATCGTGTAATTCATTCACCACAGTGGCCGGCTGTAAGGCCGTGCGAATATCGGCACGCACTGTGATGGTCGGTAAACGATTCCGATGCCAGATCAAGCCTTCTTCAAAGCTATATTCAATGTTGGCAAGCTGTGCCAACGGTACCGAAGTACCACGTGACGTCGGTATCGCCAGACTGCTTAAAGAAGCGACATCAACGCGTTCAGCCTGCGCACCACGTAAACGGATTTCAATCAGTTCACGCTTTTCCCGATACTGATCAATGCCGGCCCCCAAAATCGAGCTGTTCAGCACATTGGCCAGCTCACTGCTAGTCACGCCCAACTGACGGGCACGATCCTGATCGATCTCCAGTTTGATGACTTTGCTCGGCTCACCCCAGTCCAGATGTACATTGGTGGTATTCGGATTATCGCCCACGGTTGCGGCGACTTTCTGCGCCCATTCACGAACCAGTCCCAGATCTTCACCAGAGACCCGGAACTGCAATGGATAACCGACTGGAGGGCCATTTTCCAGCAGGGACACCCGGGTACGGACTTCCGGTAATAACAGCCGAATCTGGTCACTCAAGGATTGACGGATTTCGTTACGATCTTCCAAAGAGGATGCCAGCACCACAAACTGGGCAAAACTGGTTTGCGGCAGCTGCTGATCCAGCGGTAAATAGAAACGCGGAGAACCAATTCCGACATAGGCCACATAGTTATCAATGCCCTGCTGTTTCGACAAAAAGGCTTCAACTTTTTTCACCGCAGCTTCGGTGGCTTTCAGAGAGGCGCCTTCTTCAAGTTTGAGATCCACCAAAATTTCAGCCCGATTCGAGGGCGGGAAAAATTGCTGTGGCACCAGCTTAAACATTAAAATGGAGAGAATAAAAATTCCTACCGTTGCTGTAATCACGGTCTTACGATAGGTCACACAGGTATTTACCCAACGGCGAAAACCTTGATAAAACCGGGTTTGATAAGGGTCATGCTGTTCGCCGGCATGATGCACGACCGGCTGGGGTTCGGGCTGCTTGCGCAAACGCGCCCAAAGGCGCTGATACCACGGCGCTTTTTGTATCAAGTCTTTGTTGAAATTGGGCAGCAGTTTATCGCCCAGATAAGGCACAAATAACACCGCGGCAATCCAGGACATCAGCAGTGCAATCGTGACCACCTGAAAAATAGAACGGGTATATTCACCGGTACTCGATGCTGCTGTGGCAATCGGTAAAAATCCGGCGGCGGTAATCAGGGTGCCGGTCAGCATTGGAAAGGCGGTGGTTTTCCAGGTAAAGCCTGCCGCCTCAAGCCGGCTATAGCCCTGCTCCATTTTAATCGCCATCATTTCAATGGCAATAATCGCATCATCGACCAGAAGACCGAGTGCCAGAATCAGGGCACCCAAGGAAATTTTATGCAGGCCGACATCAAATAAATGCATGCCGGCAAAGGTCATGGCCAATACTAGCGGAATCGAAAAGGCCACCACCAGTCCGGTACGAAAACCCAGCGAGAAGAAACTGACCAGCAGCACAATAATTACTGCTTCTGCCAGCACTTTCATAAATTCATTGATACTGCGTTTGACTGCCACTGGCTGATCGGAGACTTTTTGCAGCTCCATGCCGAGGGGCAAGGTTTTTTGCAGACGGGCAAATTCCTGTTCCAGATGTTTGCCCAGTGCCAGAATATCGCCGCCTTTGCGCATGGACACGGCAATACCAATGCCATTTTCAGCCATAAAACGCATCCGGGGTTGGGCCGGATCACTAAAGCCTCGATAGATCTCAGCGACATCTCCCAGCTGAATGGTTTTGCCATTTATCAAAAGTGGCAGTTGCTGTAATTCTTCAATACTGTTTAAGGCACCGCTGACCCGAACCTGAATCCGGTCTGAACCGGTTTCAAAAAAACCGGCATGGGTCATGGCATTTTGCTGCTGCAAAGCCTGCTGAATGGCGCTGACTGGAACTCCGAGCTGGATGGCTTTGGTGTTGGAAATCTCAATCCAGATTTTCTGGTCTTGCAGGCCGATTAAATCGACTTTGGCGACATCTTTGACCCGTTGCAGTTGTAACTGCAAACGGTCGGCGTATTCCTTGAGGGTCGCATAATCGAAGTCTTTGCCTTTGAGCACATAGATATTGCCAAAGGTATCGCCGAATTCATCATTAAAGAATGGGCCTTGTACTCCTTGCGGCAATTCATGCCGGATATCGCTGACTTTCTTGCGCACGTTATACCAGACATCGGCCACATCTTTCGAAGCCAGAGAATCCTTGGCAATAAAGGTCACCATGGATTCCCCCGGACGCGAATAGGCCATGATGCGGTCATATTGCCCCGTGGTCATCAGTTCCTTTTCAATCCGATCCGTGACCTGTAAGGACACTTCTTTGGCACTGGCACCCGGCCAGTAGGTCTGGATCACCATCACTTTAAAGGTAAACGGCGGATCTTCACTTTGCGACAGCTGGGAATAGGACACGATGCCAATCAGCCCGAGCAGGATCATAAAATACAGTACTAGTCCCTTATTCTTTAAAGCCCATTCCGACAGGTTAAAGTTCATATTTAACTCCCTGACTGAACGGTCACAGGACGGTTTTCACGATTAATCGGATTGATTTTTTGCTGGTCACGCAGCAAATGTACGCCGCCAATCACCACATAATCTTCCGCTTTCAGGCCACTGAGTACCGGTACGCTATCGCGACCATAAGCCCCTAAAGTCACCGGGACTTTGTGTACAGTATGATCCGGCTTGACCAGCATCACATAGGCTTGTTGATCTGTGGCTGAGACACTGGACAGCGGTACACTGAGCCTATTGTCCCGGCTGTGCTGAAAAAACACCCGGGCACTTTGTCCGAGCTGGATCTGAGCATTGCCTTCGCGCAGTGAGACTTTGACCCGGAAGGTACGGGACTGGTCTGCGGCTGGTGATATTTCACGGACAAAGGCACTAAATTTTTCTTCAGGTTTGGACCATAAAGTCACCGTGGCAGGCTGTCCGACCTTGACCTCTGAAATGGCCTGTTCCGGCACGCCAATCACCACTTCACGCTCACCGGAAATGGCTAACTCATATGCCGCTTGCCCGGCTGCGACCACCTGACCCGTTTCGATATTTCGTGCCGTGATCACGCCATTTTTAGTGGCAATCAGCTGATTATAAGTGGTCTGGTTTTTGGCAGTATCATAATTGGATTGCGCCTGTTTCAGACTCGACTGTGCAGCTTTATATTGATTATCGATGGCATCATATTGCGAGCGACTCACGGCATTGACCGGTAACAGCTGCTTGAAACGCTGTAGTTCATCCTGAGCAATTTTACTGGCAGACTGCGCGTTTTCCAGCTGGGCACGTGCCGCATTCAGCTGCAACTGGGCATCTTTTACATCCAGTGTGGCCAGCACCTGTCCGACTTTGACTTGGTCCCCGACATCAACGAAGCGCTGGGTCACCTGTCCCGCTACCCGAAAGGCCAGTGCTGTTTGCTGACGCGCCTGCACATCGCCGGCATAACTTTTCAGTTCATGCTGTGAAGTGCTCGGTGTGGTCACCATGACAAAGGGAATTTCCTGTTCTGCGGCGATTGTATCTTTACTGCATCCATTTAAGGTCACACTGCAAAGCATCATCATGCCAGCCAACACGCTGTAAATCCTGCTCATCTTATTCGCTCTTATCTGATCATCTTTTTTCGGGCAAACTATGCTGATATATTGAATTGCTTATTTTTTAATTAATATACCACCCGGTACACTAATTACAACAGAACCCTCAAAGCAATGACCAAGTTGACTTTTTTTGGAAGAAATTGTGCAAATACCTGTAGGACGACCGAAAGATCTGGAGAAACGCCAACGCATCCTGAGCGCGGCCAAAGCGCTATTTTTAGCGCATGGTTATCATGCCTCCAGCATGAACCAGATTGCCCGTGAAGCCGGGGTGAGCAAACTGACGGTGTATAACCATTTCCAGGACAAAGCGACGCTGTTCAGCTGTGCCATTGAAGATACCTGTGAAGCCATTCTGCATGAGCATCCGCAGGTCTTGCAGCCAAGCAGTGACTTTGCTCAGGAATTTTATCGGGCCTGTTTACGCGCTTTGAATATTATTAGCCTGCCTGAAGCCATCAAACTGGACCTATTACTCATGGAGCTGGCCTCGCAGCAAAGCCCGCTGGCAGAGCAGTTTTATCAGGCCTCGCATGCCAAACTGGAGGCGGTCTGGCATGATTTCTTTGCGCTGGCGCAGCACTACCAGTTTATTCAGGTCGATCGACCCGAGAAACAGACCGAACTGATCGTGTCCCTATTGACCGGAACACGTCATCAAAAAATCCTGCTCGGACTTACAGCTCCGCCCTCCAGTACAGAACAGCAGCAGATCATTAATCAGGCGATTGAATTGTTTATGCTGAAATATGCCATTGCTGATTAAATTCCTTCTGATCGCTTGAGTGCTGGCGACAGGATACTGGCTAAAATTTGCTAAAAAAACCGCAAAATATCTGCAACTTTTGTCTGTAAAGGACTTGGATTGTCCTACAGTCGCGGTATAGTCAAAGCAAGCATTTAAGGGAATATAAAAATGATTCAACAAATTGATGCACCACTACGCGAAGACGTACGCTTACTGGGTAATTTGCTGGGGGAAACCTTAAAATTACATGCGGGGCAGGATTTGTTTAATCAGATTGAGCAGATTCGTGCTTTATCTAAAGGCGCACGTGATGGACAGGTCGAAGCAGAAAAACAGCTAGAACAATTATTTTTGAGCCTGGAAGATGCGGAAATCCTGCCTCTAACCCGTGCCTTTACCCATTTTTTGAACTTTGCCAATATTGCCGAACAATATCATGTGGTGCGTCGTCGCCGTCAAAGCGAATTCGATGACACGGCAGAATCCCCTAATCCTCTGGTACCGTTATTTGAAAAATTTAAACAGCAGGAGATTTCTGCCGACACGCTGTACCAGCAAATCTGTGAATTAAAAATTGAACTGGTACTGACCGCGCATCCGACAGAAGTCAGCCGCCGCACCCTGATCCAGAAATATGATGGTATCAATAATGCCCTGTCCAAATTCGACCAGCAGAAACTCACGCCGCGTGAACGTCAGGCGGTGTTGGCAGATCTGAAACAGCTGATTAGCTCGGCCTGGCAAACCGATGAAATCCGTCAGCATCGCCCGACCCCGATCGATGAAGCCAAATGGGGCTTTACTACCATTGAACAGACCTTGTGGAATGCGGTTCCGAAATTTATCCGGGAATTAAATGGCATGGTCGAACAACAATGCGGCCAGAACTTGCCCTTAGATATTGCACCGGTACGTTTTGCTTCCTGGATGGGCGGTGACCGCGATGGCAACCCGAATGTTACCCATAATGTGACGCAAGAAGTGTTATGGCTGTCACGCTGGAAAGCTGCCGATCTGTATTTACGCGATATTGAGAACCTGCGCTGGGAACTCTCCATTCAGCAATGTAGTACGGAAATCTCCGAGGCATTGGGTCTGGATCATCCGGAACCCTACCGTGAATATTTACGTGACACCCGTAGCCGCCTGAAAGCGACCCGACACTGGCTGGCAGAAAAATTAAAGGGCAATGATGCCGATGATAGTTTAGTTATTAAAAGTAAAGATGAGCTATTACAGCCACTATTGACCTGCTATCGCTCCTTAATGGACTGCAATCTGGCCGAAATTGCCAATGGTAGCCTGCTGGACTTTATTTACCGGGTCAACAGCTTTGGGATTGAGTTACTGAAACTGGATATTCGTCAGGAATCAGGACGTCATCGTCAGGCAATCTCGGCGATTACCGAATATTTAGGGCTGGGAAATTTTGAAACCTGGACCGAACAGGCACGTCAAAACTTTTTACTGCAAGAATTGCAAAGCAAACGTCCCTTGCTCCCAAAACATCTGAATGAACCAGCCGGCAGTCTGATTCAGCACCCGGATGTACAGGAAGTCTTTGCCACCATGCGCACCCTGGCAGAACAGCCAAGTGAGTCTCTGGGTGCCTATATTATTTCCATGGCGGAATATCCAAGTGATGTGCTGGCGGTATTGCTTCTACAAAAAGAAGCGGGTATCAAGCACGCCTTACGAGTGGTACCGCTGTTTGAAACCCTCAAAGATCTGGACGGTGCAGCCGAGACCATGTCAACCCTGTTCAATATGCATTGGTATAAACAGCATATTCAGGGCAAGCATGAAGTGATGATTGGCTATTCGGATTCAGCCAAGGACGCCGGTTTTATGTCGGCCAACTGGGCGCAGTACCGTGCCCAGGAAGAACTGACGACGATTGCCCAGCAACATGGCGTTCAGCTGACCCTGTTCCATGGCCGTGGCGGTTCGATCAGCCGTGGCGGTGCACCAACCCAGCAAGCCTTGTTCTCACAGCCACCGGGGTCGATTTCAGGCACGATTAGGGTGACTGAACAGGGTGAAATGATCCGCTTTAAATTCGGACTGGAAGAAATTGCCCTGCAAAATCTGGAAATTTATACCGCTGCGACCTTAGAAGCAACCTTGCTCCCGCCACCCGAGCCAAAACAGGAATGGCGCGACTTGATGCATCAAATGACCGAACTCTCGGTTCAGGTCTATCGCCAGACCGTGCGGGAAAACCCGCATTTTGTCAAATACCTGCGCACTGTCACTCCTGAACTTGAACTGCAAATGCTGCCGCTGGGGTCACGGCCGGCGAAACGTAAAGTCAGTGGCGGGATTGAGTCCTTGCGTGCGATTCCGTGGGTATTTGCCTGGACCCAGATTCGTCTGATGTTACCTGCCTGGCTGGGTACCGGTGCCGCGCTGAATAAAGTACTGGATCAGGGGCAACGGGCGGTACTCGATGAGATGCTGGCAGAGTGGCCATATTTTCAGACCCTGATTGATATGCTGGAAATGGTGCTATCCAAAGCCGATGCACATGTGGCCTTGTACTATGAATCACATCTGACCCAAGATGAAGATCTCAAAGTACTCGGCACAGAGCTGCGCCAGCGTTTGCAAGATGCTGTACAGACCTTACTGACGTTAAAGGGTGAATCCAAATTGCTCAGCAGCAACGGCGTCCTGGATCAATCCATGAAAGTCCGTAAACCGTATTTGTTGCCACTACATTTGCTGCAAGCTGAGCTGATGAAACGTCGCCGTCTCTATCTGCAACAGCAGCAAGCTGAAAATACCCCGGTCGATCATGCCTTAATGGTCAGCATTGCCGGCATTGCAGCCGGTTTACGTAATACCGGCTGATTTTTCGCCCTCGCATTCAAAGCACATCCTGGTGATGTGCTTTTTTTGTACATGAATTGGCCAAAACCACTCACTGCATCGTATTTTTTATAACTAAAATAACAAATCTTTATGAGTGAATTTTAAGCATAGCTATATGATTAATCCACTGATTTAACGCTACTTTTATATTAAAAATATTTACCAATTGATAAAAAATAAATAAAAGTCAATGAATTAACTTGAACAAAAAGTTGAAAGGAGTGATTAAAACTTCCAAAAAACCGGAGTATGATGTGCACAATTTATCTTTTGAGTGCTCATTTTATGTCCAGTTGGTTTCCCAAATGGCGCCCTTATGAGGGCAGTATCGATGCACGACCAGTAGGTACCGCAGAGTATTTGCCACCCGCACAAACGGTAGTTTTGGGTGTACAGCATGCCTTTGCCATGTTTGGCGCGACTGTACTGGCACCTTTTTTAATGGGCTTTGATCCTAACCTGGCGATTTTAATGTCAGGGATCTGTACTATTCTGTTCTTTTTAATCACCGGTGGCCGGGTTCCAAGTTATCTAGGTTCAAGCTTTGCCTTTATTGGTGTGGTCATCGCAGCAACTGGTTATGCGGGTGGTGGCGGACTGAATCCGAATATTGGCGTTGCAGCAGGCGGGATTATCGCATGTGGCATCTTCTATGCGCTGATGGGCTTTCTGGTCATGGCGACGGGCACCCGCTGGATCGAAAAGCTGATGCCACCGGTAGTGACCGGTGCCGTGGTGATGATCATTGGCCTGAACCTTGCTCCAGTCACGGTTAAAAGCGTCATGGGCAACACCTTTAATATGTGGATGTCTCTCGTTACCGTGATGTGCATGGGCTCGATTGCCGTCTTTACCAAAGGCCTGCTGCAACGCCTGCTATTATTGGTCGGTCTGTTACTGGCCTATCTGATCTATTTCATGCTCAGCAATATCATGGGTTATGGTACTGCAATCAACTTCCTTCCCATTCAGCAAGCGGCCTGGTTTGGGTTACCGACTTTCCATGCACCGACCTTTGAATTGAATGCGATGTTGATCATTGCGCCAATTGCCTTGATTCTGGTGGCTGAAAATCTGGGCCATATTAAAGCCGTAGGCGCGATGACCGGTGAAAACCTAGATCCGCATATTGGTAAAGCCTTTGTAGCAGATGGTATTGCAACCACTTTAGCCGGTGGTGTGGGTGCGCCGGGTATGACCACCTATGGTGAAAACATTGGTGTAATGGCCGTGACACGGGTTTACTCGACCATCATCTTTGCAGTCGCGGGTGTCTTTGCTGTGTTCCTGGGTTTATCGCCTAAGTTTGGTGCGGTGATTCATACTATTCCAACGGCGATTCTGACCGGTGCTTCGATTATAGTCTTTGGTTTGATTACTATTGCTGGTGCCAAAATCTGGATTGAGAACAAGGTCGATTTTTCGCAGAACAAGAACCTGATGGTGGCTGCGGTGACCATTATTTTAGGTACGGGTGATTTTGCCCTGACTTTTGGTAGCTTCAATCTGGGTGGTATTGGTACGGCAACGTTTGCAGCCCTGTTCTTAAACTGGTTCTTCAGTCTGGTCGATAAAAAATAAAATTCAGCGATGACTGGGCACAGCCTGTTGCAAGCAAAAAGACCGAACATATATGTTCGGTCTTTTTTGTAGCCTAAAACAGTCTGTCTAGAATGAACTGTTTTAAGTGACTGGCAATTGATTCACGTTGGCTTATTTCTGTTTTTTAAGCGCTTGCTTCAGTTGCTTCAATTTGCCTTTATGTTTTGAAATCTTTTTCAAACGTGCTTTGATTTCTTGCTTTAAAGATTTAACTTGCTTAGCCATGGTATTACTCCCTAGTAAGGCTATTCGTTAGGCTTGTGTTGTTTCACAAAACCACGAATAAATTTTCTTAATTCACGAGCAGCACTAGTATCCAGTTCTTCGCAGAGACGAATAAATTCATCACGCTCCGTACTCTGAATACGAATTAAAAGTTGTCCATCTTTCTTGCCTGTCTTTATTTTTTTGATTTGCTCGCTCATTGCTTATCTCTCCAAAATAAAGACTACTTTGCAAAAGATGTATATACAATATATATACTTTTTAAATTAAATCAAACTTACATTGTAAAAATATTTAATAAAATCAATTTCTTTTTTTTACCATAATTTCTATAAAACCGTGCAAAGCACGTCCAGGCAAGGCTTTAGGCACTTGGCTGAATGGGCTTTTTATGGATAAATTATTTTTGCAAAAAGGCGATGTTGTGCTTAAAAATCGCCATGGCTACAGCAAGATCTCCTGCATAGCTTGAAGATCGTCCGGCGTAGTTGAACTGAAATGAGCCCGTTTAAGGACGAAACTCTTTCAGTTCACGTTGAATAAAGTATTGGAACATTTCACGGTATAGATGTTCAATAAACTCCTGATCGAGGCCCTGCTTTTGCGCCAATGCCCTAACATTTTCTACAATCTGTTCCATACGTTCTGGTGACTGCAAATCGGTTTCAGTTTTTTTGAAACGGGTGGTTTGATCAACATAAAATTGACGCGCAGCGATCAGCTCAACTAAAGCTGTATCAATGGCATCGATCTGTTGACGTGCATGTTCTAGTGATTCAGCTTTGATCTTTTCCATGTTTTTTCAGTTCACTTTCAGTTTGATTATTACTCTTATACTTTTCTTCTAACACATTACTGAAAATACTTTCAATCATCCAGACCCGATATAAGCTATTAAATGTATAACTTTGATCATCTATCCGCAGTTCCAGTACCGGAAAGTTCGGCTGCGACTTCATTTCACAGAGCATATCATTGTCCTGCAGCTTCACCAGAATATCGTCCTGGGTCAGATCTACAATATTTAACTGTTGCTGCAAAAGTTTGAAATGGGGTGCATAAGACAGGTCTTCACCACGGGTCCAGACGGCCTGCAAGATCTGGTACATCGCCTCAATCCGCTGCTCCTCGGGACAGCTATAAAATAACTGTGCCATTGGCGCGATCGCCTGCTCGGTCGGTCGGCAAAACGGGGTAAATTCTACGTCCGTCCGTTTGGATAAACGTGTGGCCAGACTCCAGTCAAACTCATCCCGGCCACGATAGGACAAGGGATAGACATTCAGCTGGATATTATAATAATCCGCCAGTTCTTCCTTGATGTAAGCTAGGAGCAGCCAGGAAATCGGATCTTCCAGCGCGAGATACAAGTCCAATTCCGGATCCATCGACTGGATCTCGTTCAGCTCTTCAGCATCACTGATCAGATGCTCACGCCATTCAATGTGATCGATCATAAAAATCGGATTACCGGTCAGCAGTTTTTGCTGCTCCAGACGCCGGGTCAGACGTAACAGGTCATCGACTGCCTGATACTGGCGTCCGCCTAAATTAAAATAGCTAGCCAAAATCGGAGTCTGATCAAAAATACGTTCGGGAAAGTTCTGTGGCTGATGATGACGACTGGCCATGGCATAAAGGGTTCGTAATTTTCCGGTCTGTTTTTGCCACAGCATATGGAAGACATCTTCCAGCAAATACAGGAAATCCTGTCCACGCAGCGGTGTATGCCGCAAAATCAGTTCGGCCTGTTTTAAGGCCTCAGCGGTCGGTAATTCCGGGGTATCATGAAAACTGAAACGATGCTGTTTCGACAAGATTTTCGCATCATTAATCGTGTAGTGCTGCCATTCATCAAAAGACATCTGATTTGGGGGGGCTGCATGCGAACTAGAAATAATTACTTTCAGCGGCTTGAGCTGCGGACTTAAAATTTCTTCGAGCTGGGGCAGCTGCTGTACCGCCAGATAGCTGTACACATCATCCAGTCTTAAATGGATACTCAGCCCATCTTGAATAGATAACACCGTTTGACGGATTGGTTTCTGGTAAAACCAACTCGATCGGATTGGATCAAACCAACGGCGTAACAGGGACATGAGTTCGGCCTCGACAAAGATGACGGTGTGCAGTTCAAAAAATTGAATCTGTACAGAATAATCTATTTTTAAGATCGCAGAGCAAAAGCCCTGCATGGTGTAAAAACTTATATCAAGTCTTGACATACTCCCCCCACTTTCGACTAGCTCAAGTGGGGGATTCTAAAAGCAAAAGCTCTTAGGTGACTTCCTCACGGATTTCACTTGCTTTCTGCTTCACAGGGCGATCTTTACCGCATCTTCCCTCGACAGACAAAACGGTATGTCCCACCGCTAAAATGTTACGAGAAGCGTTAATATCTGCATTCTCGCTAAAACCACAACTAACACACTCAAACTTAGCCTGAGTAGGTCTATTTTCTTTTGCAACATGACCGCATGAACTACAAGTCTGACTTGTATATCTAGGGTCAATCTTAACGAGTAAACCACCTCGCCATTGTTGCTTATACTCCAACATATTGACAAGCATTGACCAACCTTGATCTAGGATTGATTTGTTTAAGCCTGATTTAGCTTTAACATTCTTTCCTTTTTCTTCGATTGAGCCTTTGGCTGACTTCGACATATTGGCTACTTTTAAGTCCTCAACTACGATCATTGCGTGGTTTTTGCTGAGAGTTGTCGTGACTTTGTGCAAGTAGTCATGCCGAATATTGGCAATATGATGATGTAATTTATTGATCCTTAAATTAAGTTTTTTCCAATTTTGACTAAATTCGGTTTTCTTTCTCAACTTGCGTTGAAGCCTAGCCAACTTTACTTGATTGGCTTTAAAACTATTGATTGGGTCAAATACCTGACCTGTTGATATTGTAATTAATTTCTTAATGCCAAGATCAACACCAATTGTAGATTTTGATGGATGAATTGGTTGTTCGATTTCACGGTTAGTACAAAATGAAACATACCAAAGCCCACAAATTTTCTTAATTGTAATACTTGTAATTTTACCAACAATTTCTTGTGATTTTTTAAATCTTATCCAACCTGTTTTTTTAGGCAAAGAAACTCGATCACCAATAACCTCACAATTTGCAAATGGAAGTCTAAAAGATTGCTTACCATCTAATTTCTTCTTGAATCTTGGCATGAGTGGTCTAAGCTCAATCTCACCACCATCAGCCAATTTAAAAAAATTGGGTTTACGTGGTTTCCGCTTGTTTTGCTTTAAACGAGCTTGTTCTTTTTTGTTGTAAAACTTACCCCATGCTTGAGCAAGATCACGTATTTTTTGCTGTAAGCAAGCTGAATATGTTTGACCAAGAAAAGAAAATTCAGGTGTTTTTTTAAGGGGTACTAATTTTTTTTCAATGCTTTCGTAACGAATATATTCATCTTTAGCAAACATTTCAAATGATTTAGCGAGAATTTGATTCCACACAAAACGAGCAGAACCTATTGCTTGATTAAGCAATATTTCCTGTTCTTGGTTAGGCAGAAGCCTAAACTTGTAGTGTTGTAAAATCTTCATTAAATCATTGTTTATAAAAGAATTGTAGTGTTTGAATTATAGCAAAAATAAGCAATAAAACCAAGAAAACATTATCTTTAATATGGCTATCGCCACTCGCTTGTATCCCCCACCTGACTGTCGGTGAGGGTCTTACGCCCGATTAAGATAAACAAATGTTCAATGTTTAACAATGGATTAGAGGTCAAGATTCAAGTCAGTGACCGCCCCGGTTTCTGCACCTGAGGTCAGTTTGGCGAATTTGGCCAGTGCTCCATGGGTATAGTTCGGTTTTGGTTTGATCCAAGCTGCTTGACGTGCTGCAATCTCCGGCTCATCCACATGCCAGGTCATTTCCCGGGTTTCCGCATTAATTGAAATCTGGTCGCCATTTTGTACCAGACCAATCGGGCCGCCATCATAAGCTTCGGGGGTGACATGACCAATCACAAAACCGTGACTGCCACCCGAGAAGCGTCCATCGGTAATCAGGGCAACTGAAGCGCCTAAGCCCTTCCCGATAATCGCAGAGGTCGGTTTCAGCATTTCTGGCATTCCCGGGCCACCTTTGGGACCAACGCCACGAATCACCACCACTTCACCCGGCTGGACTTCGCCATCCAGAATACCGCGCATGGCACCCTGCTCACCTTCAAACACGCGAGCCGGGCCAGCAAAATGCAGTCCTTCCTTACCGGTAATTTTGGCGACCGCGCCCTTCGGTGACAGATTGCCTTTTAGAATCACCAGATGTGAGTCTTTTTTCACTGGCGCATCAAAAGGCAGAATAATCTGCTGGCCTTCCGGATAGTCCTGCACATCGGCCAGATTTTCTGCCAGCGTCTTACCTGTGACCGTCAGACATGAGCCATCCAGCATGCCGGCATCCAGCATGCGCTTCATCAGTGGTTGAATTCCACCAATCGCAATCAGTTCTGACATCAGATATTTACCTGATGGACGCACGTCGGCCACCACCGGAATATCTTTACCAATCCGCACGAAATCATCCAGACTCAATTCCACTCCTGCTGTATGTGCCATGGCTAAAAGATGCAGTACACCATTGGTCGAACCACCCAGCGCAATCAAGACTTTAATCGAGTTTTCAAAGGCGGCTTTGGTCATGATGTCGCGCGGCTTAATATCCAGTCGCAACAGGTTCATCACCGCTTCACCGGCCCGGGCACAGTCAATTTGCTTGTCTTCCGATACCGCTTCCTGTGCCGAAGAGCCCGGCAGGCTCATACCTAAAGCTTCAATCGCAGAGGCCATCGAGTTGGCCGTGTACATACCGCCACACGAACCCGGACCTGGCAAGGAAACCTCTTCAATATGCTTGACCTGAATCGCGTTGATTTCACCTTTGGCATATTGACCCACCGCTTCAAACACTGAAATCATGTCGGTATGACCTTCACCCGGTTTGATGGTTCCGCCATAAATAAACAGCCCCGGACGGTTGAGGCGCGCCAATCCCATGATGCAGCCGGGCATATTTTTGTCACAGCCACCAATGGCAATCACACCATCATAAGCCTGACAGCCGACCACGGTTTCAATCGAATCTGCGATCACTTCCCGTGACAGCAGGGAATATTTCATGCCTTCGGTGCCATTGGAAATGCCATCTGAAATGGTAATGGTATTAAAGATAATGCCCTTGCCACCCGCCGCACTCACGCCCTGCTCTACGGTTCTGGCCAGACCATCAATATGCATATTACAAGGCGTGACATTGGCCCAGGTCGAAGCAATGCCGATAAATGGCCGGTTAAAATCGGCATCCTGAAAACCGGTGGCACGCATCATGGAACGCGCCGGTGCATTTTCAATACCTTCATAAACGGGGGCAGAATGCTCGCGGATATTATCTTTACTCATTATTCTCTTCCTGGGCGATGACCGATTTTAAGCGTCGGTCTTGGACAATTTATTTTAAGATCATTGTTTGACATACTCCCACCACTTTCACTTTATTCAAGTGGGGGATTCTAAAAGCATCAGCTCTTAGGTGACTTCCTCACGGATTTCGCTTGCTTTCTGCTTCATCGGGCGACCTTTACCGCATCCACCCTCCACAGACAAAACGGTGTGTCCCACCGCCAAAATATTACGAGAAGCGTTAATATCCGCATTCTCGCTAAAGCCACACGCAACACATTCAAAATGTGCCTGAGTAAGCCTATTTTCTTTTGCAACATGACCGCAGGAGCTACACGTTTGACTTGTGTATTTCGGGCCAATCTTAACGAGTAAACCACCTCGCCATTGTTGTTTGTACTCCAATATATCAACAAGCATTGACCAACCTTGATCTAGGATTGCCTTGTTTAAGCCCGACTTGGCTTTGACATTCTTTCCTTTTTTCTCGATTGTGCCACTTGCTGACTTCGACATATTGGCTACTTTTAAGTCCTCAACTACGATCATTGCGTGGTTTTTGCTGAGAGTTGTCGTGACTTTATGTAGGTAGTCATGCCGAATATTAGCAATATGATAATGTAGCTTGTTAATTGTGGTGTTCAACTTTTTCCAATTTTCACTAAACTTCAATTTTTTGCTCAACTTACGTTGAAGTTTAGCTAATTTAATTTGGTTGGTTTTAAAACTGTTCTTTGGGTTAAATACCTCACCCTCAAATGTTGTGACTAATTTCTTGACACCTAAATCAACACCAACTGCGGTTTTGGATGGATGTACTGGATTTTCCAATAACTCTTTTTCACTGCCAAATGAAATATACCAATGACCTGATCTCTTACTGATTGTCACATTCTTAATTGTGCCTAGAATATCTTGTGATTTTCTAAATTTCACAAATCCTATGCCATTTGGCAGCTTAACTCGATTACCCTCAATTCGACAATATTTATCAAATTGCACCAATCTAATTGAATCGTAACCATCTGATTTTTTCTTAAATCTAGGCATCAGTGGGCGTAACTGGATTTCAGAACCATCAGTGAGTTTGAGGAATTTGGGCTTGCGTGGTTTACGCTTATTTTCTTTTAATCTTGCATGTTCTTTTGCATTGAAAAACCTTGTCCAAGCCGAAGCCAGATCACGAATTTTTTGCTGTAGGGAAACAGCATTAGAATGATTTGCTAAAAAAGCATATTCAGGATTCTTTTTAAGACTGGTGATTTTATTCACCAAATTGGTTGCATTGATAAATTCATTCTTTGCAAACATTTCAAATGACACAACTAAAATTTGATTCCAAACAAAACGCGCAGAACCAACAAGATTGTTTAAAATAACCTCTTGCTCTTCATTAGGCTCAAGCCTAAATTTATACGCCTTGTTGATTTTCATTTTTTTTAAAACTTATTTAAATACAATGTTATATTTCTTTTATTTTAACATAAAAACGAATTAAAGCTAAATTAAAAAACTTACGAAATTCACCTCCACCCTGACTGTCGGGTGGAGTCCTCTTTCATTTTAAGATAGTTTCTTGTATAAAAAAAGCACCCCATCTGGAGTGCTATTTAAATCTGTAAAATTACAGCTTAGATATCACGTACCGCACCTTTCGCCGCACTGGTGGCATGCATTGCATAGGCTTTCAGCGCTTTAGATACTTTACGTGGACGTTCCTTTGCAGGCTTCCAACCTTTGGCTTCTTGTACTTCACGGCGTGCTGCCAATACATCTTCAGCAACGGCTAAATGAATGCTACGGTTTGGAATATCAATTTCGATACGGTCGCCATCTTCAACCAGGGCAATTGTGCCGCCTTCAGCTGCTTCTGGGGAAACGTGACCAATGGAAAGACCTGAAGAACCACCAGAGAAACGACCATCAGTGACAAGTGCACAGTCTTTACCTAAACCTTTCGATTTTAAGTAGCTGGTTGGGTACAACATTTCTTGCATGCCTGGACCACCCTGTGGACCTTCATAACGGATCAGCACCACATCACCTGCCACGATTTTCCCACCAAGAATGGCTTCAACTGCATCATCCTGGCTTTCAAATACACGTGCTGTGCCGTTGAATTTCAAGATAGAGTCATCTACACCCGCAGTTTTGACGATACAACCATCCAGTGCAATGTTGCCGTAAAGCACTGCCAAACCGCCGTCTTGCGAGAAGGCATGTTCAACATTACGTATTACACCATTTTCACGGTCGCCATCTAGACGGGTGTAATAACGATCTTGTGAGAATGCAGTTTGGGTTGGTACACCGCCCGGTGCCGATTTGAAGAAGTTATATACCTCTTCATCTTCAGTACGGATGATGTCCCATTTGTCTAAAGCATCTTTCAACGTTGCTTCATGTACGGTCGGTACAGACGTATCCAGTAAGCCACCACGGTCTAGTTCACCGAGGATCGACATAATGCCGCCGGCACGGTGAATATCTTCCATGTGGACGTTTTTAACCGCAGGTGCCACTTTACACAGTACAGGCACTTTACGAGATAAACGGTCGATATCGTCCATGGTGAAGTCTACTTCTGCTTCGTGAGCAGCTGCCAACAAGTGAAGAACGGTGTTGGTTGAACCACCCATCGCGATGTCCAAAGTCATGGCATTTTCATAGGATGCTTTGGTTGCTACATTACGTGGCAATACGCTGTAGTCATTTTGCTCATAATGACGCTTGGTGATTTCAACGATCAACTGACCTGCGCGCTCAAATAATTTCTTACGGTTGGCATGTGTTGCCAGCGTAGAACCATTACCCGGTAATGAAAGACCCAAAGCTTCAGTCAAACAGTTCATTGAGTTGGCCGTAAACATACCTGAACAAGAACCACAGGTTGGACATGCAGAACGTTCGTATGCTTTGACTTCTTCGTCTGTGTAGTTGTCATCTGCCGCCACAATCATCGCATCAACAAGGTCAATTGCCTGTTCATTGCCACGAATTTGCACTTTACCCGCTTCCATCGGGCCGCCTGAAACAAACACCACAGGAATGTTCAAACGCATGGCTGCCATGAGCATGCCCGGGGTGATTTTGTCACAGTTTGAAATACACACCATCGCATCTGCACAGTGTGCATTAACCATGTATTCAACCGAGTCAGCAATCAGGTCACGCGAAGGCAATGAATACAGCATGCCGTCATGACCCATCGCGATGCCGTCATCGACTGCAATGGTATTAAATTCTTTTGCTACACCGCCTGACGCTTCAATTTGACGTGCCACCAGCTGACCCAGGTCTTTGAGATGCACATGACCCGGTACAAACTGGGTGAACGAGTTCACCACCGCAATAATCGGCTTACCGAAATCTTCATCTTTCATTCCGGTAGCACGCCATAAACCGCGTGCGCCAGCCATATTTCTTCCGTGTGTCGATGTTTTTGAACGATAGTCAGGCATTTTATATTTCCAACAAAGTTTGAGCTTGAAATGAACCGGACAGATCCACTCTGGCTAAATCATACTGACAATAAGCTTAAATCAGTTAAATTTTACACCTATCATACTACAAGCCCTTGTTTTACAAGATGACCCTTTGGTTGTAGATGCAGGCAAAAATGTCTATAGAGAGGTCGTAATGATCTGACGATAAAAATTTCTTGATGAAATCTACTATACCGTCATCATCATCAGGACAATACAAAACTTTCATGAATAATTTTTACAATTTGCATGAGTTTTTTTTATATAAAAATTCCACTGAAATTCAAGCACTCACCGGTCTTATTCAATAAGTTTTTGCAACGATTAGGCTGAAATTTGGCTTTTGGCTTATAATACGCTTTAAGTTTATTTGGAATTTCATGTGTGAAGATCATATTTGCAGGCACACCAGAATTTGCAGCGACTGCATTGGCTGCGCTGCTCAAAACCGAGCATGAAATTGTGGCGGTGTATACCCAGCCTGACCGCAAGGCCGGACGCGGACAAAAACTCACGGCATCTGCGGTCAAGCAGTTGGCGCTTGAACACAATATTCCAGTGTACCAACCGCTTCATTTCAAATCTTCGACTGAAGAAGGTCTGGCAGCGCAAGCAGAACTCAAAGCCTTAAATGCAGATGTGATGGTGGTGGCGGCCTATGGCCTGATCCTGCCACAAGTGGTTCTGGATACACCAAAATATGGTTGCCTGAATATTCATGGTTCCCTGTTGCCACGCTGGCGCGGTGCAGCCCCGATTCAGCGCGCGATTGCTACTGGCGATACCGAAACCGGTGTGACCATTATGAAAATGGCAGCCGGTCTGGATACCGGAGACATGCTGTACAAAACTATCTGCCCAATTACCGCCGAAGATACCTCTGCCAGCCTGCATGACAAACTGGCGCTGCAAGGTGCTGAGGCAATTGCGGCTGTGCTTGAATCGGAACAGACCTTGCAGCACTATTTAGCACAGCGTGAAGTGCAAGATGACAGCCTGACGGTCTATGCACATAAACTGTCTAAAGCAGAAGCGCAAATTGACTGGACACAAGCTGCGGCAGAGATTGACCATAATATCCGCGCTTTTAATCCTTGGCCAGTAGCCTTTACCCCGCTGGATGACACAAACAATTTACGCATCTGGAACTCATCACTTTCTACGCACAACGCAAGCACTGCTCTGCCTGGTGAAGTGATTGCCCTGGATAAAGACGGCGTACATGTGATGTGTGGTGATCAGAGCGCCATTTGCATCACCAATCTGCAATGGCCGGGCGGCAAAGCCCTGAATGCTGTTCAAATTAATCAAACTCAAAAACTATCGCTAGGATATAAATTCACATGAGCCAAATTCAATCATCAGCTAAAAACTTGAATTTGCGCGCGCAAGTTGTCAAAACGCTATTGGCTGTACAAAACGGCCAATCACTTGCTTCTGTACTCAACCAACATATCAATATTGTGTCTGAACGTGACCGTGGCTTGTATCACGAGTTAACCTTGGGCTGTTTACGTCAATGGCATGGCCTGAAAGCCATTACTCTGCCGCTATTAACCAAACCTCTCGATAACCAGGCCTTGGAAAGCTGCTTATATTTAGGTTTATACCAGATTCTATGTACCCGTATTCCGGCGCATGCTGCGATTTCAGAAACGGTGACAGCAGCCAAACAACTGGGATTCGAACCTTTAAGTGGTCTGGTCAATGCGGTGCTGCGTCGTGTTTCACGTGAAACAGAGGAATTTGATCTGGCTTTAAATCAGGCGCATGGCCTGCCAAGCTGGTTATTCAAGCGTTTAAAGAAAGACTGGCCGGAACAGCTGGCTGAACTGTCGCACGAGTTAAAACAGATTGCGCCGCTGACCTTGCGTGTCAATGTCAATCAGGTCAGCCGTGATGAATATCTGGAAATTCTGGAAGAAGAAGGTTATGAGGCACGCGCCTGTACCCTGTCTGAAGTCGGCATTGTGCTGGAACAGAATGTACATATTCCAAACCTGCCGGGCTATGAAGCCGGCGGCTTCTCGGTTCAGGATGAACACGCCCAGCTATGTGCAACCTTAATACCTGATCTGGAAGGAAAAGTTGTAGTAGATGCCTGCGCTGCACCGGGTGGTAAGACTGCGCATATCTTGGAAAAATACAGCCCGAAAAAACTCTATGCCATTGATCAGGATGCTAAACGTTTAGTCCGTGTGGCAGAAAATCTGGAACGTTTACTGTTAACTGAATATGCCGACGTTGAAATTATCGCGGCTGATGCGATCACCTGGACCGCTCCGGAGCCGGTCGATTGTATCGTACTGGATGCACCATGCTCTGCAATTGGTGTGATCCGTCGTCATCCGGATATTCGCTTGTTACGTCACTCTACCGATATTCCGCAAACGGTACAGCTGCAAAAGCAGATTCTGGAAAATATATGGCAGCAACTGAAAGTCGGTGGTACGTTGCTGTACATCACCTGTTCAATTCTGAAAGCCGAAAATGAACAACAGATGGTCGAGTTCTTTGCTCAACATGCCGATGCCAAAGAAATCAAAATCGAAGCTGATTGGGGCATCGAGCAGATTCATGGTCGTCAGTTGTTGCCGAAAGCAGATCAAGGCGACGGCTTTTTCTATTGCCGTATAGAAAAAACTGCATAAGTCATGTGTTTAAAATGAAAGGCAGCGCAAGCTGCCTTTTTTTATACCTCGTGATTTAGGGAATATAAGGCTTATTGAATAAACTTAAAAATCACCAGACTGCTGGCCAATGCCGCCATGCCGCTCACCAATCCATAGACTGTTTCATGCCCTTCAGAATAGCGCTTTGCCGTCGGCAATAATTCATCCAGCGCCAGATAAACCATCACCCCACCAATCACGCCAAAGATCAGACCATAGACGGTTTCACTCATATAAGGTGCCAGAATAAAATAACCGAGCGCTGCCCCCAATGGTTCGGCCAAGCCCGAAACCAGACTGGCCCAGAGCGCATAATCTTTACGGCCGGTGGCCATATATACCGGCAAGGCAATCGCCACGCCTTCTGGTACATTATGAATCGCAATTGCCACCGCCAGTGGCGCACCCAAAGCAGGGCTTTCCAGCGTGGCAAAAAACGTCGCCAGTCCTTCCGGCAGGTTATGTGCGCTAATCGCAAACAGGGTCAGCATGCCGGTACGCAGTAATTGGGGTGAACTGACGCCCTTGGCAGAATGGGTTTCAATAGTGTCATGTGGGTTTGGCACAAAGCGATCTAGCAATAACACCAGAACTACGCCCAGTAAAAAAGCAAAAGTGCCAAAGGCAAAACCGGTTTTTTCATCAAAATCTAGGCTAAAGGAAGCGATCGATTTGTTCAGAATTTCGGTTAAAGAGACATAGATCATGGCCCCGGCAGCAAAGGCCAGACCAAAGGCCAGCAAACGGAAATTAGGTTTTTTTAAGAATAATACCAGTCCCCCACCCACCACGGTGGCCAGCCCGGCAAATAAAGTCACGGCAAAGGCTGTATAGACTTGTCCATCTGAAACGGAAATCATGTCAGAGCATCAGCCATTAAAAAAGTCATTATCATCAAGGATGATAATGACTTCTATTTATGGTAACAGTAGGTTTATGTGAAGATTTTTAGTCTTCTGGTTCTTCCGGATTCTTTGCCAGATGAATCACAGCCAGTACCAGACCACCCCATAATAAAACGATAGAGATGATCATCATGATTAGTGCAGATGTATTCATAGTCGCTCTCCTAGCTGTGACGATCTTTAATCAGGCTGAATAGAATGGCACCCAGAATAAAGAATGCCATTACTCCTCCACCTACCATCCATAGGGTACTGGCAGCATAGCCACCATAACCTTCTGCCATGATCGATTTCAGGGTCAGGCCCAATGCCAGCAATAATGACAAAGGCGTGATCACCGTTAGCATGAAGTTCCAACTGGCACCCAGTTTCACGCTGGCAAACTCATTCACATGGCCTTCTAGCTGTTTCATTAATGGACGACGGAACCAGGACAACAGAATAATCGATAACAGACCACCACCGACAATACCGATGTTATTGGCAAAGTAGTCGATGATATCGACAAAGGTAATGGCACTATGTGTCGAGAACATCAGGGTAGAAATCACCGCTGAACCACCAGCAATAATCGTCACTGACTTGTTCTTTGACCAGCCCAGTTTGTCTTGGAACGCAGCAATCGGAACTTGCAGGATGCTCACCATCGAGGTAATACCGGCAACCGTCAACGAAGCAAAGAACAGGAAACCGAACAGGTCACCACCTGCACCTAAACTGGAAATGATTTTCGGAAACGCAATAAAGGCCAGACCGATACCGCCAGACACCACATCTTCAACTTTCGCACCTGAGCTGAACGCCATAAAACCAAGCGCGGCAAAGACACCAATACCCGCCAGAATTTCAAAAGACGAGTTGGCCAGTGCCACCACGATCCCTGAACCGGTCAGGTTGGTTTTGCGTTTCAGGTAAGATGCATAGGTCAACATGATCCCGAAGCCCACTGATAGTGAGAAAAAGATATGACCAAAAGCGGCTAACCAGACTTTATAGTTGGCCATCGCTTCCCAGTTCGGCGTGAAGAAAGCATTTAAGCCATCGACTGCACCAGGTAAACGTACTGCCTGAATCACTAGGATCGTGAATAAAATCACCAGCAATGGCATAAAGATTTTATTCGCCAGTTCCACCCCACGGCGTACTCCACCGTAAAGAATCAGCATGACTGCTGCCCAAACGACCACCAAACCAAAGAACAGCACAGGTACAAAACCGAGCGTCAGACCCTCACCATTTTGCAGGTAAGTATTGAAGAAGAAGCCTTGGGTATCTGTGCCCCACTGCTGTCCAAAGGAATAGAACATATAGCTGCCAGCCCAGGACAAGACGCTGGCATAGTAAATCCCGATCACCAGAGTGACCATGACCTGCCACCAACCCAAGGATTCGGCATTCATGAGTTTTTTATAGGCCATAGGCGGTGCTTTACGGAACTTGTGTCCGACCGCATAGTCTAAAAACAATAAAGGTAAACCTGCTGCGAAAATCGCAATCAGATAGGGGATCAGGAATGCCCCGCCACCATTTTCATAGGCAACATAAGGGAAACGCCAGATATTCCCCAAGCCAACGGCGGAACCAATCGCTGCAATAATGAATCCTGATCGTGCGGACCAATTCTCACGAGTTTCTGTCATAGAACACCTAAACTTTTAACCCCTTTAGATGCTGCTTGTTATGGTTATGGCGCAAGCAAAAAAAGAAGCATTTTCAATAATTTTGGGTGTTTGGATTAGAGCTGCACCTTTTGGGCGTCGAATTCTAATGTACAAACAGGTCAGCAGGTCTTACATCTTGCTTAAAGTCTGATCGAAAAGCTGACCTTGTAGATGGTTCAACAATACTGACTTTTTTAAATTTTTTCTGTAAATTCTGCTGAAAATATTCGTTATTTATAATCTATTCGAATTAAGCGTTCAATAATTCAACGAAACCCACCTGATTTTATAGGCTATATATTGACAAACTTTTTGGAATATATCTTTCTTAAGTTTGACTACAGAACCGCAGTCAAGCAAAGCTCATGCTGCGATCATCCAAATCGCCTTATATTTATAGAAGAATTCGAGTCAAAGGCTTATCGCGATGTGAGCCACTCTATAGCTGAAATGCGCGGAACAGAGATCTGATCGCCCTGCTCCACGTGCATCTTTGACATCTGAAAATGGACTGCAATACCCCGGTCTGACCTGCAGCAAATCCATCACGGGATCTGAGCGATTGATGTCATTTACTTAAGATTTAATCACCAGCATCCGTTCTTCCTGCATATCGCGAATGGCAGATTGAATCCCTTCACGGCCTAAACCTGAATCCTTCACCCCACCATAGGGCATGTTGTCCACCCGGAAAGATGGAATGTCATTGATAATGACCCCGCCGACATGCAGATGATCCCAGGCATACAGCATCTTGTTCAAGTTCTGGGTATACACTCCGGCCTGCAAGCCAAAACGGCTACGATTGATACAGGCAATCCCTGCTTCAAAATCAGGATAAGGTTCAATCATCGCCACCGGACCAAAGACTTCATCACGGTAAATTTCCAGATTATGATCCACGTTTTCCAATAAAGTCGGTGCGAACATCACTCCATCCAGCTCACCACCTACCAGAATTCTGGCATCCTTTTTCAGTGCTTTTTCCAGCCATTTTTTCAGGCGTTTGGCTTCTGCTTCCTTGATCATCGGCCCCACCAAAGTTGTGCTCAGATTTGGATCGGTGGCTTTCAGATGTTTGAGTTTTGCAAGCAGTTTATCTCTGACTTCGGCATAAATATCCTGATGCACCAGAATGCGCTGCACACTGATACAGACCTGCCCGGCATGACCATAAGCACCGCCAACCAGACGGGTAATCAAGGCATCATTAATTTCGGTATCCGGCTCGATCATGACTGCGGCATTACCGCCCAGCTCCAGAACCACTTTTTTGCGGCCAGCTCGCGCTTTCATATCCCAACCCACCACATCGGAACCGGTAAAACTGAGTAATTTAAAACGGTCATCGGTGACCAGCACATCGGCCAGCTCGCGCGGACAGGGTAAAACTGAAAATGCGCCTTTCGGCAAATCGGTTTCCGCCAGAATCTCGGCAATTTTCAAGGCAGAAATCGGCGTCAGACTGGCGGGTTTCAACACGAAAGGACAACCGGCAGCAATTGCCGGTGCAATTTTGTGGGCGGTCAGATTTAAGGGAAAATTAAAAGGGCTGATTAAAGACACTGCGCCAATCGGCACCTGCTTAACCATACCCTGATACCCCGATGCTGCCGCGGTTACAGCCAAAGGCAGCATACGTCCCTGATCAATTTGAGTCACGGCATCTGCGGCAATTTGAAAGGTATTAATCAGACGCTCGACTTCGGCTTCTGCCGCTTTGCGCGGTTTACCGCCTTCTGCAATCAGAATTTCAGTCAGTTCTTCACGAATTTCATGAAAACGGCGCACACAATGCAGTAGAATTTTCTGTTTTTGAAAGGGTTCTAAAGCCGCCATCTCTGCCTCGGTGTCTAGGGCAGACTGGATGGCCTGCTCCAGACTTTTGGCATCGGCCAAAGCGACACGTGCATAGAGTGCTTGCGTATATTTATGTTTAACCTCTAGCCATTCTCCGGTCTGAACCGCCTGACCAGCCACATAGAATGAATAGTCTTTACACTGTTGTACTGCTGTAGATCGCATTTTTTAGTCCTTCAAAATCTCAGGATATACATTTTTGAAATTCTCTATATCATGCACTTGCTGATAAATATTAAGAAGATGTTTTTAAGTAACCAGACACGCTCAATTTTAATAAAGCTTTAGGGACTCACTGTCATGCAGACAAAAATACTCGCCACATTATTCTTCAGTTTTGGATTAAGCACGCTCAGTCATGCAGATTTCATCGGGGCAAAAGCCGATCTCAGCTACTGGAATTTTAACGGTTATAGCGAAAATAGCAGTATGAAACATGATCTGGATCGACAAGGTACGGCGCAGCTGTCCGTGGCTTTTGAACATCCAGTGCCACTGTTGCCAAATGCCAAAATCAAATATGTCAATCTGGACAGCAACAGCGAACAAAGCACTCCGATCAATGCCTCAGAAATCAAACTGAAGAATATTGACTATATTCTGTATTACGAATTGCTGGATACCGTGGTACATGCCGATATAGGCGCAGGCTTAAGCAATCTGGAGGGTACGGTAAAAAACCTGAATACCGGGGCTTTCACGCAATACGATCTGGATGAATACACTCCACTGCTCTATGCAACTGCAGGGGTTAAATTGCCATTTACCGGACTGAGTGCCAAAGCAGAAGCCGTTTACAGTCATGGCAGCGATAGTAAAAAGACCGATGTACAGGCTGAGTTACAATATGATTTTATTGATAATCTGCTGGTCGATGTCGGTGCCAAAATCGGTTATCGCATGATGACGGTAGATTTTCAACAGGAGCAACGTCCAGATTTACAGCTGGAATTTAAAGGCCCGTATATTGGCTTAGATGTACATTTTTGATGCCAAGAATTCAGCAGCTGGTCGTGCTCAATTTCTCTGCGTTCATGTAAGTCAAAGCGTACAACAATAAGCGCAATCTGCTGCTGGTACAAAATCTGCTTGTGTATTACTTTAGACACATAGAGAGCAGGATGCTCCGAAAACCTAAAAACAACAAGAATAAGCAAGCATCAGGACGTGAGGTACGACAGGAGTTATACCTAAATCACGAGATACGGAAAAAGCCCCAACAGGATGTTGGGGCTTTTTTTCTGCTATTTCTTTTTCTGTGCATTGTTTTATTTATCTTTGCTTAACAGTTCCGAGTTAAAACTCCAACATTGTAAAAATCGGCTTGTTGTTAAGCTAAAAATCCTCACATTTTTTGGGAACAGCAATCATGGTAAAAAAGGTCCTCTTTATTACATCCAATCAAGGTATTGAACATGATGAACTGACTGAGCCTTTAAATTTTTTAAAGTCCAAAGGTTTTGAAGTGATTCATGCTGCAGAAAAAAATGAAGATGTAGCCACTGTCAAAGGTGATACCAAAGCTGCTACCCAATATACGCCTGATACCAGTTTTGACCATGTCGACCTGAATGATTATGATCTGTTGGTGATTCCAGGTGGTACAGTCAACGCAGATACTTTAAGAATTAATCAGGATGCCCAGAAAATTATTCAGCATTTTGCCGACAATCACAAACCGATTGCGGCGCTCTGTCATGGGCCATGGGCCTTAATTGATGCAGATCGAATTAAAGACAAGAATCTGACCTCATATAAAAGCATCAAGCTGGATCTGGAAAATGCCGGCGGTAAATGGGTCGATGAAGAAGTGCATCGCTGTAATACCGGCGGCTGGGTACTGATTACTTCACGGAATCCGGATGATCTTCCGGCCTTTAATGAAGCCATTTTAAAAGAACTTGAAGGCGATGCTGCCTAAGTTCCTACCATAAAAAGAGAATCTCATGATTGAGGTTCTCTTTTGCTTTAAATAGTTCCGGTCAAGCTTTTTAGATAAACCATCACTTCTTTATTGCCTTCCATTTCGGCCAATTCTAAAGCAGTATTAGGACTGCGATGTGCAATATCAGCACCCTTGCTGACCAAGAGTTTGACCACTTCCAGATGATCATTTTCAGCAGCGGCCTGTAAAGCACTATAGCCTTCTTCGTCGGCAGAGTTAACGTCCAGACCTTCCTGTAAGCCTTGCTCGACCTGTTCAACATCGCCTAAAGAAGCCCAGTACACCAGTTCAGGAAGATGTAATTCGTCATCATCTTCAGGGATTGGGGAGAATGAGTCGAATTGCATAGAATCTACCTCAAGATTTATTTTAAGTCTGAGGGTATAAAAGCATATCCATTATAACTAATCCAATCCATGTGCAAAAAATTTCCTAATGATTTAACTGACTCAATATTAGCTGTAGGACCCATTAAAAAACTAGAGAAAACATTTCTTTTATTATTTTCTTTATATTCATGGATATACCATACACCCTGTATATGTTTTCTTTGAATATTGCCTTGTTCATCTTTTCTATGTAATAGACGACTTATTTCTTGGTAAATAAAATCTTGATCATGAAAATCATTTCTTTCATTTAGAAGAACTAATATCCCTGTGCAATCATCTTTTCCTATAGCTTTTTTAGTTTCAGAGATTTGTTTATCTGCTGATGAAAGAAGTGATCGCAAATTTCGAGAGGCATAATCACATAATTTATTTCTAATAAAATTAGGATCTTTATGTTTTTGGATCAACTCTTCAATATGTACAGTCCCAAAAAATTCTGGGAAATCCTGATCTTTATCTACTTGATCATTTGTAAAGTCATTAATTGTACTCTGTCTATCTTTTTCTAAAAATTTGACTTCTAAAATCCATGAGCGCTCAAAAGCAAAATAATCTGCCTTACGCCCTATAAATTTAATATCCTGTATATCATCTATCGATTCATATTCAGAATCCGCAAACTTCTTAAAACGATCATTTAGGTTCATTTATTTATCACTTTTTTAATATTTTTAAAATTTATCATTTAATGATAATAATAAAAAAGCCCCCTTTCGGAGGCTTCTTATTTAAAAACTTAGCTTTAAGCTTTAGACACTGCTGGCTCAATTGCACCAATCTTTTCAGATTCATTGTCATGCATGATTAACGCAACCGCAATTGCAGTAATCAGAACCGGTAAGCCGACTGCCATAAAGTTGAAGTAAGCAGGCAGGTTCATACCAAGCAAACCACCAATCAGGATCGGCCCTACAATCGCGCCCATACGACCAATCGCAGAAGACCAGCCAATACCTGTCGAACGTACCGCAAGTGGGTAGAACTGCGCAACATAGCTATATAGCAACATTTGCGAACCAATCGACGCTGCACCCGCCAAGAACACCAAGATGTAAAGCAGGAACGAATTCGACTGGAAGCCCATCAGGCTCATCACAATCGCACCCATAATACCCAGGAACATCAGTACCGGTTTCAAGTGGAAACGATCCGCCAGAATACCACCACCCACAATACCTACAACCGCACCCACGTTCATCACCATCATGAACATCAGACTGTTGTCCATCGAGTAGCCCGCTGCCATCATCAACTTCGGTAACCAGCTGCTTAAAGCATACATAGTTAACAGACAAGTGAAGAACGCGACCCAGAACAATAAGGTATTGACCGCACGGCCACGACGGAACAAGCTCACCACGTTTGCTGCTTCAGGCACATTTTCCTGTGGCAGGGTAAGCGTTGTATTCTCGGTAACCGTTAGATTTGGTGCCAGACGACGTACGATTTGACGTGCTTCAGCCTGCTTGTTTTGCTTCACAATAAATGCCAGCGATTCAGGCAAAAATTTCCAGATCACTGGTAATAAAAATAATGGAATACCCGCGATAAAGAACATGATTTCCCAACCAAAACTTGGGGTAAACCATGAACCCAACAACGCAGCCATTACACCACCGACGGCATAACCACTAAACATGGTGGTTACCAAGGTACTGCGCATTTTTTGTGGCGCATATTCCGAAGTCAATGCCACCAGATTCGGCATGACCCCACCAATACCCAGACCGGCAAGAAAACGTAAAATACCGAATTCGGTTGGATTTGAGGCAAAGCCACCCGCAAAAGTTAAACCACTGAATAATACAATACAGATCATGATCACTTTCTTACGACCGATCTTGTCCGCGAGGGAACCGAAGATCATCGCACCAAACATCATGCCAGCCAGTGCGGTACTTGCAAGCATGCCCGCTTGCACTGCACTTAAGCCCCAGTCTTGCATCAGTAAGGGTAAAACCACACCATTGATTGCTAAATCGTAGCCATCAAATAAGATAATAAGTAAACACCAAGCAACTACATTGAAGTGGAAAGGCGTGAATTTCGCATTATCGACTACAGAATTTACATCTATTTTTTCCGTTGTCATCGTTCTCATCTCCCATGAGTACTTGTCCATAACATCTTTGTTGAAGATTGAAGGCAATCTTCAATGTCAGGCAATATACGCAAGCGGGATTTAAGGCACAATAAGACTAATTGATATTCTGCTATGACAAATGTAATGCCATTTATTTGCGTGATATGTCACATTATTATTAAAATTAAATTTTAAGCCATTAATAATAATGACTTTAATTTAAGCAGAATTTGTAGATTTTTTAGCTCAATCACTTTTTTTGAGTGGTTTTATTTCATACTAAAGATATAAAAAACCCCTTCAGACAAAGGGGTTTTTTAAACTGAATGAATCAATGAAGATCGTTTAAATTTTGGCTGCTTTTAATTGTTTCACCTGAACGCGACCGGGTTGTGGTTGACGAATCATTGAAATAGCGATGATACCAATAATACCCGGCATGGCAACCGCGATGAAATTCCATTTATGTGGTAATTCCATACCCAGCAGCATACCAATCACAATTGGACCCACAATTGCACCTGTACGCCCCACAGCAGAAGCCCAACCAATACCGGTAGAACGTACTGCAACAGGATAGTATTGAGCAACATAGCTATATAACAAGATACTGGTACCAATAGATGAAGCACCTGCTAAACTGACAAGTAAATAAATAACAGGTGTTGGAGAGTTAAAGCCTAAACCAACCAGAGACAGTACACCCACAGTTAACATACTAATAAGAACAGGTTTAAAGTCAAAACGGTCTGCCAGAATACCACCACTAATGGTTCCGATCACGGCACCAATATTCAGTGCTAATAAGAACATTAAACTGCTGCCTAAAGAATATCCCGCAGCCATCATGAGTTTTGGCAGCCAACTTCCAAGTGCATAAAGCATGAGTAAGCACATAAAGAAAGCAATCCAAAATAAGAATGTTCCTGTGGCACGATTTTCTGTAAATAACGCTTTTACTGATGCACTTTGTGTCTGATCGCCTGTGGCTAGAACCAGTTCAGTGTCTGCTCGTACGTCTGCAGTTGGCTCAACTCGTTTTATAAAATGACGTGCCTCATTCATTTTTTGTTCTTTAACCAAGAAAGTTAGAGACTCAGGTAAGAACTTCCAAAACAATGGAACAAAAAGTAAGGGAATACCTGCAATGAAGAACATAATTTCCCAACCAAAACTTGGGGTAAACCATGTACCACATAATGCAGCCATAATCCCACCTACGGCATAACCACTAAACATGGTGGTTACAAGTGTACTTTTTAAACGTTTAGGCGCATATTCAGAGGTTAAAGCAACCAGGTTAGGTAATACCCCACCTATGCCCAAGCCGGCAATAAAACGTAAAATACCAAACTCTGTTGGAGTGGTGGTAAATCCACCCAAAAATGTAAAAGCACTAAATAAAGTGACACAAATTAAAATCACTTTTTTACGACCGATTTTGTCTGCAAGCATCCCAAACAGCATGGCACCAAACATCATGCCGGCTAGTGCTGTACTGGCAAGCATGCCTGCTTCAACAGCACTCATGCCCCACTCCTGCATCAGTAGAGGCAGAACGACACCGTTAATTGCTAAATCATACCCGTCAAATAGAACAATAAACAAACACCACAATACAATGCTTAAGTGAAATTTAGTGAATTTTGCCTGATCAATCACATCATTCACACTAACCGTATTTGCTGCCATTTTCGTGTTTTCTACCATTTTTACTCACCTCCTGTGAGTTATTATTCGTTGTTTTCAGCACGACACATGCCACTAACTCTTATTTATTATTTTTAATGATTCTTATCGCCATGTTCGTGCAACAACTTAGTTCAACACAGCTAATTTTCAGGCAATATGCGACTAAAGTCTTAAGCTTTGCTCAAAATTCTAAACCCATGCGTCCAGTTTTTAATGATTTCTTAACAATTCAAGCTACTTCTTCGATATAAAAATCCCTGAGTTCTCAGACTCAGGGAACGTTTTAAAATTGAGAAAAAACTGAAATTAATATAATGCTTGAGCTAATCGGATCTGAATAATTTCATTATCATCTGCCAGATTTCGATTACGACCACTTGAACCGGGAAAGTTATTGTCATTCAAGACGGTAATTAAATCAGGCCCTTCAATAATAATGTCTTCAATGGTCTGAAATGGAAAACCAAAGCGCTGACCGGTGGCAAGATCTCCCGGACGTACCGGACCATAAAGTAAATCTGGATTGGCCAGATCCATTAAATTAACCAGTTCTTCACGTGCGACAGACTCACCGGACTGATTCAATCTGACCTTGATTAATTTTTTATAGCCGCCCAGATTATTTTCACTGTCATCACGTTCAATAATCACACCTTCTTTGGCACTAAATAACTGAAAATCACCAATTGCAGAGGCTTTCGAAGCCAACTCAAAATAATAGAAATTTCCAGTATAAACTTTCTTTTCCAGATCAAATTCTGAAATGATTAGTTGTGGCGTCGTGGCATTTAATAAAGGTTTTTCAAGTAAAGGATATAAATAGCGACCATTGGGGGAAATTGCCATACCTTCAAAGCCCCCACTCTGCTGTACCAAAGGTTCAATATAACCGTCAATATAACCGATAGTCCCCTTGTTTAGCTGATTTTGTGGAGATCTGAGTTCAGTTCCAGCTTCTAATGGATGCGCTAAAGCAATCGGCGGACTTTTTAATATTCCATCTGCACTAAAATGTAATAAATAAGGGCCAAATTCATCTCCAATCCAGATATCGCCATTGGGCGCGCGCTGCATAGATTCCGGATCAAAGTCAGCACCTGTCAATAAACGCTCTTGAGTATTCTGATGGACAATTTCAAAAGGAATCAGTTTGTTCGGATCACGAAGCTGAATATAAGATAAATGTTTGACAGTTGCTGTACCGCCCGCCTTGGTTCTGAAATCGCTAGAAAGATGATGCAAACGCAATAAATAATCAGAAGAATTATCCTGCGAGCCAAAGCCATTATCCGACATCACCAGATAAGTTCCATCCGGCTGCTTTAATGCAGCAGAAAAACCCTGTACAGGCTGGCCTGAAAATGGAGGAAAAATACCATTTGCTCCACGTACATCTCGTCCTGAATCAGAGCCTTCTGCATAGGTCTCTACATCCAGTTTGGCAAAAGACACCAAAGTTGGTTCAGTTACGCTTTCGATGGGCTGAAGGGTTTTATCATCGGATTCATTGCATGCCGTCAGAGCGAATACAGAGACCGCCAGCAAACTTAAAGAAATTTTTCTCATACGTCTATTCATCTTTTTATAAAGTCGACGTCTTATTTAATACAGCGTGAATGACAGGACAGTTGCGATGAGATGAAGTTTTAAGGACAGTTTTATCTTAATAATTATAAACCCCACGCACAAAAAAACACCCCCAAGCCTTGGCTTGAGGGTGTTTTGAATAATGAGCTGGCGATGACTTACTCTCACATGGGTAACCCCACACTACCATCAGCGCAAAGAGGTTTCACTTCTGAGTTCGGGAAGGGATCAGGTGGTTCACTCTTGCTATTGTCGCCAGCACAA